>REEQ01000084.1 GCA_007695005.1 Wenzhouxiangellaceae bacterium | reverse complement strand
GCCCCGAATCAAGGCGTCGCTCGCAGGCAATGGTGATTCCATTGGCAAGAGCGAGGATGCGCGAAACATCAGCCAGTGGCGGCCAGATGCCGCGAGCCGGCCCTTCCCGACCATCCCCACGATTCCGTGAGCCGGTTTCTTCGGCTTTGGCGCGTAACTAGTGGTCCCTCAACCATCCGAGCGCTGGAGAGCCGCATGCAAAAGCACCTGTCACCAAACCGCCAATGCACCACCCGTAATGGCACCAGGCCAGCCCGGTACCTGCTCGCATTTTGCCTTCTGCTGGCCTGCCCGCAGCTGTCGGCTGAACTAATCTTTGGCGCGACCATCGGCAATCCGTCTGACCCAGACTTTCGCGTCTTTCGAGCCACCGGCGGCAATGTCACCCAGGTGCCCTTGAACCTGGACCAGCCCCTGTTTCCCAGTCTCTCGCCCGCCGGAAATCTGCTCATCGTCAGCAGCCCCGATCCCGCCCAGCCCTTCGAGGCCAGCCAGGACCTGTTCGCCTTCGACCTCAATACCGGCTTGCGGAGAAAGCTCTGGAACAACGTCACCCAGTCACTGCCGGACGGTGGTTTTCTGTTCGCAACGCCGATGTGGAGTGCCACCTCCAGCAACGGCCAGCGCGTTGCCTTCGTCAACCAGACCTCGGCCACCAGCGGCGGCAATGATCCAGTGTCGGGTGGCGTGCGCCAGCTGCGCGTAATCCGGGCCAGCGACGGTTTCGAGATCGGGCTGGCCGAAATCGGCAACGGCTCGGCCCTGGACCTGTTCCAATCCGAATTCGTCGGCATTTCCTGGCAGCCCGGCACCGACTTTTTCGCAACCCCTGCCTATATCGGCATAACCAACAGTAACGGTCAACCAGTGAATGCCGTCGGCATTGTCCTTTACGGACCCACTGGACCACCCGGCCAACCCTATGTGCGAAGCCAGATCCTGACCCTGCCGAGCGTGGTTGTCGACCCCAACAGCGGCGTCAACGTCTTCTCCAACCATGCCTACCCGGCTTTCTCACCCAATGGTCAGCAGCTGGCCTTCTTCCGGATCACCTTTCCATTAGCCAACCTGGCCGCACCGGCCCAGGCTGATCTGATCGTCATTTCCACCGCCACCGGCAGCGGCCAGGTCATCGCCAGTTTCAATCCCGGCTTTTTCCCGGCTGGCCTGAGCTGGCGCAATAATGCCAGCCTGGTCTTTTCGCTTGGCACACAATTCCAGTCCGGTGGCATTTTCCTGCCCTCGATAGTGCCCAGCTCAGCCCAGATCCTGACCACCCCGGCGACCGGCGGCAGCCTCGGTCAAATTCCCGGCGTCGGCCAAGGCTTCTTCCCAAACCCGACACCGCCCAGCGAGATCATCTTCCGCAACCGCTTCGAATAGCCCTCAACCATTCAGCAAAGAGTCAACGGCGGCCAGGCCTGGCCACGCTCCTCATTGCTCTGGCTGAAAACGATCAGCGAAAACCCCGTCGGACACGAGCCGAGCAACGTTCCCGGCCTGGCCACCGCTGAAACTGCTGAACACTCCGGCGATCGCAATCCGACCACTGGTTTGCGCGGCCATGCCATAAACCGCGCCCGCCGGCCCGGCACCGCTGCCGCCGAAGGTGAAGCTGGGGTCGCGGCTGCCATCGGCATTCAGGCGCGCTACTCCACGATGCCACTGGCCGGCGACCTGGCTGAAATCACCACCAATCAGCACCCGGCCGTCAGGCTGAATCGCCACGATACGAACAATGCCGTTGGCAGCCGTTCCCGGTACAAACGTCGAGTCCAGACTGCCGTTGCCGTTCAGGCGCGTGATGCGGTTGTGCGGGGTGGTGAACTGGCCGCCGACAAGGATGCGCCCGTCGGCCTGCAGGGCGATGGCCTGGACCGTGCCACCCAGGCCACTGCCTGGGTCGAAACTCGAATCAAGACTGCCGTTGGCGTGCAAGCGCGCGATCCGATAACGCGCCGTGTCATTGATACTGGTGAAGGCGCCGCCAATGAGGATGCGACCATCAGCCTGGACTGACACGGCGTGAACGCTGGCCCCGGCACCCGTGCCGGCATCAAAGCTCGCATCCAGACTGCCGTTGCCGTTCAATCGGGTGATTCGACCCACAGGCACCGAGTTGTAGGCGCTGAAGTCGCCCCCGACCAGCAGCCTGCCATCTGCCTGCACCGCGATTGCCCTGACCTGGGCGCTGAAGCCATTGGCGCCCGGATCGAAGCCGGAATCCAGACTGCCGTTGGCATTCAGCCGCGCAATCCGCTGACGGCTTGTGCCGTCGACCTGGGAGAAGGCACCACCCAGCAGGATTCGCCCATCCGGCTGCAAGGCAATCACATTGACCGTGCCGTTGACCCCTGAGCCGGCATCGAAGCTCGCGTCCAGGCTACCATCAGCATTGAGGCGGGCAATTCGGACCTGGGGGCTGCCGTTGTAGGTGCTGAAGTTGCCGGCGATCAGCAACCGGTCATCAGCTTGCCGAATCATTGCCAGAACCCCGCCATTCGCACCGACCCCGTCGGGATTGAAGCCGGGATCCCGAACCCAGTCGGCGCTCACGGACCCGGTTGCCGAGGGCAACAGAAGGACCAGCGCCAGCACAAGTGGCAGCCTGCGCCAAGCCAGGGCCCAAGGCCAACGGGCAACGGCCACTGCCGGACGAGCGGCCGCGCACAGACTCGATTCCGAACTTTTCATCCCTTCACCTGATTGGTTTTACTCGACCCGGATAAACGCTGTGGCGGCAGGAAAGCGAACATTTGCCGCGCCTGGCATACAAGGGCACATTGCGGTCAGGCTGGTTCTGGAATAATCCATGCTTACCAACACCTGCATACTATGATCAGCAGACATTCAGGATGGGTCTGCGCGTATAGGCGCAGGTCTGAAGGATGTTCTGGTCACGAAATGCGCTTCGCCATTCCGGCCCCGGCAATCAGGCCGGAACCGGCCAGCGCTCTGGACAATTGCGCTGCATTTTTGACTCGGCAACGAAATACCTAAGGTATTCGTTGCACGGCATTTGCGGCGCATGTCCGTGCAGGCCTTCGCTGCGCGGTCCCGGCCGTTCCGGCCGGGCATTGACGGGGCAGGTATGTAGATCGCATTCAGCCGCAGTGTGGCCTGTCATTCAAAGTCAATTAGTCCGGGGCGGCACACAGTCCGGCGCTGGTTCACCTGATCGGAACCGCTGTGGTCGATCAGATCTTCAGCGACCGATTCCAGTAGTCGGGGCAGTCAGCCAGGCCGGAACAAGGCCCGGTGCAGAATCAATAGATCTTTTTGTCCAGAACCCGGGGAAATCGATTTCAGCTGGGTCAGGATCTGGGGCTTTCATGCTTGCCCTGGGCAACTGGTCAGGCGATGCATGATCATTCGCGCAAGCGCCGTTGCACACTCGCATGCAACGGGCTTTCAAAACCGAATTGCGCGATGGCAAGAACTTCGGCAGCGCGCCAGCGCGCATCCGCAGCAGCGTCATCGCCTGAGGCCCGGGCGATATCCCCGGCCACCAACTCAAGGCGGATCCTGTCATGGAACTCCAGATCGTAGCGCCCAAGGTCTTGTTCCGCGATTGCCATATGGCTGGCCGCAGCAGCCAGGTCACCCGCATCCAGCGCACGCCGGCTGGACAACAGGTGCCCCCGTCGCCACAGATGATCAAGCCGGCCGGGATGAGGTTCAACGCGGCTGATCACCTCGGCAAGCACCGCCTCGGCCTCCTCGGTTCTGCCCGCTTCAAGCAGGGCCCAGGCAAGGTCATTGCGCAGGTTGATCAGGTTGGCATCATCGGGCTGGTAGGCGACGACGTAGATAGCCTCAGCCTGCCGAATGGCTTGCAGTGCCGGCTCGATTTCGCCCACTTCCAGCTGAAACAATGCCAGGTTTCTGCGATAGCTGGCCGTGCGCGGAGAGTCGGGCCCGAACGCTTCAGCGGCCAGAGCAACGGCTTCTTGATACAGCTGACGGGCCACGTCGAGCTGCCCAAGACGCAGCAGGACGTTGGCGAGGTTGTTGATCGTTGCCGGATTGGGCTGGCCGGTGGCCGCAAGCTCTACCTCGGCCGCCTCGCGCAGCATCCGCTCTGCGTCTTTTAATCTGCCGGCACGACGGTGCATGCCACCCACTGTGCTCAGAGCAGATGCCCTGCGTGCATCGCGCTCGCCATACTCATCTCGGGCCGACGTCACCGCCCGCAGTCCCACTTCGATGGCGTCCTCCAGCCGCCCTGCCCGGCGCAAAGTCAGCGCATGAAGCAGCTGGATGCGGGGTAGCAGCGGCGCACCCGATGGCGTCTCCTTGGCCAGGATTTCGGCCTGCTGAAGGGCGAGGATGGCGCGGTCAAGCTCGCGCAAATTGCTCAGCGCAAGGCCCAGATCCTTGGAAATGTCGGCCCTCAGTGCCGCAGGCTGACCCGATTGTTCAGCCAGAGTCTGCGCCCGTTCGAGATAGCCGATTGCGGCGCGGGCATCGCCCGCCTGAATGGCGACCTGGCCCTGCAAGTGATGCAGATCCACCCGAAGCGGATCGATGGCACGGATTTCCTGTCCGTCCAGCCGAGACTCAAGCCGGGCAAGGCTGGCCAAAGACTGCTCAGTAAAGCCCAGTCGTCGAAAGATTCGGCCAACTGCAAGCAAAACTTCGGGAGCAATCTCGGGCTGGTCGATCAACACCTGGTCGAAGCGGCCAATCGCGCGTTCGGCCAGCTCGCGCTGGGTAATCACACCGCGTGCTCCCGGCGCTGGCTCGGCAGCATCAAAAACCTCAATCAGGAACGATTGCACCGCGGTGGCCCGGGCAAGCGCAGCCTCGGTCCGCTGGGACTGAATCGTACTCCAAACCAGCGCGCTCGTCAGGCCGATCAAGGTCAGACTGCCCAGACCGACCCCGAGCCAGTGGCGAAGCACAAACTTGCGCGCTCTGTAAGCGGCGCTGGCGCGGCGGGCCAGGACCGGCATGCCGTCGAGGTACCGACCAAGATCATCTGCCAGTGCCTCGGCCGAGACGTAACGCCCTGACGGCTCCAGGGCCAGCGCCTTCTGCACGATATTGTCGAGGTCACCGCGAATGGCGCGACGCAGCTGGCGCCGCTCGCTGCTCGACAAGCTCGTATTGACTGCCAGCTCGCGTGATGGTGGCCCGGTTTCCTCATTGCCGAGACGATGAAGGTCGGCATCGAAGGGCGCGCGGCCGGTCAGTAATCGGAACAGCACGCCCCCGATGGCAAACACATCGGTAGCGGTGGACACCGGCTCTCCCCTGAACTGCTCGGGCGCAGCATATTGAGGGGTGAACACCCGCGTCAGCAGCGTGCGCTGCTCTCCCCCAGCGCCGGTATCCAGTGTTCGGGCAATGCCGAAGTCGAGCAGAACCACCCGCCCCTCGGCGGTGACCAGGACATTATCGGGCTTGATATCGCGGTGGACGACGAGATGCGATTGAGCGAAGGCGACCGCGCGGCACAGGTCACACACCAGACGAACACGTTGTTGAACCGCGACCCCTTGATCGCAATAGCGATCGATCGGCACGCCATCAATCAGCTCTGTCGCCATCCAAGGCGTACCGTCCGGCAGAAGTCCGGCATCCAGCAAGGCTGCGATATTCGGATGGCGGAGACTGGCCAGGAAGCGGACTTCGCGGTGAAACTGCTCTATCCAGCGCGCCGACAACAGTGCCGGGTTCAGCAACTTGATTGCCACCGCCTCGTCGAAGGCACCATCGCTGCGGTGGGCCCGGTAAACCGCCGACATGCCACCACGGCCGATCAAAGCGTCCAGCCGGTAACGATCAATGACCTGACCGGACAAATCGGGAAGCGGCGTCGGAAAGGATGCGGCAACAAAGGCAAGATCTTCCCGGTCGAGCAAGCCCGGTTGCTCCATTGCCGCCAGCAGCTCCCTGACATGGGCCCGGACCCGCTCCGAATCGGTCAGCCCCGCCAAGGCGCGCAAACGCTCACCGGCTTCCAGTTCCAGAATCTGGTCAAGGATCGCTTCAGCGGCTCGCCAATCCCTCTTGCTCGCTGAATTCCGCATCTCGACTACCACGGTCAGGCCGGAGTTGATTATGCAGGGTCACGGAACGCATGCGCTCAGGCCGCGGCCGACTCCTCCAGGAAATCCTGGGCAAAGCGCTGCAGTACGCCGCCGGCTGAGTAAACCGATACCTCTTCGGCGGTGTCCAGGCGGCATCTGACCGCGACTTCAATACGCTCGCCGCCCTTGCGGTTGATAACCAGGGTCAGCATCGCACCGGGAGCCGGCTCACCCTTGACATCGAATGTCTCGCTGCCGTCGATATTGAGGGTCTTGCGATTCTGACCATCGGTGAATTCCAGCGGAAGCACGCCCATGCCGATCAGGTTGGTGCGGTGGATGCGCTCGAAGCCTTCGGCGA
>REEQ01000080.1 GCA_007695005.1 Wenzhouxiangellaceae bacterium | reverse complement strand
CAAGGCAAGTCTTTCGTCAATCTGCTTGTTGCTGTAAAGTGGGGCCTCTTGCAATCACTGGCAGCAGTGGAGTGACTGAACGCGATTCGGCGCTCGACTGCTGGCATGGCTTGCACGCAGCAGACAGGGAGATTTAGAACGTGAAGTTAGCCGCCAGTATTTTGGCCTTTGGCCTTGTGTTGTCCATCGCCAGCGCGCAGGCGTCTGGATCAGACGATCCTCAGTTGCAAACCATGCAACGCCAGTACCAGGCAGAGCAGGGCGGGGCGCCACCCGGTTCCGTGCTGCCAGCCGATTACGAAATCACGGGGGCGCCGCAGCTGCTGTTCGACCAGACCGCCAGCCAGACCATCTCGGGCGCACTCAGCATTTACGATCTGGATGGGCCGGCAATCTGGGCGGTTCAGAGTGCCGATGATTTCATTGTTCCTGCGGGTGAAGCCTGGGAATTGAGCAGAGTCATTGCCTATGGCTTTTACGGTGGGCTTGTCAACCCGGCTACCGAGGTGCGTGTCTACATCTACGAAAATGACGGAGACCTGCCGGGCGATGAGCTGATCAGCTTCATCGATATTGCCCCTGCCGATGATGACGATGGCATTCTGACCTTCGACCTGCCGCAAACGGTAAGCCTGACTGAAGGCAGGTACTGGCTTTCCGTTCAGCCAGTCATGGATTTCTTTGGTGATGGTCGATGGTTCTGGTCTCAGATCAGCGATGAGGTCGGGAACGAGTTTCACTGGCGCAATCCAGGCAATGGCTACGGTTCCGGGTGTACTGATTGGAGTCCGGCCAGCGACTGCGGTTTTGGCAATCCGAATCTGAGCTTTCAGTTGTTCGGTTTCATTCCCGAACCTGAGCTGCAAATCAGTCCGGTTGTGCTGGACTTTGGTGACCAGTTGCTGGGCTCGTCCAGTGCCCCGGCCAGCATTACGCTGGAAAACACCGGCACTGCCGATGCCGAAATCAGCAGCGTGACTGCCGCAAGTGCACCGTTTGCAGTAGTCGGTGGCAGCTGTGGCACCGCGCCTTTCACCTTGACCGTCGGCAGCGCTTGCACGCTGGATTTCGTATTCACCCCAACCGCGATCGGCGCAGCCAGCCAGAATATTATTGTTGCGAGTAATGCACCGTCTTCGCCCGACAGCATCGAGCTGGTCGGCAACGGCATCCCAGACAGCTTCACCATCGGCGGCGTAGTGTCCGGCCTGGAAGGTTCCGGCCTGGAACTGACCCTGAATGACGATGAAGTGCTGTCGATCAGCGCCGATGGCGGTTTTGTCTTCGTCGGTGCGCTGCCGGATGGCAGCAGCTATGCCGTGACCGTCACCAGCCAGCCGACTGATCCGATGCAGACCTGCAGCGTCACCAACGGCGAAGGCACCGTGGCCGGTGAGAACGTCACCAATGTGATGGTCAGCTGTGCCACCGAGTCGTTCAGCATTGGTGGCGCTGTCTCTGGCCTCCAAGGCAGTGGTCTGGAGCTGACCTTGAACGATGACGAGGTGCTGCCGATCAGTAGTGATGGCTTGTTTGTCTTCAGCACCGAGCTGGTCGACCTGAGCAACTACAGCGTGATTGTCTTGGCACAACCCGGCGGTCAGCACTGCACGGTGGAAAATGGCAGTGGCACGCTGGCCGGCGCCGATGTCGACGATGTGATGGTCAGCTGCGCCAATCTCGTCCTTGGTTTGAGTCTTGACAACATCCAGTTTGGAGCACTGGCTCCAGGTCAGTTCGATGAGCAGGCCGTCACACTGACCAACACCGGTCCGGCCGACCTGGTCATCGAGCAGTTCATGTTGCCGGAAGCACCGTTTGGTTTCGACCCTGGTGATTGTGGCCCATTGCCGCTGACCCTGATCCCCGGCCAGTTCTGCACGCTGACGTTGAGCTTCGAGCCCACGGGGCAGGGCGATTTTGACGATCAGTTGCTGGTCGTATCCAATGCCGCGAACTCACCACACAGTGTCGGGTTGGCCGGCAGCAGCATGCGTCCGCCGATTCCAGTCCCGGCTGTCGGCCCACTGGCGCTGCTGTTGATGATGCTTGCCATGCTGATGGCGGGCATGGCTGGCGCTTCGCAGGGCCGCTTGTTCGGCACTGGCGGCGAAAGTTCGCGATAAATGGAATACGGAACAGGAAGAAACCGGTTTCGGCGCCTTAGAGTTCGATCGCCCGGCTGACCGCATGATGGATGCGAGTCAGCCGGGCGTATCTGATTTTTGTGATCAGGGGTATGAACAGAAGGGGCTGCCTGGGCTTGTGTTTGTGCCATACATTAGTTCGCATAATGTATATTATGTATAGTTATGGGTGTGTGTTTAAAGCGCTTTATCCTGGCCCTGCTTGTGAGAAACTGTGCGCTGGAGATTCTGCAATGCTGATTTGTCGAGGCAAGGATGGAGGACTTACGGAAGCAAATTGTGGTTGCCCTGGATGGTTCGGAGAACAGTTTGCGGGCGGTCCAGACCGGTGCTGATCTGGCGGATGCCATGGGTCGGGAATTGGCGCTGTTGTATGTGTATCCCTACGGCAAGCGCGGCAAGCGCCCGGTCGAGCTGGCCGGCGTGACCGAAGCGAGCTTTGATGAGCACCAGCGCTCGGTCTCCGAGTCGATTTTTGCCGGCGCCATCGCCGAGCTGGGATCGCGCCGGCGACCGCTGCAGCGTTATCTGCTTGCCGGTGATCCGGCGACCGAGATCATCAGTTTCCTCGAGAAGAATCCGGGCGTGCACCTGGTCATGGGTCGACGAGGTTTGTCGAAACTCAAAGCCTTGCTGATGGGCAGCGTCTCCGACAAGGTGACGCGACATGCCCCAGGGCTGGTCACGGTGGTTGGCTGAGAGACGCTGCGCCCAACCAGTGTTGCTTCAGTTCCCGTTCCGCCAGCAGGCGCTGCTGCTCAACCGCATTTGGAGTAGCCGCAAGCCAGGCAGGTCTTGCAGCCGTCCAGGATCACCATGGCCTTGGTGTTGCATTTGAAGCAAACCGAGGCCGAGGCTGGATAGTTGCTCTCGGCTGCTGCGGTAGGCAGCAGCTCAGTCTTCAGGGTTTTTTTTTCCGCCTGTTCCTGCTCCCGGGCCTCGAACTCGGCGCGCTTCTGCTCAAGTATCAGCTGCTGCTGCTCACTCATTTCGTCAGGCTCGAGCAACCCGATGCGCTTGAGGTGATGCTCGACCACGGCGCCGATATCGGCGACGATGGACGGTACAAAGCGGCCACCAGGCTTGAAGTAGCCGCCCTTGGGGTCGAAAACGGCCTGCAATTCTTCGGCCAGAAAGGTGACATCACCACCCTTTCGAAACACGGCTGACATTACCCGGGTCAGGGCCACTATCCACTGAAAGTGGTCCATGTTCTTGGAGTTGATGAAGATCTCGAACGGCCGCCTCTGTTCATGCTCGGTGCCGGCGTTAAGAATGATGTCGTTGATGGTGACATACAGGGCGTGGTCGTCCAGCGGCGTGCGAATCTTGTAGGTCGCGCCTTCCAGGCATTCCATCCCCTCGGGCCGCTCGAGCTTTTCGTGCATGCGGATGATTTCGGCCTTTTTGCCGGCCTTTTTCTCCGCCTTCGCGGCTTCGTCCTTTTTCGGATCGCGGACCTGGTAGCCCACGATTTTCTTGTCTATGCGCACAGTCATGTTCAGAACTTCCCGTAGTAGCCCTCCTTGAGGGCGTCAAACAGATTGGCTGCGGTGTGAATCTCGCCGTCGTACTCGACTTCCTCGTTACCCTTGAGCTCCATGGTCGAGCCGTCGTCCAGTTCGAACACGTAGGTGGTGGATTCGAGGTCCTTGTCGGTGACCAGTACGCCCTGGAAGGCTTCCGGGTTGAAGCGGAAGGTGGTGCAGCCTTTCAGGCCCTGCTCCCAGGCAAACAGGTAGATGTCCTTGAACTCCTCGTAAGGATAGTCGGTAGGCACGTTGGCGGTTTTGGAGATGGAGGAGTCAATCCATTTCTGGGCCGCTGCCTGGATCGCCACGTGCTCTTTCGGCGTGATGCTCTCGGCGGTGACGAAGTACGCGGGCAGCTGCTCGTCCGGGTTTTCCGAGTACGGCATGGCGGCCGGGTTGACGAGGGTTCGATAGGCGAGCAGCTCATAGGAGTAGACGCTGACTTTTTCCTTGCTCTTTCGCCCCTCCCTGATCACGTTTCGGTTGTAGTGATGGGCGAAGCTGGGCTCGATGCCGTTGGATGCATTGTTGGCCAGCGACAGCGAGATCGTTCCGGTGGGTGCAATCGAGGTGTGATGGGTAAAGCGAGCGCCGGTTTCGGCCAGACGGTCGACCAGCTCAGGCGCCACCGCCGCGACTTTTTGCATATAGCGGCTGTAGCGTGCGTGCAGGATGCGACCGGGGACCCGATCGCCTGGCTGGTAGCCATCGCGCAACATTTCCGGGCGCAGGCGCAGCATCTGCGGGGTGACCTCGAAGTCATCACTCATGATCGGCGCCGGGCCTTTTTCCTCGGCCAGCTCGAGGGCCACTTCCCAGCCGGCCACGGCCATCTCGCGAGCCACCCGTTCGGTGAACTCCAGCGAGTCGCCCTGCCCGTACTGCTTGCGCAGCATGGTCAGCGTCGAGCCCAGGCCCAGGAAGCCCATGCCGTGGCGGCGCTTGTATTCGATTTCCCGGCGCTGCTTTTCCAGCGGCAGGCCGTTGATCTCGACCACGTTGTCGAGCATGCGGGTAAAGATCCTGACGGTGCGGCGATACTCGTCCCAGTTGAACCGGGCCTGCTCGGTGAAAGGATCCTCGACGAAGCGGGTCAGGTTGACCGAACCCAGCAGGCAGGCACCATAAGCCGGGAGTGGCTGCTCGCCGCATGGATTGGTCGCGCGAATGTTTTCGCACCACCAATTGTTGTTCTGCTCGTTGATGCGGTCGACCAGGACAAAGCCGGGTTCGGCAAAGTCGTAGGTCGAGGTCATGATCATGTTCCACAGGCGGCGGGCCGGTACGGTCTTGTAGATGCGACAGGCAATCAGGCCGGACTCATTCTGGACATAGCCGTCGCTGATCGGCCAGTCACGCCAGACCACCTTGCTGGCGTCGGCCAGGTCGATTTCGTCGGCCTCACTTTCCAGGACCGGGAATACCAGCGGCCAATCCTGGTCGTTGCGCACGGCGCGGATGAAGTCATCGGTAATCAGGAGCGAGCAGTTGAACTGGCGCAGTACGCCGTTTTCGCGCTTGGCGCGAATGAAGTCCATCACGTCGGGGTGAGATATGTCGAAGGTTGCCATCTGCGCACCGCGACGGCCGCCAGCCGAGGACACGGTAAAGCACATCTTGTCGTAGATGTCCATGAACGACAGCGGCCCGGAGGTGTAGGCACCGGCACCGGAAACGTATGCGCCCTTGGGCCGCAGAGTGGAGAATTCGTACCCGATGCCGCAGCCGGCCTTCAGGGTCAGGCCGGCTTCGTGAACCTTGTCGAGGATATTGTCCATCGAATCGCCGATGGTGCCGGAGACGGTACAGTTGATCGTCGAGGTCGCCGGCTTGTGGGCCAGCGCACCGGCGTTGGAGGTGATCCGCCCGGCCGGAATCGCGCCACGCCGCAGCGCCCACAGGAACTCTCGGTACCAGTGCTCCCGCAAGTCCTGGGTCAGCTCGACGTCCGCCAGGGCGCGAGCCACGCGCTTGTAGGTGTCGTCGATTTCCAGATCGATGATTTCCCCCGTTTTGGACTTCAGCCTGTACTTCTTGTCCCAGATGTCCAGCGATGCTTCCTGGAAGGCAATCTCGGGGAGTGCCGCTGTCAGGGCTTCTGCCGAAACGCTCATGCCGCAACCTCTTGAAATTAGGATCGTTGTTATGAGTTATGCACAGGTTGTTCTGCGCTTTTTCCACAACCTGTTGTGCCATTTAAATACGCCAGGCACAATATCTTGTGCCACTGGGATACGATAAAGCTTTTATCACCTGGAATCAAGCAAGCGTGACTGATTGCACTGTTTTGGGGGGTGGCGAGGATCCGGATGTGCTGTTGCATGTGGTGCTGGTCGAGCCGGAAATACCGCCCAACACCGGTAATATCATCCGTCTGTGCGCCAATGCGCCTGCCCGTCTCCACCTGGTCGAACCTCTGGGCTTCGTGATTGATGACAAGCGGCTTCGTCGTGCCGGCCTCGACCACAGCGACCGGATCAGGCTGCATCGGCACGCCAGCCTTGACGACTGTCTGACAGCGATCGGCGGCCGGTGCAACCTCGCCTTTTCGACCCGCGGCACCCGGGGCTACGGCGAATGGCGCTATCAGCCTGGCGATGTACTGGTGTTTGGTCCCGAGACGCGGGGCTTGTCTGATCAGATGCTGGCGCTGTTTCCGCCTGACCAGCGCCTGCGCATCCCGCAGCGGGCCGGATCACGCAGCCTGAATCTGTCAAATGCGGTGGCAATTGCCGTTTATGAAGCCTGGCGCCAGCTGGGGTTCCAGACAGCCGAATGAGGGCTTGCCGCAGGCTGGCCCTGCTCTGCCCTACTCGGTTTCGCGTTTCAGGTCTCGTTCCATCAGGACGTTGACGCCCTTGCGCGCGCTCCAGCCCTTGAACAGGATGCCATGGACCTGCTCGGTGATCGGCATCTCCACGTTCATGCGCTCGGCCAGGCGCATGGTTTCTTCGGCAGTCTTTACGCCTTCGACAACCTGGCCGATCTCGGCCAGGGCCTGCTCGATGGACTGACCGCGGCCGAGGGCCAGGCCGAGGCGGCGATTGCGCGACAGATCGCCGGTGCAGGTGAGCACCAGGTCGCCGATGCCGGCCAGGCCCATCAGGGTGCGCGGATCGGCCTTCAACGCCTTGCCCAGGCGCATGGTTTCGGCCAGGCCGCGGGTAATCAGCGCTGCCCGCGTATTGGCTCCCAGGCCCATGCCATCGGCCATGCCGCAGGCCACGGCGAGCACGTTCTTGACCGCGCCGCCCAGCTCGGCGCCGATCAGATCGGCGGTGTAGTAGGCACGAAAACCCGCACCATGCAGCATTGAGGCCCAGCCTTCGCCGAATGAGGGGCTGCTCGCGGCAACCGTGACTGCGGTGGGCAGGCCGGCGGCAACATCACGGGCGAAAGACGGCCCGGTGACCAGGGCCAGCGGAATATCGGAGCCCAGCGTTTCCTCGACGACTTCATGCAGTAGCCGGCCGCTGCCGGGTTCGAAACCCTTGGTCGCCCAGGCAAGTCCGATGTCCTGGTCCACGTGCTCGCGGAGCGCGCTCAGGGTCTCCGGGAAGGCATGCGAGGGCGTGACGACGAGGATGCGCCGGCAATTCGTCAAGGTCTGCTCAAGATCACTGCTGACGGAGATGTTCTCCGCCAGCGGGAATTCGGGCAGGTAGCGCTGATTGACGCGTTGCCGCTGCATCTGGCGGGCCTGATCCGGATCACGCGCCCACAGTCGGACGTCGTGATCGAGGCGCGCCAGCTGCATGGCCAGAGCGGTTCCCCAGGAACCGGCTCCCAGCACGGCAACGCGCATTGGCGTCACTGCGTCGGAGCGTCCTGCGGCGCCTGACCGGCGCCGTTCGCCTGGGCTTCAGCCAGACGCTGCCTGAAGATCGCTTCGAAGTTGATCGGCTGCAGCGGCGGCAGGTAGAAACCGCCGGCCTGGACCAGGTTGGTAATCTGGGCGCGGCTGTAAGGGAACAGCACGTTCGGGCAGAGCACGTTGATCACGTAGGGCATCTGTTCTTCGGTAAACCCTGAGAACTGGAACAGGCCGCCGTACTGGACCTCGCAAACGAACGCGGTCTTCTCGCCCTGCCGGGCGGTAACGGTCACGGTGAGGATGACCTCCCACTGCCCTTCCCCGGTCTGGTTGGTGCGCTGGGCCAGATTCAGGTTAAGGTCCGGCTGGCCTTCACTCTGACCGAGCTCGTGCGGCGAGGGTGCTTCGTAAGAGGCGTCTTTCAGGTAGACGTGCTGGACGGCCATCTGGGCGCCTTGCTGCTGGTTGCCGGCCTGGGCCGCAGCTTCCGGAGTCTGGTTTTCTTCTGCCATGAGTGCGTATTCCTTGGATTTAGTTGAATTGGGTCAATAGTGTTAAAACCGAGCTTTGATCCTGGTGGGTGCGCGCAACGCTCAATCTTGCTCTGTCGAAGTGGCCTCCGCCTTGCTCTTCTTGCGCGGCCGTGATCCATCCTGGGGCTTGTCTTTCTTGCGTGCGGCCTTTTGCCGGCTGACCGGCTGCTGGTCGGCCACCCACTGGGCCAGACCGCCGCCGAGCACGTGGACCTGGGTAAAACCAAGGCCGACCAGTCGGTTGGCGATCTGCGGCGAGGCCTGGCCGTTCTTGCAGTAAACCAGTACCGGGCGCTCACGCTGCTTGAGCAGCTCCTTGTTGCCGGCCTCGATTCGCGACAAGGTGATATTGATCGCGTTGATGATGTGCCCCTTGGCGAAGTCGGCGCTGCTGGAGGCGTCGATGATCAGCGGATCCTCCCGGTTGATCAGGCGCACGGCTTCAGCGCTGCTGACTTCCTTCCATTTGCGGGCCAGCCGCGCCACTTCCCAGGCGAGCCATGCCACCAGCACGGCGACGAACAAGCCGGACAGGAGCAGGTTGTTGCCGATGAATTCCAGCAGGTTTTCCATAGTGGGCACGTTGCGAACCAAAGCCCGCCATTATCCAAGAATTCAGCGCCGGTTGCCAGCCGGCGTGCCTGCCCGCTGTGCTCGCTTGTGGGATAATCGGGTGTTGAACCCCAAGTCTGGCCAGCTGGTGACAGCGAAGCGCCCGGATAGATCTTGAAGTAAATTCATGGATGTTTTCATAAGGGTTTGAAAACAAGAGATTCTTCAGGCTCCAGATCCGCGCCAGGCCGCCCGGAACTGAAATGATGGTGTCGAGGTTTGAGATGACAACTGAGCGCAACTGCCCGCTGACGCTGCTGATTCTTGATGGCTGGGGCTATCGCGAACCCGCCGACGATAACGCAATCAGCACCGCCGATACGCCGCATTGGGACGAGCTGTGGAGCCAGTGCCCACATGGCTTGATCGAAACATCGGGCGAGGCGGTTGGCTTGCCGGCCGGACAGATGGGCAACTCCGAGGTCGGGCACATGAATATCGGTGCCGGCCGTATCGTCTACCAGGAATTGACCCGCATCAGCAAGGCGATCGAGGACGGCGAACTGGCCCGCAACCCGGCGCTGACCGAGGGCATCAGGCTGGCCTCGGAGAACGGCGGCACCCTGCACCTGATGGGCCTGCTATCGCCCGGCGGCGTTCACAGCCATGAAGATCATCTGCTGGCCGTGCTCCAGCTGGCTTTGGCCAGCGCGGTCGAGCGCATTGCCGTCCATGCCTTCCTCGACGGTCGCGACACCCCGCCGCGCAGCGCCGGGCCTTCGATCAAGCGCCTGGAGGAGGCCCTGGCAGAATCCGAACGGGCCCGCCTGGCGACGGTTAGCGGTCGCTACTTCGCCATGGATCGCGATCAACGCTGGGATCGGGTAAGAGTGGCCTGGGATGCCATCGTCGAGGCAAGCGCAAGCGTGCAGGCGGCCAGCGGTAGCGAGGCCCTGGCCATGGGCTATGAGCGAAATGAGGATGATGAGTTTGTGCGCCCGACCGTCATCGAAGGTGGCGCGGTCCTGCGCGATGGCGATGTCGTGATATTCGTCAATTTCCGCGCTGACCGCGCTCGCCAGCTCTGTCAAGCGCTGGTTCAGCCGGACTTCGATGGCTTCGAGGTCCGGCGCCCGGCGCTGGGCGCCCTGGTCACCATGACCCGTTATCAGGAAGACCTGCCCTGCCTGGTGGCCTTTCCTCCGGAACCCATGGAGGAGCTGTTGGGCGAGGTCCTGTCCCGCCAGGGCCTCAAGCAGCTGCGCATCGCCGAGACCGAGAAGTATGCGCATGTGACCTACTTCTTCAACGGTGGCGAGGAGCAGGTTTTCGACGGCGAGGAGCGGGTGCTGATTCCGTCGCCCAAGGTGGCAACCTACGACCTGCAGCCGGAAATGAGCGCCCCTGAACTGAGCCGGCGCCTGGTCGAGGCCATCGAGGACAAGCAGTTTGATGTGATCGTCGCCAACGTAGCCAATCCGGACATGGTCGGGCATTCCGGCAAGTTCGATGCTGCCGTGGCCGCGGTCGTGGCGGTTGACCGCCTGCTCGGCGAGGTTGTGGCCGCGACCCGGGCCAGCGGCGGCGAAATGCTGATCACTGCCGACCATGGCAACGTCGAGCAGATGCTTGACCCCGACAGCGGTCAGTCGCACACCGCCCACACCACCAACCTGGTGCCACTGGTTTATGTCGGGCCGCGCTCCGTGCAGCTGGCCGAACGCGGCAGCCTGCGTGATCTGGCTCCGACCATGCTGGCCCTGCTTGGCCTGGAGCAGCCGCAGGCCATGACTGGTCGATCCCTGTTGCGTTGATCCACTTGCGCGCCCTGCTGCTGCTGTTGTCGGCCCTGCTGCTGGCAGGGCCGTCAGCTGCCGGGCTTGAGGACCGCGAGGCGTTGGAGGCCCAGCTCGATCAGATGCGATCGCAGATCGAGCGCATTCGCCAGCGCCTGGTAGAGGCCGTCGGCGAGCGTGACCAGGTGCTGGATCAGCTCGCCGAACGCGAGCGCGAGGTATCCGGCGCCGAGCGCGCGCGACGGCAGACCCTGGCGGACATTGGCCTTGCCCGCGAAGCCCTGCTGGCGCTGGGCAGGGAAAGTGAGCTCCTGGAGCAACGCCTGGCAGAACGCAGCGCCGAGCTGAGCGGCCAATTGGCGCTGGCTTATCGCCAGGGCAGCCAGTCGCGCCTGCGTCTGTTGCTTGGCCAGAACGATCTGCGCCCGCTCAACCGCAGCCTCGCCTACCACGGTTATCTCACCCGATCGCGTCTCGACGCAATCTCCGCCCTGCTGGCAGCGGCCGCAGACCTGGAGGAGAATCAGCGGGTGGTGCTGCAGCGTCAGGAAGAGCTCGAAGCCCTGGCTGAGCGCCAGCAGCAGGACATTGACCGTCTCGAAAGTGCGCGGGCCGAACGACAAACGGCGCTGGCCTTGGTCGAGCAGCGCATTCAAAGCCGCCAGGAAGAGCTGAGCGCGCTGGAAAACGATGCTGCCGAGCTGGCGCGTTTGATTGACGAGCTCGCACAGGCGCTGGCCGATATCCCTCCGGAGATCGAGGTGCCTGCCTTTTCCGAGCTTCGTGGCCAGCTGGATCAGCCCGTTGCCGGAGGCACGTTGCAGCGGCGCTTCGGTGAGCCCCGCGCCGGCGAGCTGGTCTGGAGCGGCTGGCTGTATGCCGCCCCCGGCGGGACCGAAGTGCGCGCCGTGGCCTACGGCCGGGTTGCTTATGCTGACTGGCTGCGCGGCTACGGCTTGATTCTGATCCTTGAGCACGGCGACGGCTTCATGTCGCTGTATGCTCATAATGAGGCGCTGCTGCGGGATGTTGGTGACTGGGTAAGACCGGGCGAGGTCATCGCCACGGTGGGCGATACCGGTGGTGCCGGCCAGACCGGGCTGTACTTCGAGCTGCGGCGCGATGGCCAGCCGATCAATCCTGCCGGCTGGATCAGAAGGTGACCCGGGCTGCCAAAAATGGTAGATTTTCGAGCCCGGTTGTTGATGGCAGACAGATGTTCGCAGTTCCGACCAGTACCGCGCGCTGTTTGATGGCAGCAGGCTGTTGTGCGCTGGGGCTCGTGCTTGCCGGTCCGCTGCGCGCAGGCGGTCAGGTCAGTGTCGAGGATCTTCGCGCTTTCGCCGATGCCTGGGGCTACATCAAGGAGAACTTCGTTGAGGAACTGGATGATCGGCGTCTGTTCGAGGCGGCGATACGCGGCATGCTGTCCGAGCTCGATGAGCATTCAGCCTGGCTGAGTGGTGACGATCTCGATCGGGTCGAGGAGCAGGCCAGCGGTCGTTATGGTGGCCTGGGTCTGCGAATCGTCGTTCAGGATGATCATTTGCGGGTGGTCGAGGCCATGGGCAACTCTCCAGCCCAACGCGCCGGTCTGGTGGCTGACGATCGCATTGTCGCCATCAACGACACCGAACTGAATGCAAGCAACAGCCGCGAAGCCCTGAACTGGCTGCGCGGCAGCCCGGGCAGCCGGGTTGAGCTGATCGTTGAACGCGATGGTGAAGCAGAGCCGCGCTACGTGGTCCTGCATCGCGAACTCATCAATCGCTCCAGCGTCAGCCTTGAGCCGCTGGAGGATGGCTACTGGCGGCTGCATATTCGCCAGTTCCAGCACAACACTGCCGATGAACTCGACCAGCTATTGTCCACGCTCAGGACCGACCACGGCCTGCCCCCGGGGCTGGTGCTGGACTTGCGCGACAATCCGGGCGGCGTGCTCCAGGCTGCGGTTGCCGTGGCTGATCGCTTTCTGTCCGAACAGCTCGTGGTCTACACCGAGGGCCGCAACGAAGGACAGAACCTGAGTCTGGGCAGCGGCGTCGGAGAGTCTTTGCCCGGCGTGCCTGTCGTGGTGCTGATCAATCGCGGCTCGGCGTCCGCGGCCGAAATTGTCGCCGGTGCGCTGCAGGACCATGGCCGGGCCATCATTCTCGGCCAGCGCAGTCATGGCAAGGGCTCCATCCAGACCGTCTGGCCGCTGCGCAACGGCGGCGGTGTCCGTCTGACGACAGCCCGCTACTATACGCCGTCCGGTCGCCGAATCGAGGCTGGGGGCATTGAACCGGATGAACTGATCGCCGATGAGGATATGCTTCAGGTCAACGGTTCGGACCCGGTCCTTGCCCGTGCCCTGCAGCTGTTTCGCAGCGCCGAGCGTCTCTATCGCGGTAGCGGGCAGCTCGACTAGTGTTTTATTGGCGGGGGGTACTGGTATTTTTCCTGGTCCTGCTGGCGGTGACGGCGGCCGCCGAGCCTGCGCGCATTGCCGTAGTCATTGATGATCTCGGTTTCCGCGCTCATCAGGATCGGGCCATTCTCGACCTTGATGCCCGTATCGCGGTGGCCATCATTCCGGATGCGCCGGGTGCCATGCGCCTGTCCCGCCAGGCCGGTGAGCAAGGGCGCGATGTATTGATCCATCTGCCGCTGGCCGGCCTTTATCACGACAACTGCGAGCCGGCGCTCAGCTGTCCCGGTCTGGACTGGTCGGTGGAGCAGATGAGCGAGCACCTGGCCGGCGCCCTTGAGCGGGTGCCAAACGCGATCGGTCTCAACAACCACCAGGGCAGCCGTTTCACCCGTGACCGTCATGCCGTCGGCAACCTGATCTACAGCCTGAAGCGCCTTGGCGACTACCGTGGCCAGGAGCTGTTCGTGCTCGACAGCCGGACCGCGCCCGACACGGTGCTTGAGGAAACGGCGCTCCAGGCCGGTCTGGCGGCTACCCGTCGTCATGTCTTTCTCGATCACCTGGCCACTCCGGAAGACATCGAGCGCGCCTGGCGTGATCTGATCAGACTGGCGCGGCGCAACGGTTCGGCCATCGCCATTGGTCACCCCCGGCCTGAGACCATTCGATTTCTGCGCGCTGCCCTGGCCGAGCTGGACGAGGAGGCAGGGCTGGAGCTGGTGCCGATATCCAGCCTGACCAGGCGGCGCAATCTCCTGAGCGGGCTGGATGAGGTGCCCTACCCCGCATCCCGGTAAGCGAATACCGGATCCAGCTGGGTGTCAATCTGTTCGTCGATCCAGGCGATCAGCTCGGGGTCCAGGTCGGAACGATAGCCGCCGACCTGGGCGCGCCGGACCTTGCGCATCTCGGGATCACTGGCGCTCCGCAGCTTGAGCGAGTTGTTGCGGAAGTAATTGCTGCTTTCGAGCTTGCGCATGTTGTCGAAGTCACCAAAGGCGACCGTGTTCTCGATCTGCTCCGGACTGAAATCCTCGCCGATGAAATCGGCCAGGCGTTTCAGTGTGGCTGCAGTGTCCAGGCGGAGATCTTCATAGCGCAGGATCAGAGCGTCATCCCGGTTCTTGAGCTGCGCCGCCCAGAAGTTGTGGTAGCGGATCAACCAGGGCAGCCCGAAGTCCGGATGGCGGATGAAGTCTTCGCGGGAAATGCTTGCCCGATCAATGGGCGTGTCGGCTTCCCACTCCAGCAGCTCACGCTTGAAGCGCTTGGTGCGCTTGGTGTACTGGATATACCAGCTGACCACGATGTCACCGGGATGGCGCGCCACGAACACCGTCTTCTTGCCGGCCAGGCGGCTCGAGTTCGTTTCGAACAGCTCGCCGACGACCCGTTCCCAGCTCGCCAGACCATTGCTGATCGCCCAGCGCGGCAGCCTGGGATTTTGCCGTGCCAGTTCGTCGGACTTGAATACCCGCCGCTGAGAGATGCCGTAACGCTGCGCATACAGATGGGTCAGCATGGCCCTCAGCCAGGTGCCACCGGTCTTGGGGTGGCGAATCATCAACAGCTCGGCACGATCCAGCAGGCCGAGCTGCAGACGTTTGAGCAGACGGTAGCGGCTGCGCACCCGCAGGCCGTGAGGCAAAATGGCGGTCAGCACCAGGATGGTCCAGTGCAGACCGCGATCAAGACTGAGAACCACTTTGCTTGTAACTCCGGGAGGAATGAGATGTTGGCGCCGGGACCCGACCGGAACCCGGCGCCGAGTGTGTTTCCGATCAGGTCGGCAAGGTCCAGGTGTAGCTGGCCTGCAGGCCCAGGGGCAGCCCGATCCACCAGTACAGCAGCAGGAACAGGGTCCAGATCACTGACAGTGCGATGGCGTACGGCAGCATCATCGAAATCAGCGTGCCAATGCCTGCATCCTTGAAATAGCGCTTGCAGAAGACCACGATCAACGGGAAGTACGGCAGCAGCGGCGTGACAATATTGGAGGTGGAGTCACCGACACGATAGGCTGCCTGGGTCAACTCCGGCGAAATGCCCAGCTGCATCAGCATGGGGACGAAAATGGGGGCGATGATCAGCCATTTTGCCGAGGCCGAGCCAACGAAGAGGTTGACGAACATGGTCAGCCCGATGATGCCAACTATGGTGAGCTGGGCCGGCAGATTGAGCGCCTGCAGGAACTCCGCGCCGTTGACCGCGACCAGTATCCCAAGGTTGGAACTAGAGAAAGCGGCAATGAACTGGGCCGCGAAGAAGGCCATGACGATGTAGTAACCCATTGACTCCATCGCCTTGGTCATGCCGGCGATGATGTCCTTGTGGGTCTCGATGGTGCCGGCAACGTAGCCGTAGACGATGCCGGGGATCAGGAACAGGATGAAGATCAGCGGCACGATGGAGCGCATCAGGGGTGCGCCAAAGGAGGTAATGGACTCATGGAAAGCCAGCGCCGGGTTCGGATCGCGCAGCGGTGAGTCGGGCATGATCACGACGATGGCCAGCACGGCGATGGCGATGACGATGCTGGTGGTTGCCCAGAACAGACCGCGGTTTTCCTTGCTGCTCAGCCCTTCCATTTTCGGCATGTCCGACATGTCGCCATCGACCGGGGTGTCCTTGACCAGGCGCGGCTCGATGACCTTGTCGGTCAGCCACCAGCCCACGGCAATGACGACCAGGCTGGAGGCAGCCATGAAGAACCAGTTGGCCAGCGGGTTGACGTAAAGCGTGGGATCAAGCACCCGCCCGGCTTCCTCGGTGATGCCGGCCAGCATGGGATCGATGGCCGAAGGGATAAAGTTGGCGGAAAAACCGCCGGAGACACCGGCGAAAGCGGCGGCGATGCCGGCCAGCGGATGACGGCCGGCTGCGTAGAACAGTACAGCCCCCAGCGGAATGACCACCACGTAGCCTGCATCTGCCGCGGTGTGGCTGATGATTGCCACCAGGATCAGCATGGGTGTCAGCAGACGCACCGAAGTCATGCTCAGCAGCTTGCGCAGGCCGGCATTGATGAAGCCGGTATGTTCGGCCACGCCGACACCAAGCAGGGCGACCAGGACTATCCCCAAGGGCGCGAAATTGACGAATACGCTGACCATGTTGACCAGGAAGCTGGCCATGGCCGAGCCGGACAGCTGGTTGATTACCTGGATGGTTTCGCCGGTGGTGGGGTGGACGGCATTGAACTGAATCGGGGCGAGAATGGCCGACAGCACCCAGACAATGATCATCAGCAGGAAGAACAGGACCGCCGGATCAGGCAGCTTGTTGCCAACCACCTCGATCACGTTCAGGGCGCGCTCGAGCAGCGTGCGCTCTCCAGGCAGGACCTTGTGCAGGTCGGGGTTGGGACTGGAAGCCGGGGTGTTGCCCCCGTTGTTTTTCTCGTTCATAAGATTGGCTCGCCTTGAGTGTTGATGCTTTGCAGATGGGTCAGGTCGCTTGCCGGCAGTTTTTTCGCGGCTTTATTCATGGCCCCAGGCCGGCGGCG
The DNA here is from genome assembly GCA_007695005.1 of Wenzhouxiangellaceae bacterium. Taxonomy (GTDB): domain Bacteria; phylum Pseudomonadota; class Gammaproteobacteria; order Xanthomonadales; family Wenzhouxiangellaceae; genus Wenzhouxiangella. The sequence continues at coordinate 62,593 of REEQ01000080.1, read as the reverse complement.
GTGGCTCGACACTCTGGTCGAGCTCGAACTGCACCCGCAGATGGCGACCAACCCGGGTCAAACCATAGGCAAAGTGCTCGCCGGGTCGAATGTCCATGTACCAGATGTTGGTCAGTGACCCCTCCAGGCCTGCGGTCACGAAAAGTACTCGTGAATAGTCATCGACCGGAAAAACCTGGCGCCATGCGCGGCCGGCATCGCTTGTGCGGCCGCCGTACCAGGTCATTTCGTCTTCAGCCCCGCTCTCGAGGCGATGGTCATGCTTCAATTCGATGCCCTGGGCATCGCGGCGCAGCACCCAGGTACGGGAACGATCCTCGCCTACATGCAGGGGAATATGAATTTCATCAGCGCTGCACTTGCGCACATGCATGACCAGCTGCTGATCCAGCCAGCCCTGGTCAAGGCTTTCGTCGTAGGAGGCCAGGCGACCAGCAAAGGCTTGTCCGCACAGCGCACTCAGTGCCTGCCAGAAATCCTCCTGGGGCTGATGCACACTGTCGGCCTGCGCCATTGGCAGGATCAGAAGGGAGAGGACGAGACTTCTTGGCAGAATGTGCATGAGCCGAGCTGCTGATCGAAAAAAACCGCGGCCAACCTTAGCACAGCCCTGCCCGCCCGACTACAGCCAGTCGCTAAGGCGGCCGATTCTGCCGTCGGTCTGGCCAGGGCGGTCAACGCTTTCGGCGCGGACCATCCAGTGGCAGCGGGGTCACTTTTTCGCCGGACTTGGAGTCGCGGATCACGCAGGCACCGCGGCGCTTGACCTGCTCAACCCGGATCACAGAGTGCATCGGCACATGCAGGACCTCGACATCGGCAAATTCCTCCCGCATGCGCTCTTCAGTCGGGTCAATGACCACCGAGTCTTCGGCGTCGAAGATCAGTTCCGCGATTTCAATGAAACCGTAGGACAGTTCGCTACCGCTTACCTTGTTGCAATAAAGCTCGTAGACCTTTCCCTGGTTCAGGAAGCTGACCTTGTACATGTTCAATCGTCTCTCAGATCAAGTGGCAGGCTGCCGGCGAACATCCTGAGCAGCAGGGCCGCCAGCACCCCGGCGAGAAAGCCGGCCACGTGCGCTGACCAGGCCACGGCGCTGGAAATGGGGCCGAACATCGTGTAAAGCAACTGCAGCGTGAACCAGGAACCGATCACCAGCAGCGCCGGGACACGGGCAAACTGCAGATAAATGCCGAGCGGGAGCCACAGCCCCATGCGTCGGGTCGGAAACAGGCCGAGGTAGACGCCGATGATTGCCGACACCCCGCCGCTGGCGCCAATGACCAGGCGACTGGAGTCACCCAGGCGCCAGGCCACGTACAGGTTGGCCAGGCCGCCCAGAATCAGAAACAGCAGGGCGAAACGCCAGTGCCCCACGGCCCGCTCCACGGCAATGCCGAATACCCAGAGATAGGCCAGGTTGCCGGTCAGGTGCAGCCAGTCCAGGTGGACGAACATGGCGGTGACCAGGCCTGCCAGCTCCGGGTCCAGCCAGGTGCGCGGGTCTTCCCTGTGCAGCACTGCCATGATCGCATCCGGTCGAAAGCCCCACAGATAGAGCCAGGCTTCGCCACCGGCCGGACCCAGCAGGATCAGGGCAATCTTGATCGCCAGGCAGGCCAGGCAGAGTGAAACCAGCACCCAGGGCCAGCGTGGTGGCACACGCCGTTCGAAGCGCTGCAGGGGCAGCGCCTGGGTCACGGCTCCAGCAGAAACCGGTAGTCGCGAAAATCAACCACGGCACCTTCGCGCCGGATGTCGACCAGCCGGGCACCATCGGCCAGGCGGTCGCCAACGACGAAACGCTCGCCGTTGACGAGGACAAAGCGCTGGCTTTCGTCGGCCGAGTAGACGTGAATGGTCAGGCGCAGCTCGGGCATGCTCCGTCGGATCGACAATGGCAACTCCCAGGCCCGCACGTATTCCGCGGCGCTGGCCGATGGGCTCCAGCGTTCCGGGGCGGCAGCCTCCGCTGCAACGGGCGGCACGGTGGCAACAGCCAGTGAGCGCTCCAATTCCTCGGCACGCTGCTGTTCGGCGGCACGCTGGTCGCGCTCGCGTTCGGCTCTGCGCGCTTCGGCCTCAGCGACCTGACGTTCGATGGCCGCGACTTCTGATACCGGCGTCGGTGCCTCGCGCGACGGGCGCGTTTCCTGCCCTGCCCGCGAAGGCTCGTCGCGGCCCGGCTGAGTTTCCCCGGCCATTCGCCGGGCCAGCTCGGCTTCGATCTGTTCCGGATCGGCGATGACTCGCTCGCGCGGCAGGGCCGAGTCGATGGTTTCACCGGTCGCCGCGCTCGGCGCCTGATCTGGCGATGGGCGGGCGGCAGGGCGCGGCACGCGACTGTCGGTGCCGACATCGCCGCGCTCGGCCATCATTCGATCTGGCACGGGTGCCTGCCCTACCTGCTCGGCAAGCAGCGGTCGATTGGCAGGCACCGGCAGATCGAGATCCGCCGCCCCGGTCAGTTGGGCCCACTGCCCGACCAGAAGGTCCCTGGTTGCCCAGGAGCCGGCTACAAGCACGACCAGAGTGCAGCTGCCGAGGGCGAAAAGCGCCAGACGGCTGCGGCCAGGCCGATAGCGGCGACCGCCGCGCCCGGTCGGGGCGCTTTCCAGTGTGGGGCTTTCGCCCATTCGACGGCGCTCTTCGGACTTGCGCAGGGCATCGAGGATGAAGGACACGCTAATTCATACTCCGTCTTGATTGATCGCCAGGCCGGGCCCGCCAATATGCGGAACCTTGAGAAACAGGCGCGTTTCCGGACCGATCATGCCATCTGCGGTCAGCCCGTGGTGGCGCTGGAATTCGGTGACCCAGCGCTGAAAGCTTTCATCATAGCGATCATCGCGCGCTTCGGTCCATATCGGCTCTTCGACTTTTTCGGCCAGCGCCTTCATCCGCTCGACTGCCGGCCCGACATCGCCGCGTCGCAGAATACTGCCGTCATCCGGCCAGGCAACCAGAAACTCACCCAGCCAGCGTCGATCGATCTGGTGCAGGGGCGCCCGGTACTCCTGGCCTTGATGACGCAGAACCAGATGGCCACCCTCGATTCCGGTCAGCAGCACATGCGCCCGCTCCGGCTCGACCAGGCGCAAGATGACGGGCAGGCCGATTTGCTCGATGAAGCCCCAGCTGCCGCGCTTGCGCAGGCAGGCGACCGGTCCCGGCGGCTCACCGTTGCAGGCTGCCGCTATCTCGCTGGCGCTCAAGCCCGGCCAGTTGCTGGCCATTTCCGCGTAAGCCTGGTCGGCGAAGGCCTGGTCCAGGACGCTGGTCCAGACCGGTCGGGAAACCTCGTCGGCACTGGTTTCGGTTTGCAGCATTGTCCACCCCAGCAGTCCGCCGCCGAGCAAAACCAAGGTTACTACCGACGCGGCCAGGGCGCTGCGCAGCCAGCCGGTGCCTTCGTCCCAGTCATCGCCGGCAACCTCGCGGGCCGCCGCGTTGACGGTGTGGCGGTCAATGCGTTCCAGTTCATGCGCATAGCCGGCCATCAGAGCGCGATCAGCGATGATGTTGATCAGCCTCGGGACGCCGTCGGAGGCTCTATACAAAGCCTTGAGCGCATCGCCGCTGAAGGGACAGCGCGGCGCGCCAGCCACGGCCAAGCGGTGGCGGACGTACTGCTCGGTTTCATCCTGGTTGAGCGGGTCGAGGTGGTAGCGGGCGGTAATGCGTTGGGCCAGCTGGCGAAGCTCCGGACGTGCCAGCAGCAGGCGCAGTTCGGGCTGGCCCAGCAGGATGATCTGCAGCAGCTTGTCGGTCGCCGTTTCCAGGTTGGTCAGCAGCCGCACCTGTTCCAGGCATTCCCGGCTCATGTTCTGGGCTTCATCGATGATCAGCACTACGCGTTCGCCATCAGCATGGCGTTCGAGCAGGAATCGATTGAGCCGCTCCTGCAGTTTCTGCAGGCTCTGCCCGGCGCCGCGGACGCTGACCTCCAGCTCCACACAAATTGCCCGCAGCAGCTCGGGAGGATTGAGCATGGGATTGAGAATCAGAGCCACCCGGGTCTTGTCCGGTACTTGCTCCAGCAGCAGCCGGCAAAGCGTGGTCTTGCCAGTACCAACCTCGCCGGTCAGCTGGACGAAGCCGCCGCTGCCGCCGCGCCCGACCCCAAACAGCAGGTGGGCCAGTGCATCCTGGTGGCGCTGACTGAGGTAGACAAAGCGCGGGTTCGGCGTGATCGAGAACGGGCGCTCATCAAGACCGTAGAAGCTCTCGTACATGGGCTGCTAATCGACCTCTTGCCTGCATGGCATGAAGCCCGACTGCATGACTATGACATAGGAAACTGTTGCTGGCATAAATCAGTCTGACAACGCCAGCAGCGAAGCGTTGCCTCCAACCGCCGCTGTATTGACTGTCAGGGTGCGCTCGACGCACATGCGCAGCAGGTAGTGTGGCCCGCCGGCCTTGGGGCCGGTGCCAGACAGGCCTTCGCCACCGAAGGGCTGAACGCCGACCACAGCGCCGGTCATGTTGCGGTTGATATAGGCGTTGCCGACCCGAACCCGACTGGCGATGTAGTCCTGAACACGGTCGATGCGGCTGTGTACACCCAGGGTCAGGCCGAAGCCGGTGCCGTTGATCGCATCGATCAGCTGGTCGAGCTCACGACTACGGAAGCGCAGTATGTGCAAAACGGGCCCGAAGACTTCACCCTGCAGGCGGTCGATGCTATCAATTTCATAAGCGCAGGGTGCAAACCAGTGCCCGGCCGGCAGCTGGTCCGGCAGTGGTGCCCTGGCGACCAGGCGCGCCTCCCGGTCCATGCGCTCGACGTGGCGCTGAAGCATGTCGCGTTGCGCGGCGTCGATGACGGGGCCGACATCGGTGGTCAGGAGACCGGGGTCGCCGATGTTCAGCTCGCGCATGGCGCCAGCCAGCATGGTCAGCAAGTGATCGGCGATGTCGGCCTGCACGCAGAGTATTCGCAGCGCCGAGCAGCGCTGGCCGGCGCTCAGAAAAGCCGACTGAATGACATCACGGACAACCTGTTCCGGCAGGGCCGAGGAGTCCACGATCATGGCGTTTTGGCCGCCGGTTTCGGCAATCAGCGTGGCCAGCGGCGCATCGCGTTCCGCCAGGCTGCGATTGATCCGGCGAGCCGTTTCGGTAGACCCGGTGAAGGCCACGCCGGCCACGCGTGGGTCGCTGGTCAGGGCCGCGCCGATATCGCCGCCGCCAGGCAGGCAGAACAGCACATCCGACGGAACCCCGGCTGCATGCATGATTTCCACGGCCCGGTGCGCGACCAGCGGCGTTTGCTCGGCCGGCTTGGCAATCACGCTGTTGCCGGTAACGAGCGCGGCCACCACTTGCCCGGTGAAGATGGCCAGCGGGAAATTCCATGGGCTGATGCAGATGAAAAGACCTTTGCCATGCAGACTGATCTGATTGCGCTCGCCGGTTGGCCCGGTGAGAATCTCGGGCGCTGCCATGGCCGCGCGCGCCCGGGCCGCATAGTAGCGGCAGAAGTCGGCCGCCTCCCGAACTTCGGCAATGCCATCCTTGAGCGTCTTGCCAGCTTCGCGAGCGCATAGTGCCATCAGTTCGGCCCGATGCTGCTCCAGCGCGTCGGCGATCCGGTCAAGGATCCGGGCGCGCTCCTCGACCGGGCGGCGATCCCATTCTGGCTGTGACGCACAGGCAGTCGCGATGACGGCATCGATGCAGGATGGGTCGGTCCACTGCACCTGTCCGGCATGCAGACCAAGGTTCGCCGGATGGGCCAGCTCGGCGCTTCCGGCTGCGGCCCCCGCCTTGGCTCCAAGCGGCGCGGCCTGCCAGTGCTGAACCGCGAAAGTATCCATTTCGGCCTTGAGCTCGGCCTGGATCGCCAGCCCGGCGAAATTGATGCCTGCCGAGTTGTCTCGATCCTCGCCGTAGATAGCACGAGGCGGCGGAATCTTCGGATGGGGAATGCAGGCCAGCGCCGCGACCTGGGCAACCGGGTCGTTGATCACTTCCTCCGGCGGCAGCTTTTCGTCGACGATGCGATTGACAAAAGAGGTATTGGCGCCGTTTTCCAGCAGGCGCCGGACCAGATAAGGCAGCAGATCCTTGTGGTTGCCGACCGGTGCATAAACGCGGCAGGCATCGTTGTAGGCCGGATTGTCCAGCACTTCCTCATACAGCTCGCGACCCATTCCGTGCAGACGCTGGTACTCGTAGTCGCGATTGCGGCCGGCCAGCTCGGCGATGGCGGCGATGGTATGCGCATTGTGGGTGGCGAACTGCGGGTAAAAGGCGTCCGAGAGCTCCAGCAGGCGAGCAGCGCAGGCCAGATATGACAGATCGGTGTTGCACTTGCGTGTGAATACCGGGTAGGACGCATGACCTTCGACCTGGGCGAACTTGATTTCGGTATCCCAATAGGCGCCCTTGACCAGTCGAATCGGTATCCGATGACCGCTGGACCGGGCACGGTCTGCCAGCCAGTCGATGGCTGCCCAGGCACGCTTCTGGTAGGCCTGCAGTGCCAGACCCAGTCCATCCCAGCCGGCCAGGGAGGGGTCAAGCAGCACCTTTTCGAATACCCTCAGTGACAGCAGCAGGCGCTCGGCCTCTTCGGCATCGACGGTCAGCGCAATGCCCTGGTCACGGGCAAGGCGGGCCAGCGCCAGCAAAACAGGCGCCAATTCGGCCAGCACGCGCTCGCTCTTGGCTTGTTCGTAACGCGGGTGCAGGGCCGATAGCTTGACTGAAATGCTGGCGGCGGCAAAGACATTGCTGTCGTCGTTGCTGGCCCCTATCGCGCGTATCGCATCTTCATAGGCTTTGCGGTAACGCTCGGCATCTTCGGCTGTAAGCGCGGCCTCGCCGAGCATGTCAAAGGAGTAGCGGTAGCGTCGGTTGGGCTTCTTGCGCGAGCGCTCAAGCGCAGCCTTGATGTTTCTGCCCATGACGTACTGGTGGCCCATGATCCGCATCGCCTGGCGTATGGCCAGTCGAACCACCGGCTCGCCGGATTTGTTGGCAATGCGGGCCAGGGTTGCGCCTATATCGCGCTTGTTGCTCGATCCGATGCGCACCAGCTTTCCGGTCAGCATCAGCCCCCAGGTCGAGGCATTGACGAACAGGGAATCGCTGCGGCCCAGGTGCGACTCCCAGTTGGCATCCGAGAGCTTGTCTGAGATCAGTTTTTCAGCCGTTTCGTTGTCGGGGATGCGCAGCAAGGCTTCGGCCAGGCACATCAGCACAACGCCTTCTTCCGAGGACAGGTCGTATTCGCGCATGAAGGCCTCCATGGCCCCTGTATCGCGGCTACGCTGACGGACCTGCTTGACCAGCTCCAGTGCCTGCTCATTGACTCGCTCGCGGGCCGCCTCATTCAGCCGCAGACGGTCAAGGAGAAAGCGAATGTGGGTGCTTTCATCCGTTGCCCAGGCAGCCTCCAGGGCCGCGGTCAGTGGGTCGAGCTGTGCGGCCCGGGCACTGACAAAAAACTGATCTGCATGGCTCATCATTGTGCTCGTGGAATGGCTGAAAACAACAAGGTCGGCAAGTGTAACGCAGGCCGTTGATCAGCGTCACCACGACACACGAGAGGCTTCAGCCAGGCTTGGCGCTGACGGTAAAAACATGATCCGGAGCAAGAAATGACTTTGCGGCCGATTGCTGCGTTCGGCTACAATGCGCACTGGCAGGACGCGCCTTCGAGGCATGGTTCTCTGCACACATGATCGAAGTCCAGGACAACCCGGAAGCACCGGGCAGCAGCATCATCGAAGCCAGGTCGAACCTGTCGATGACGCTCGACCGGCTGGCCGGTGTTTTCTTGTTGCTGAGCGCGGTCACGCTGGCGGTGGCGGTGTACCCGCTGATCCTGGGTCTGTGGCCGGTGATGGTCGTTGCCGTGCTGCACTTGCTGATCGTGGGCTGGTGCCTGCGATTGGCCTGGCGCGGCAACTGGGCCCGGGAGCGGCTGTTGGTCGGCCCCGAGGACCTGGTGGTCGAGCATTTTGACCTGCGCAGCCAGAGCAAGCGGTCCTGGCCGGCTGCCTGGGTACGGGTAAAGGTAGACAGACAGGCTTTCGGGGACGCGACTGTCGTCGTCAGCTGCCAGGGCGAAAGCCAACGGATCGGTGTCTTTTTGCCGGTCAACGAGCGCCTGGAACTGGCCCGGGTGCTGCAACAGAGCCTGAGGGCACATACAGCCTGGAAGGCGAGTGGATAACTACAGGTGATTCAAGGATGAAAAGAACCAACGAACTGATCGTCGCCCTGGCCGTGCTGGCCGTCATCGTGGTGATTACCTGGGGCGTGTTCGCCGTGGGTGACAACATGCCGCGTGGTGTGACTGCCTACAGCAAGGACGTCTACCAGCTGCACAACACGATTCTGGGCATTGTGACCGTGATCGGCATCCTGGTCTTCACGGCCATGTTCACCTCCGTCGTGGTTCACCGCAAGTCCAAGGGCTACAAGCCGGCCAGCTTTTCGCATTCGACCAAGGCTGAAATCATCTGGACGGCCATTCCAGTGCTGATCCTGGTTGTAATGGCGGTGCCGGCAACTCGCGTCCTGATCGACATGGAACAGACCGGCGGCGCGGAGATGAATATCAAGATCACCGGCTACCAGTGGCTGTGGCGATACGAGTATCTGGAAGACGAGATCAGTTTCTTCTCGGCAATGGACCGGGCCAGCAACGAGGCGCGCCAGATCGGCTCAGGCATCAACCCCCGAGACGTCGAAAACTATCTGCTGGAAGTGGATAACCGCCTGGTGGTTCCGGTCAACACGCGCATTCGTTTTCTGCTGACCGCCGATGACGTGATTCACTCCTGGTGGGTTCCGGACCTGGGCTGGAAGCGCGATGCCATTCCCGGCATGGTCAATGAGGCCTGGACCGAAATCCTCGAAGAAGGCGTTTTCCGCGGCCAGTGCGCGGAACTTTGCGGCAAGGACCATGGCTTCATGCCGATCGTGGTCGAGGCGGTGTCGCGCGAGGCCTATGATGCCTGGGTCGCCAGCCAGCGTCAGAGCATGGCTGATGCCGCACATGAAAGCGCTCGACTGTGGACGCGCGCTGAGCTGATGAATCACGGCGCCAACGTTTACCAGGCGCAATGTGCGGCCTGCCACCAGCCGGACGGCAGCGGTCTTGAGCCGGCTTTCCCGGCGCTGGCTCGCGACGGTCGTCCCACCGGCGATCTGGCAGCCCACCTCGACGTGGTGCTGAACGGTCGCGATGGTACGGCAATGACTGCATTTGGTGGACGCCTGCAGCCGCAGGACATCGCCGCGGCGCTGACCTACGCACGCAATGCTTGGAGCGATGAAGAAGGCGAGGTTGTTCAGCCTTCGACGATCGCTGAATTGAATCAGGGCTGATCCCCAGCAAACGACCAGGCCAGAGCAAGGATTTGATAATGAGCCAAGAAACAACTGCGCATCACTCCGATCACCACGATCACCACCCCACCGGACTGGCCCGTTGGCTGTTCACGACCAACCACAAGGAGATCGGCACGCTGTACCTGATCTTCTCGCTGGTCATGTTCTTCATCGGCGGCGCCATGGCCATGGTGATTCGCGCCGAGCTGTTCGCCCCGGGCCTGCAGCTGGTCAATCCCGACTTCTTCAACCAGATGACCACCATGCATGCCCTGGTGATGATCTTCGGCGCGGTCATGCCGGCTTTCGTCGGCCTGGCCAATTGGATGGTGCCGTTGATGATCGGCGCGCCGGACATGGCGCTGCCGCGAATGAACAACTGGTCGTTCTGGATTCTGCCCTTCGCCTTCACCCTGCTGCTGGCCACCCTGTTCATGCCTTCCGGTGGCCCGGCATCAGGCTGGACACTGTATCCGCCGCTGTCATTGCAGGGCGGCAATACGCTGGCTTTCGTGATCCTTGCCATCCACCTGATGGGCATCTCGTCGATCATGGGGGCAATCAACATCATCGCCACCATCCTCAACATGCGCGCACCCGGCATGACCCTGCTGCGGATGCCGCTGTTTGTCTGGACATGGCTGATTACCGCCTTCCTGCTGATTGCGGTGATGCCGGTACTTGCCGGTGCGGTGACGATGTTGCTGACCGATCGCTTCTTCGGTACCAGCTTCTTCAACGCTGCCGGGGGCGGGGACCCCGTCCTGTATCAGCACATTTTCTGGTTCTTCGGTCACCCCGAGGTCTATATCCTGATCCTGCCGGCATTCGGGATCGTCTCTGAAATCATCCCGACCTTCTCGCGCAAGCCGCTGTTTGGCTACACCTCCATGGTGTATGCGACTGCCTCGATTGCCTTTCTGTCGTTCATAGTCTGGGCTCACCACATGTTCACCGTGGGCATGCCGCTGGGGGCGATGCTGTTTTTCATGTACGCAACCATGGTCATTGCCGTACCAACCGGGGTGAAGATCTTCAACTGGATCGCGACCATGTGGCGCGGGTCGATGAGCTTTGAAACGCCCATGCTGTTTGCCCTCGGTTTCGTGGTGCTGTTCACCATCGGTGGATTGTCCGGGCTGATGCTGGCCATTGTTCCGGCCAACTTCCAGTATCACGACACCTATTTTGTGGTTGCCCACTTCCACTATGTACTGGTCACTGGTGCGGTCTACGCGATCATGGCGGCGGTGTACTACTGGCTGCCGAAATGGACCGGGCACATGTACGATGAGCGCCTGGGCAAGATTCACTTCTGGTGGTCGACGATCTGGGTCAACGTACTGTTCTTCCCGCAGCATTACCTGGGTCTGGCGGGCATGCCGCGCCGTATTCCGGACTATGCCGTCCAGTTCACCGAGTTCAACATGATTTCCTCGATCGGCGGTTTCATGTACGGATTTGGTCAGCTGCTGTTCGCGTTCATCATCTGGAAGTGCGTCCGTGGCGGCCAGAAGGCCACTGCCCAGGTCTGGGAAGGTGCCCGTGGGCTGGAGTGGACCGTGCCCTCGCCGGCACCGCTGCATACCTTCGATACGCCGCCGCTGGTTGATGACAGCGTCGCCGTGCACAAGGACCAGTTGACCTGAGCCTGCTTAAGATGGTCTCTGGCAAGGAAAACAGCCGCGACGAGCGTCGTCGCGGCGTTGTCCGAACGGCCCTGATCCTGGCTGCGATCGTGGCCGGCATCTATCTGTTTTTTGTTGGCCGAGCTGTTTTTTACTACTTCACGTCATGACCGAATCGACTCGAAAGAAGCCCTGGCATACGGTGACCGGCCTGGTCTGCATGGCAGTCGCCATGTTCGGCTTCGGCTACCTGTTGGTGCCGCTGTATGAAAAGTTCTGCGAGATTACCGGCATCGGCGGCCGCACGCCGGATACTGCCGCCTACGAGGCGGAGCTGACCGGTGAGGTGGATTACAGCAGGACCGTCCGAGTGATGTTCGACGCCACGGTCAACTCCGCCCTGCCCTGGCGCTTCGAGCCTACCGAGCGTTACATGGATGTTCATCCTGGCAAGCTTTATGAGACGATATATATCGCTTACAACCGGGCCAGCCAGCCGGTGGTCGCCCAGGCCGTTCCCAGTGTCGCGCCAGGGCGCGCTGCGCTGTTTTTCAACAAGACGGAATGCTTTTGCTTTACCGAGCAGCTGCTCGGTCCGGGAGAGTCAAGAGACATGCCGGTCCGCTTCGTGGTTGATCCCAACCTGCCAGCGCGTACCGACCTGGTGACCTTGTCCTATATCATTTACAAGAACGACCAAGCCACTGCCGTGCTGGCCGCGGTGGACTGATTGCAAGGGAGCTTTTTTATAATGGCACATAGCACTTATTACGTACCGCATACCGCCAAATGGCCCATCGTCGGGTCGATTGGATTGTTCGTGTTCATGCTCGGCGCGGCAAATTGGCTCAATGGCGGCCCGACAGGTCCGTGGCTGTTTGCCTTCGGGGCCGCCATCATCCTGATCATGATCTTCGGCTGGTTTGCCGATGTGGTGCGTGAGTCCGAGGCTGGCCTGTACAACAGTTCAGTGGACCTGTCCTTCCGGCATGGCATGATCTGGTTCATCTTCTCGGAAGTGATGTTCTTTGCCGCCTTTTTCGGTGCGCTTTTCTACGCGCGGGTGCTGTCGGTGCCGTGGCTGGGTGGTGAGGGTACCGGGGCAATGACCAACGCCCTGCTCTGGCCGGGCTTCGAGGCTGCCTGGCCTACCCATGGGCCAGCCGAACTTGGCGGTGATTTCCAGACTATTCCGGGCTTCGGTCTGCCGTTGCTCAACACCCTGATTCTGTTGACTTCGGGTGTGACCATCACCATGGCCCACTGGGCGCTGAAGCGCGCCCAGCGTGGCGCCCTGATTGCCTGGATGGTAGCCACAATTGTTCTGGCCTGCATCTTCCTTGCCATTCAGAGCTATGAATACGTCCACGCGTATCGCGACCTGGGACTGACCCTGGGTTCCGGCATCTACGGCTCGACCTTCTTCATGTTGACCGGCTTCCACGGCCTGCACGTGATCATCGGAACACTGATGCTGATCGTGATCACCATACGCTGCGCCTTCGGCCACTTCACCAAGAAAAATCACTTCGGTTTTGAAGCAGCGGCCTGGTATTGGCACTTCGTCGATGTGGTCTGGCTAGGCCTGTTCATCTTCGTCTATGTGATCTGACCACAATTGACTGCCGACCAGGTTCGGCAGTCATCCCGGCAGGCGTGGGAGCGCAATCGGCCTTTTTTCGCGCCTGTCGGTTCGATTTCGGAAAGGAATAAACGCTGCCCGGGGCCAATCGGTCCCGCCCGCGCTGACTGGTCAGCTTAGGTCTGGTTGAAGGCTTGTGGTTTTCTTTCTCGCCAGACCAACTCGCCTTTCTGCAGCTCGCTCAATAGCAGACCCTCCAGCTGCAGACGCAGCAGCCCGCTTTCTATCATGGCCGTCGACAGCCCGGTTTCCATGGCCAATCGCTCGCCCGACAGGCTGCCGAGCAGGCGGCAGCGGCCGATGAGCAGGCGACACAGGGCCTCGTCCGGGTCGGCAATGGGTTCCGGCCTGAGGGCAGCTGACAGGTGCGGCTGAATCCTGGCCTTCGGCCACAGGGCGAGGCCTTCACCAAGGCGTTCCTGGTGCATCCACAAGCAGCGCTGCCGGTCGATCCACAGGCTCATGGCCAGGCCACGTCTGGTCAAGCGCAGAAAGGTCTCGCCCAGGTTCTTCTGCTCCGCCTCGGCGGGCAACAGGTAGCCGGCAGCGAGCAAGGTCTGTTCAAAGTCGCCGTGCTTCTGCCAGCCGGGGCTGGCAGCCGGGGGCACCGACCCTTGCCGATCACGAGACTCGCGCCTGGCATGCGGTGGCCGGTCCGGCGATTGCTCGAAGCTGCGCGTGCGCCGTTCTTCGGCGGCGGCCGGGTCCAGAAAACTGCTGCGCGGCGCGTGCACCAGGGCCATGGCCATTGCTGAGGGTTGCTGGCCATCGATGATGTGAACCTGCATGCGAGCTGACTCCAGCGCCTGATACAGGCGCACCAGCCCGGCCAGGTCCAGATGTCCCTGCAGGCAGTCAGCCAGCGCTTGTTCAACCAGTGGATGATCGGGTATCTGTCGTGGTCCGGCCAGGTTCTCCAGGCAGGCGAGCTGATCGGGGAAGATCCGCGAGATCAGGTTTTCAGTCTGGCTGCGCTGGACCTGGGCCGGCACGCGGCCATGCAGGTCGCGGCGTTCGATCGCCAGCGCATTGTTGGCGCACCAGCGCAATCGGGTCTGGAACACCGGCGTATCGAGCAGGGCCTGGACCAGCAGGTCCGGCAGACCGTCGGCGCTCAGCCAGGCGATGACCTCATCGAGGGCAAAACTGTGCACGGCACCCAGCGAGATCAGGATGCCATTGTCGGTCGCGGCCGCCTGCAGCTCGAAATTGAAGCCGCGGCAGAAACGCTTTCGCAGGGCCAGTCCCCAGGCGCGGTTGATGCGTGCGCCGAACAGGCTGTGAATGACCAGGTGCTGGTCTCCGATCGGATCGAAGAACCGCTCGATCACGATAGTCCTGCGATCCGGCAGCCTTTGCAGATGCGCGCGGTTCTCCTGGAGCCAGGCCGCGAGCTCGGGCCTGGCTGGAAAACGTCCCTGGTTGGCGCGCTCGCACAACAATCGCAGGCTCAGCGACAGGCCGTTGCTGCGGCCTGCCCCATCGCCGAACCAGAACGGCAGATTCGGTACCTCATCGGCAGCTGCCTCTACCTCCACCCTGCCCGGCAGAACTCTGAGAATGCGCCAGCTCTCGCCGCCAAGCTGCAGGATCTGGCCGGGTGAGGACTCGAAGGCAAATTCCTCGTCCAGCCTGCCCAGGCGGCGTCCCAGGGCGGGTGCCAGAACTTCGTACTCGAACCACTCGGGAATGGTGCCGGCGTTGAGCAAGGCGCGTCGGGCAGCGTCCCGGCTGGCGCCCAGGCGCTTGCCACCCAACCGGAACAAGGGTCCGGCAGCGGTTTCCCGGCCCGGAACGAAGCCGTGATGAAGCATGTCGATGACCCGCTCGAATTGCTCGCTGCGCAATCGTCGCCAGGGCCAGGCCCGGGTCACGGTGGCGTAGAGCTGATCGCTGCACGCCTGCCCGGCCGCCACCATCGCCACCAGGTGCTGGCTGAGGACATCGATCGGCTCCCGGCACGGCGCCAGCACGTCCAAATCATGCCGGGTAAAAGCCTGGTCCAGGGCCTCCCAGTCGAGCAGATCGTTCATCGTCAGTGGAAAGGCATGCAGACGCGCTTGTAGTCCGGGGCGGTGGCGGGCACGACCGGCACGCTGTCGGATTTCATTGATGCCGGGTGGGGCACCAATCTGGCAGACCCGCTCCAGGGCGCCGACATCGATTCCCAGCTCCAGCGATGAGGAGCAGACCACAAGCCGGGTCCGCCCCTGTTTCAGGTTTTGCTCCACGGTCTCGCGGCGATCTCGTCCGACGCTGCCGTGATGAACTGCGAGCTGGTCCTCGGGCATGACTTGCTCCAGCATCGCCGCCAATCTTTCCACTTGGGCCCGGGTATTGCAGAACACCAGCATGGTGCCCGGCTTGGCAGCCAGCTCGGCCAGCCGGGCGCAGACAAAGGACCAATGGGCGGAATGGGCGTAGCTGCCCAGAGAAAGGTCGGGCTGCTCGATAATCAGCTCCGGTCTGGACCCGTGTTGATCTCCGACCAGCTGGCAGGAGCGCCCGGCGCCGGCCAGGTAGCCGCCAAGCAGGCGTCGTGGCCGGGCGGTTGCCGACAGACCGACGCGCTGAAGTCGACCGGCGCACAGCTGGTCCAGGCGTTCCAGTGACAAGGTCAGGTGGGCCCCGCGCTTGTCAGTTGCCAGGGCATGGGCCTCGTCGACGATGACTGCCTCGGTAGTGGCCAGCATCCGCCGACCGCCGCGGCTGCCGAGGAGCACAAACAGCGATTCCGGCGTGGTCAGCAGGATATCGGGCGGGTGACGGCGCTGGCTGGCGCGGTCTGCGGCCGGCGTGTCACCGGTGCGCACCCCAAAGGACAGACGTCCGGCCCCGAATGGCGTGATTTCGGCCAGCCCTGCCAGACATTCGGCCAGGCCGGTTGCCATGTCGCGGGACAGCGCCCGGAGCGGGGAAACATACAGCAGGCGCACGCCGCGCGAGGATGAAGCGTGGGCCAGTCGGCTGATCAGCGGCAGCCAGGCTGCCAGCGACTTGCCGCTGCCGGTGGGGCCACTGACCAGGACATGGCCACCGCCGCCAATCGCCGACCAGGCCAGTGCCTGGACGCGGGTCGGCCGGCCGTGGCGAGTGCGGAACCAGCGCTGGACCGAAGGCTCAAGGCAGGCAAGCGGATCGCTGCACTGGCTTGCAGCGGTTTGCATCAGAGTCCGACCACGTCTTCCCAGCTGGCCGAAATCATCATCCAGTCCGAACCGTCGCGGCGCCAGCCGGTATTGACCCGATACCAGCGCCCACGCTCGGGAATGAGGCCGCTGCCCCCGGTCAGAATGATCCGGAACTCGGCCGTTGCTCGGTCCTGGCCGTGCAGTTCGACGGAGAAATCATGGACTCGAGCGCGCAGACGCTCGTGGGCGCGCATTTCGCGCTCGAGCAGCAAGCGCGCGCCACGCGGATCCAGGTTCCAGGTATCGGCGCTGAAATCCTCGGCCAGCGGCGCCATCACCGCACGTGCATTGCGCTCGGCCAGCCCGTCAACCATGCTGTCAAGGCGCTGCCGGATCTGAGCCTCATCGGACAGCGGATCACTACAGGCGACCAGCAGGCAGCAGGCCATGGTCAGCAGGACCAGCCCGGGTACAAGACGCTGGAAGACCAGGGGCATGCGTTTGTCAGTCCTCGGCCAGGTAGGTTTCCAGCAGGCGACCGGCGACCACGATCAGATCGTACTCGGTTACCAGGCCCACCAACTTGCCCTGCTCTACCACAGGCAGACAGCTCAATCGTTTTTCACGCATCAGACGAATGGCTTCGACCGTCGTGGTATCGGGGCCAACGGCAATCGGATCGGGGCGCATGATATCGCGGACCATGGTGGTCTGGTCCATCTTGCCGCCGCGGGCGACCAGACGCAGCAATTGACGATGCGAGACCAGGCCGAGCAGCTGGCCGGAGTCATCCTCGACCGGCACATGGCGGACATAACGCCACTCCATCAGGCTGGCGGCGAAATCGACGATGTCGTCTGGCCGGACCGTGAACAGGTCTGTGGCCATGAACTGTCCGACCGTTCGATAGCTGTCACGCCAATCCTGGCTGGGGCAGAACTCGGCCAGCTCCCAGTCGGCAATGCCCTTGCCGGAAGCCTGCTGCTCGATCATGCTGTTCGTCATCGCCCGCATGCACTCGTGCGGGCTGCCCTGGCCGCGCATGTTCTCCAGTGACTCGAGCTGCCAGCGGGCACCGGTGCGACGCCGTTCGACGCGCTTTTGCACGGCGCCGAGGTAGCGGTCGATATCGTCACTGTCAATACCGGCTTCGGCCAGTCCCTCGCGTGCCAGCGGCAGCAGAATGTCAAGCACCAGCTCCTGGGCGGTCATCTGGCGCTCATCGAACCATACCTGCTGGGCGCGGATGCCTTCGCGAGCTGCAGCCAGGAAATTCGACTTGACGTCAGCAAAGTTCAGATGCTGGCGAATGTCGTCGATGGATCGCGACAGTTTCGACATCATGCCGAAGAAAAACGCAGCGTTGCCAACTTCGTCCAGTACTGTGGGACCGGAAGGAATGACCCGATTTTCAATTCTCAGGTGCGGTTTGCCATTATCGGAGATTCCGTAGCAGGCCCGGTTCCAGCGGTACACGGTGCCATTGTGCAGGCGCAGCGCGTTCAGTTTGGGAATCTCGCCGCGCGCCACCATGCCGATCGGATCATCCTCGAACTCGGTGGTCAGGATGACCCGGAAGCGGGCAATATCCTCCTTGAATATCTCGATGACCGACTCTTCAATCCAATTGTCGCCGAAATGTACCCGTGGTTTGTGGCCGCGCGCGGCATGGGCTTCGGAACGCGCATCGATGGAGTGCTCGAATACCGCAATCCGGCTTTCGTGCCACAGGCGCTTGCCGAGCAGAATGGGTGAGTTGACCGAGGCGGCCAGCAGCGGCCCGGTCACTGCCTGGGCGATGTTGTAGAGGTGGGCAAACTCCTCGGGCCCGACCTGAAAATGGATCTGGAAGCTGGTGTTGCAGGCTTCCAGCATCAGGTTGTCATGATTGAAGTTGAGCTGATCTATGCCCTTGATGTTAATCTGGAAGTTGCTTCCGCGCAGTCGCAGCAAGGCTTCATTGAGGGCAAAGTAGCGTGCCGTCGGCACGATGGCGTCGAGGCTGAGATGATCCCGCGTCAAGGTTGGCAGAATGCCGACCAGGGCGATCCGGGTCCCGACTTCAGCGGCCCGGGCCCGGGCGATGTCCATGATTTCGCTTGCCTCGGCCTCCAGTCGACGCAAGCAATCACCACCCATGTCCAGGGGCGAGAGGTTGGCCTCGAGATTGAACAGTCCGAGCTCATGGGTGAAGCGCGCATCGTCCGTGCGGTCCAGGATCTGCATCGCGGTCAATGCGGGTCGGGAGGCCCGGTCGACCAGGAACATTTCCTGTTCAGCGCCAATACGTCGCACACCGGTCTCGAACAGGCCAAGCTGGTGCATGTCCTCCAGGGCTCGAACTTCGTCGAGCAGCGCCTTCATGAAAGCGCGACGGGTCTGCTCGTCGCTGGTTTGTCGTACGTTCTGCTCGCCCATTTGTTTTGCTACTGACCTTGGCCGCGGTTTCGGCGATGATATACGGCGAACGGTCGGGGGGCAAATTCACCGGTTGCCGGTGGTCAGCCGACTTGCGGGCAGGGTAGCCCAAGCGGCTCGCGAACCCCGCCCCATTCAATCGCGGCGTGCTTAAACTTGTCTCTGGACGACAGCTGTGCCAAGCTTGGGGGCGGGAAGTCCACATCATTGCTAAAGGGTAGAAAAATGTCCGAAAAACCATGGCTTGAACAGTATCCGGCCAACGTGCCAGCCGACATCGACATGACTGAGTTCGACTCGGTAGTCCAGGTCGTCGAGCAGAGTTGCAAGGCTTATGCCGACAAGGTGGCTTATGTCAATTTCGGCGCTTCGCTGAGCTATCGCCAGGTTGACGACTACAGTCGCGCCTTTGGCGCTCGTCTCCAGGCCATGGGCATGAAGCCCGGCGATCGAATTGCGATCATGATGCCGAATGTATTGCAGTACCCGATCGCGGTCTTTGGTGCTCTGCGGGCCGGTCTGGTAGTGGTGAATACCAACCCGCTCTACACCGCCCGCGAGCTGAAGCATCAGCTCAAGGATTCCGGAGCCCGCGCGATCGTCATCGTCGAAAACTTCGCCAACGTGCTCGAAGCCGTGATCGAGGACACTGACATCGAGCATGTGATTCTGACCAGCCTCGGGGACATGGTTGGTTTCCCGAAGGGTGCAATCATGAATTTCGTGCTGCGCTACGTGAAGAAGATGGTGCCGAAATTTTCACTGCCTGATGCGATTCCTTTCAAGAAGGTGCTGGCAGATGGCGCCGGTGCTACCCTGACACCGGCCAAGCTCGGCCATGATGATCTCGCTTTCCTGCAGTACACCGGCGGCACTACCGGCGTCTCCAAGGGCGCGATGCTGACGCATGGGAACATGGTGGCCAACATGCAGCAGTCCTCGGCGTGGCTGGGCGACAGGGTCAGCCCGGGTGAGGAAACCATCATCACGGCGCTGCCCCTCTATCACATCTTCGCCCTGACCGCGAACTGCCTGGTCTTTCTCAAATTCGGTGGGCGCAATATCCTGATTACCAACCCGCGTGACATGCCGGGCTTCATCAAGGAGCTGGGGAAGTACGACTTCACGGCCATTACCGGTGTCAACACCTTGTTCAATGGCCTGCTCAATACGCCGGGATTCGCTGATCTGGACTTCTCCGGTCTGCGCATGACCTTGGGCGGCGGCATGGCCGTGCAGCGGGCCGTGGCCGACAAGTGGAAAAAGGTGACCGGAGTGCCACTGATCGAGGCTTACGGCCTGACCGAGACTTCGCCGGCAGCCTGTATCAACCCAATGGACCTGGAAGACTACAACGGTGCGATCGGCCTGCCGATTTCTTCGACCGAGTGCCAGGTGATCGACGCAGATGGCAAGCCTCAGCCAGTTGGTGAAACCGGCGAGCTGTGCGTGCGTGGCCCCCAGGTAATGAAGGGCTACTGGAACCGACCCGAGGAAACCGCCAAGGTGCTTGACGAGGATGGCTGGCTGCGCACCGGTGACATGGCCCGGATGGATGACAAGGGCTTCTTCTACATCGTCGACCGCAAGAAGGACATGATTCTGGTATCCGGCTTCAATGTCTATCCGAACGAGATTGAGGATGTGGTCGCCGCTCATCCGAAAGTGCTCGAGGTGGGTGCCATCGGCGCACCGGACGAGAAATCCGGTGAAGTGGTCAAGGTCGTGGTCGTTCGCAAGGACAACTCGCTGACTGTCAAGGAAGTGCGCGAGCACTGTCGCAAGGAGCTGACCGGCTACAAGGTACCGAAGTACGTCGAGTTTGTCGACGAGCTGCCGAAGACCAATGTCGGCAAGATCCTGCGGCGCGAGCTGCGCGACCAGTACGGGGAGCCGCGCAGCTCGGAAGACTGAGCCGCCCTGCCCCTGCATGCAGCGGCCGCCTCAATGGCGGCCGCTGGCTTATGGTCTCAGCCCGGATCCAGGGTATGGATGATGCGCTCGACCTCACCCAGGCCAGCGAGCGTGCTGACACCGAGACCGATCAGGCGCACGGCAAAGCCGCTGCGCCATTCCGCCCAGCTGCGCAACAGCTCCAGCCCGACGCCGGCAATCACTTCGGACTGACAGGTGTGTCCGTCCAGCGAGCGACTGCGGGTCAAGGTGGAAAAGCCGCTGGAGCGCAGCTTGACCGTCACGGTGCGGGCAAACAGCTGCTTGCGCGCCAGGGTCGCGGCAAGATCCTCTGCCTGCTCCAGCAACACGGCTTCCAGCGCGCCCAGCGTGGTGTGGTCCTGGTCGAAGGTGGTTTCCTGGCTGATCGAGCGACGAATGCGTTCGGCCTTGACCGGGCGATCATCCAGGCCGGCGGCACGCCGGGCCAGATCGATACCGTGCCGGCCGAACAGTTCCTCCAGCAGCGCCGGCGCGGTGCGTCGCAGCTGGCCGACGGTATAGATGCCAGCATCGTGCAGGCGCTCGGCGCTGCGCGGTCCGATGCCTGGAATCCGTCTGACCGGCAGCGGGTCGAGGAAACGACGTGTATCTTCCGGTCGCACGAGGACGAAGCCGTCCGGCTTGTCATAGTCCGAGGCGAGTTTCGCCAGTAGCTTGTTGTGGGCCATGCCGACCGAGGCCGTGAGGCCGCAGATGCTGCCGATTTCGCGCTTCAGCGCTCTGCCGATGCTCTCCAGCTCGCTACCGCTGGCGACGGCGGATGAAACATCGAGATAGGCCTCGTCCAGGCTCAGGCCCTCGACCTGGTCGGCATGACGATGAAAAATGGCAAAGATCTGCTCCGAAACCTCCCTGTAGCGCGCGAATCGGGCTTTGACGAACATGCCATGTGGACAGAGTCTTCTCGCGACCCGGCCGGGCATGGCAGAGCGCACACCGAACTGTCGGGCCTCATAACTGGCCGCAGCAACGACGCCGCGCGGACCGCCGCCGCCCACCATGACAGGACGACCGCGCAACTGCGGATTATCGTGCTGCTCCACGCTGGCGTAGAAGGCGTCCATGTCAACGTGGATGATGGCGCGCAAGTCTGTCTCCGCTATCCGATGCTCAGGGATTGACACTGCATTTTCCCACAGGCATCGGCAGCGCGCCCGTGGGCCCGCACCCGCCATGGCGGATCATTGGGCGTGCGGCTCCGACCGAGCCTGTGTTCCGGATGCTGGCCGGGTTAAGATTGTCACTCGATGAACTCGCAGCCTTTTACATCTGCCGATCTGGCGGCGGAATTTCCGGTTATTGAGCGCCACAGCTGGTTGAACCATGCGGCGATCTCGCCGTGGCCGACAGCCGTCAGCCGGGCCATGAGCAGCTACGTGCGCGCCAATGCCGAGCGTGGACCACTGGATTACGGAAGCTGGTTGCAGCTGGAGCAATCCTTGCGTGAAAAGGCTGCCGCTCTGTTTGGATCCGATCGAGCCGACGACGTCGCCCTGGTGGCCAACACCAGTACCGGCCTGAATCGTGTCGCGCGCGGCCTGGATTGGCAGCACGGCGATAGCGTGGTTTTTGTGGAAGGCGACTTCCCATCGAACTGCCTGCCCTGGCAAAGGCTTGCGAGCATGGGGGTGAATGCCCGTGCTGTGCGCCTGGACCCGCATGACCCCGAGCGCTCCCTGATCGCCGCTCTCGGTCCCAGCACCCGCCTGCTGGCGGTGTCCTCGGTGCATTACGAAAGTGGCTTGCGCCTGGATCTGGCCCGGCTCGGTGAAGCCTGCAGCCGCCAGGGCGTGCTGTTTTGCATAGACGCCATTCAGCAGCTGGGTGCGCTGCCGCTGGATGCCCCAGCCGTCGGTGCGGATTTCGTCGTTGCCGGTTCGCACAAGTGGCTGCTGGCGCCTGAGGGTCTGGCCCTGTTCTGGAGCCGGCCGGAGGCGCGTGCGCTGTTGGAGGTCGTCGATCCGGGCTGGCGCATGTATCCGGACCCTTTTGCATTCGAACGCGACGATGCCGAAGCGCCTGCGGCAGCGCGACGCTTCGAACCCGGCACGCTCAACACGGCCGGTATCCTTGGTCTGGAAGCCGCCGTTTCCCTGCTGCTGGATCATGGCATGGAGGTGGTCGGCGAAGCACTACTGGACCGCACCGACATGCTGACCAATGCGCTGGAATCCGTGCCCGGCATCTGGCTGGTCAGCCCGCTACAGAGAGCGCGCCGGGCCGGCATCGTCAGTCTGGTTCTCGATGGCGTCAGTGCGGAGGCAGCGCTGGCGAGATTGACCCTTAACAACATCCACGCGGCCGTGCGCGGCAAATGCCTGCGCCTGTCACCACACTTCTATACGCCGCAGGAGCAGCTCGAGCAAACCATCGTGCTGCTGCGCGAATTGGCAAATGCCTGATCAGATGGTTCGGGTCGGCCGGTCTGACTCGAGCATGCCGGCCAGCAGGGAGCTGATCGTGGAATTGGCCTGGCTGCCCTCGGGACTGTCCGAGAACTGAACACCGACACCGCTGCTGATGCTGTGCTGAGAGCCTGGTGGGGTGATCCAGGCAACCTTGCCGGGAATGGCAATGCGCTCCTCACCGAGCAGACTGAGCAGAATCAGGACTTCGTCACCGAGCCTGAAGGTTTTCTTGGTCGGCACGAACAAGCCACCGTTGATCAGGAAGGGCATGAAGGCCGCGTACAGTTCCTGCTTGGTCTCGATGCTGTAAGAGAGTATGCCTTTCTGGGCCATGGATCACGGTCCGGACTGAAATGACTGGCCCCATTCTAGCAGCCATTTGCCGAGCAGAAGATCGTGCCTGAGCGCTCGTTCGGCCAGACGCCGGCCCTGCAAGGCCTGTTCCCAGTGTCCGGCAAGACGCGAGCCGGGCAGCGCCACCGGCAATTGCAGCCCGGCCGGCAGGGCATCGCTGTCCAGGCCATGGGCCTGGCGCATGAACGCCGCCGTCCAGCAAGCCAGCCAGGTCCATGTCCGTACCGGATCAGACTGCCACTGTGCTGACGTGGCGGACGAAACGGGCGCGCCGGATGCGACCGCCAACATGGCGTCAAGAACCTGGCGACCCAAATGCATGCCATCACCGTCAAGCAACTCGGCAGCAGCCAGCGGTGCGCCTGCCGCCAGGCTGAGGGCGCGGCTGCGCTCGGCAGGCGGATGCTTCGAATACTGGCTGGCCAGCCAGGCGTCGGCCTCAGGCGGTTCGGGAGGGCGCACCGTCAGCTGCTGACAGCGACTGCGGATCGTCGCCGGCAGCCTTTCCGGCCGATGGCTGACCAGGATCAACCAGGCGTTGGCCGCCGGTTCCTCCAGAGTCTTGAGCAAGGCATTGGCGGCGTTGCGGTTCATGGACTCGGCCGGCTCGATCAGACCCAGGCGACGGTGACCGATCGATGGCGTGAGCTGCAGGCTGGCAATCAGATCGCGCACGCTGTCGACCGGAATCTCCGACTTCTCCTCCGGGATGCCGACCCGGAACAGATCCGGGTGGGTGCCACTGGAGCGCAGCTCGCAGGCCCGGCACTGACCACAGGGCGCCTGCCCGGGCTCTGCCAGGCAAAGGATGCGTGCCAGTAGCCATTCGGCCAGTTCACGCTTGCCAAGGCCGGGTGGGCCACTGAGCAACGGGGCATGACCCAGCCGACCGCTGTCCAGGGCCAGCGCCAGGCGCTGCTGGTGGGCTTGCAGCCAGGGATAGTTCCTCACAGACGCTCCTCCAGTGCCGTGACTATCGCGGCGTGAACCTCGGCCAGCGGGGCGCTGGCATCGATGACCACCATCCGCTGAGGCTCGCGTTCGGCGATATCGAGGTAGGTTGAGCGGACCCGGTCCAGAAATCCGGCCCGGGCTTGCTCGAAGCGGTCCGGTGGCTGGCCGCGGCGGTCGACCCTGGCCATGCCGATGGCTACGGGCACATCAAGGAGCAAGGTCAGGTCCGGCCCCAGATCTGGATGGACCAGTCCGGCCAGCGCGTCCACCGCGGCCGTGCCCAGCTCTCGACCGCCTCCCTGGTAGGCACGGCTGGCATCGGTGAATCGATCGCAGATCACATCCTGACCTGCTTCCAGCGCCGGCCGAATGATCCTGGCCAGGTTTTCCGCCCTCGCGGCGAACATCAGTAGCAGCTCAGTCATCGGCGCCAGTTCACCCGTGTCCGGGTCGAGCAACAACGCGCGGATCTGTTCGGCCACCCGAGTGCCGCCCGGCTCCCTGGTCAGTATCACCGAACGACCATGCCGTTCCAGCCAGTCGGCAACACAGCGCACTGCCGTGCTTTTGCCGGCCCCCTCTCCGCCTTCCAGGGTAATCAGACGCCCTCTCATCAGCGTCGCCCGCGGATATAGCGGTTGACGGCCCGGTTGTGTTCTTCCAGGGTGTCTGAGAAATGATGACTGCCATCGCCGCGGGCGACAAAATACAGGGCCGTGCCGGCCGCCGGGTTGGCTGCAGCTTCGATTGCTGCTCGTCCGGGCAGGGCAATGGCGGTTGGCGGCAGGCCGTGCCGGGTGTAGGTGTTCCAGGGGTGATCCTGGCGCAGGTGCACACGCAACAGCCGACCGTCAAAATCATCGCCCATGCCGTAGATCACCGTCGGATCGGTTTGCAGGCGCATGCCGATTTGCAGGCGGCGTACGAATACCCCGGCAACCTTGGCCCGTTCGCCCGCCTGGCCGGTTTCGCGCTCGATGATGGAGGCCAGTATGAGCAGCTCGTCCGGGCTGGCCAGGGGCAGCTCCGGCTGTCGATTCTGCCAGGCGGCAGCCAGGGTCTCGTTCATCGCTCGATGAGCGCGCTCCAGCAGCTCCAGATCCGCGCTACCGCGGACGAAGAAGTAGGTTTCAGGCAGAAAGCGTCCTTCGGCCGCGCAACCGGGACAGCCTAGTCGTTCCATCAGTTCTGACGCCTCCAGCCCGGCGCTGACCGGACGCAAGCGCGGGTCGGTCGCTAGTCTGGAGCGCAGCCTGGCGGTGGTCCAACCTTCCACGATGGTCAATCGATGTTCTACAACCTGGCCGCTTTCGAGAACGGCAAGCAGATCTGCAAGCCTGGAATCGGCCGGAATACGATATTCGCCGGCCTTCAGCGAGGGCTTTTCAAGCCGTGCCCAGGCGCGCCAGTGCCAGGTTGGACGGGCCAGTCCCAAAGCCTCCAGCTGGCTGACCAGGCTGTTGAAGCTGCTTCCCGGTGTCAGCCACAAGCGCAGTTCG
The DNA here is from genome assembly GCA_007695005.1 of Wenzhouxiangellaceae bacterium. Taxonomy (GTDB): domain Bacteria; phylum Pseudomonadota; class Gammaproteobacteria; order Xanthomonadales; family Wenzhouxiangellaceae; genus Wenzhouxiangella. The sequence continues at coordinate 37,248 of REEQ01000080.1, read as the reverse complement.
CCGTCGGGGTTGACCGGGCTTTCGACAAAGCGCTGCCAGTCATGCACGAGCCAGGCAGCGACACCGAGCAGTGCGAGCAGAATCAGCAAAAAAATGGCAAGCAACTTGCGCATGGTTACCAGAGTCGGGTTTGCCAGGTTTGGATCAATCCCTGGCATGCCGGCGTGGCTGCCAGTGATTGGCCGTCCAGCGACCGGGCCAGACGCGGACCGGCGACCGAGTTTACCACCACGATGCTCCGAGCTGAGTTCAGCGCGGCGCGATCAATCACCTGACTGGTCAAGGCAAGGCCGCAATCCTGAAGCCAGCCCAGCCCCACGCCGCGAACGCCAGCCTCGCTCCAAGGTGTGACCAGGCCATCGTCCAGGTCAAGGATCAGGTTGGATGCAATGGCCTCGACCAGGCGTTCACGACCATCAAAAAGCACCGCTTCATCAGCGCCCTGCAGAGCGCAGTGGCGCGCGGCCAGCACCTGCTCCAGGCGATTGCAGTGCTTGATGCCGGCAAGCATCGAGTCACTGGCCAGACGAATGCTGCTGCTGACCAGTTTGAGGCCCTCCCGGCGCTGTCTGGCCAGGCTTTCGGGCCACGATCTGGACTGGACTATCAGACGCGGCCTGGCGGGTTCGGGCGGCCAGTAGGCTCGACCGCCGCTCCCGCGGCTTAACAGAAAGCGAATGACCACCTGGCCAGCGTCCGGTGCCAGGCGTCGGCAATCCTCGAGCAGGCCAGCCTGGTCCGGGCAGTCCAGACCCAGCCGCTCGCAGCTCTCGCTGAAGCGCTGCCAGTGGCGCGGCCACAGCGGCGCCTGGCCGTCAATGAATGCGATGGTCTCGAACAGACCGTCACCGTATAGCAGTGCACGATCATCGGCCGGTACCGAATCAATCTCGCGGCCGTCGACCAGCGTTCTGTTCACCAGTCCAGTGCCCGCAGCAAGCCGCGTGCCTTGGCTTCGGTTTCGGCCAGTTCGGCCTCCGGGTCGGAGTCGGCGACGATACCTGCCCCGGTGCGAAAACTCAGCTGCCTGCCGTCGACCAGCATGCTGCGGATCAGAATGTTCAGATCCAGGCTGCCGTCCAAGCCAAGATAGCCCATCGCACCCGTGTAGAAACTCCTGCCATGGTGCTCCAGTTCGGCGATGATTTCCATGCAACGGACCTTGGGGCAGCCAGTAATGGTGCCGCCGGGGAAAACTGCGGCAATGACATCGGCGGCGTGGGTGCCGGCACGCAGGCGTCCGCGAACGTTCGACACGATGTGATGCACATGCGCATAGCTTTCGATCACCATCAGTTCGTCGACCTCAACCGTACCACTGTCACATACGCGGCCGAGGTCATTGCGTTCCAGGTCGATCAGCATGATGTGCTCGGCCCGCTCCTTGGGGTGGGCGATCAGTTCGCGCGACAGATCGAGATCATCGTCGGCGGACAGGCCCCTGGGTCGGGTGCCTGCAATTGGCCGGGTCTGGACCGAGGCTCCACGAACCTCGATCAGTCGCTCGGGCGAGGAGCTCAGAACGGTGCCGCCTGGTAATCGGGCCAGGCCGGCAAAAGGCGCAGGGTTGCTGGCGGCCAGGCGCTGATAGAGTTGCGTTGCATCGAGCAGCTGTGAAGCTTCGCCTCGCCAGCCGCGAGAGAGATTGACCTGGAACACGTCGCCATCAAGTATCCACTCGCGAATGCGCTCCACGCCCCGGATGAAGAGCTGCCCGTCTTCCGGGATCAACTGCAGCGGCGGTGGCGTGGCAATCTCTGCCGTCATCGGGATGTTGACCGGCATGGCCATCCTGGCCTGCTCCAGGGCAGACTCTGATTCGGCCACCAGCCAGGACTGATCATTGGCATGATCGACAAGCATCGCCGCCGGGCAGCGCGCCGCCAGCGCTGTCGGCAGGTTGTCGCCGGCAGCCGGCAAATTCAAATGCGGCTCGATTTCGCTGACCAGCTCGTAGCCCAGGTAAATGAACCAGCCGCCGATGAACGGAAAATCGCTGCTATCCATGTCGGGCACCGGCTCGCCGGTCCAGCTGCGCAAACGATCAAGGAAATTCTCACCCTCACCGGGGCCGCGCAGTCCGTCGAGATCCAGACACAGCTGCGAGCCGTCGGCAAACAACAGCATCGACCATCGGGCCAGTTTGCCCTGCCCGGCCGTGCTGGCCAGCAGGTAGGGCCAGCAGTCAGGGTTGGCACGATGCACGGCCAGCAGGTCTGGAGCTGGGGCCAGCGGCAGGCGGCAGAAGGGCATGTCAGCGAAACCGGCCGCGGGCGGCCGGCTCAGGCAAAGCGCCGCAGCAAAAGGGAACCGTTGGTGCCACCGAAACCGAAGGAGTTTGACAGCGCGTACTCGATCGATGCATCGCGCGCATGATGCGGGACCAGATCCAGCCCCGCGCAGTGCGGGTCGGGTTCATCGAGGTTGATGGTGGGAGGAACAACGCCATGATGCAGGGCCAACACCGAAATGACAGCCTCGATTCCGCCGGCCGCTCCGAGCAAATGCCCGGTCATGGATTTGGTCGAGCTGATCATCAGGCTCTCCGAGTGGTCGCCAAAAAGATTGCGTATGGCATCGCACTCGGCGCGGTCACCGACTAGGGTCGAGGTGCCGTGAGCATTGACATAATCCACCTGATCCGGGCTGATCCCGGCATCGCGTATGGCATTGGCCATGCATCGTGCCGCCCCCTCCCCACCCTCGGGTGGCGAGGTGATGTGGAAAGCATCGGCACTGCGACCGTAACCGACCAGCTCGGCATAAATACGGGCGCCGCGCTTGCGCGCGTGTTCCAGCTCTTCGATGACCACGATGCCGGCACCGTTCGACAACACGAAACCGTCGCGGTTGACATCCCAGGGGCGACTGGCGCGCTCCGGATCATCGTTGCGGGTAGACAGCGCGCGCGCCGCCGTGAAACCGCCATAGGCCGTAGGGGTGGTGCCGTACTCGGCGCCGCCGGCGACCATGACGTCGGCATCGCCGTAGGCAATCATCCGAGCGGCCTCGCCGATGCAGTGGGTCGCCGTCGTACAGGCCGTGACGATCGAGATGTTCGGGCCCTTGAATCCATAGCGGATCGAGATGTTGCCGGCGATCATGTTGATGATGCAGCCGGGTACGAAAAACGGTGAAATCCGTCTCGGGCCGCTGTCGAGATAGGTCTGGTAAGTCTGCTCTATGGTCTGGATGCCGCCGATCCCCGAACCAACTGCCAGGCCGAAACGCTCCGCCTGCTCCGGCTGCTCGTCGAGACCGGCATCGGCGATGGCCTGAATGCAGGCGGCCATGCCATAGTGGATGAAGGGATCGGACTTGCGGGCTTCTTTCGGCGACAGGTAGCTGCCAAGATCGAAATCCCGGATCTCACCGGCGATCCGGGCGCTGAAACGCTCGGGGTCGAAGGCGGTCAGCGGTCCGATGCCGCTGCGTCCATTGCATACTGAGTCCCAGGCTGACGCGACATTGTTGCCGATCGGCGTGACGCAGCCCAGGCCGGTTACCACGATTCTCCGGTCACCCTGCATGGCGCTGGGCTCCCGGATTGGGCCAGACGTTTGCGGCGTTCATCGCTTGAGTCTTACTGGTCGACGTTGGCCTTGATGTAGTCGATCGCCTGCTGGACGCTGGTGATCTTTTCGGCTTCTTCGTCCGGAATCTCGCATTCGAATTCCTCTTCGAGAGCCATGACCAGTTCCACTGTGTCCAGCGAATCAGCTCCCAGATCGTCGACGAAGGAGGCGCTGGGGGTGACTTCCTCTTCCTTTACACCCAGCTGTTCGATGACGATTTTCTTGACGCGATCTTCAATGCTGCTCATTGTTGCTAGTCCTCTAGAAGGGTTTCCAAAGCCGCCACATTGTAGTGAACAAAAGCGGGCTCTGCCAGTTGAATAATCAGCCTGCTGGTCGATACCCTCAGGTGATTGTTGATGTAGAAATTATAGTTATCAGTTAGTTATGAATAATTCTTGACATATCATGTCATGTACATGCCGCCGTTGACGTGCAAGGTCTGGCCGGTGATGTAGGACGCCGCAGGGCTGGCCAGAAAGGCTACACACGCGGCGATGTCGGCAGGTTCTCCCAAACGTCCTAGCGGAATTGTACCTTCAAGTCGCTGGCGCTGGGACTCATCCAGAGCACGCGTCATGTCAGTGTCAATGAATCCTGGCGCGACGACATTGGCGGTAATGCCACGTGAGCCCAGCTCATGGGCGACTGCACGTGAGAAGCCGGCCAGGCCGGCCTTGGCCGCGCAGTAGTTCGCCTGGCCCGGATTGCCGGCATAGCCGACCACCGACGAGATCCCGATGATGCGGCCAAAGCGTGCCTTGAGCATGCCCCGCAGACAGGCTCTGGTCAAACGCATGGCGCCGCGCAGGTTGGTGTCCAGCACGTTATCCCAGTCTTCGTCCTTCATCCGCATCAGCAGTTGATCCCGGGTGATCGCGGCATTGTTGACCAGCACGCTGATCGGACCGGCGTCCTTGCCGACCTGATCGACCACGGTAGTGATCGCGGTCGGATCGGTCACGTCAAGGACCAGGCCACGTCCGCTGCCCAGTCGGTCGCTGATGCGCTCGGCGCCGGCTGCCGTGGTTGCGGTGCCAAACACCGTACCTCCGATCTCGGCCAGCCAGTCGGCGGTAGCCGCGCCGATGCCGCGACTGGCACCGGTGACGAGCACCACCCGACCGTCGATTCTGTATTGCTCATTCATGCTCAAGATCGCTCTCCCGGGGTCAGGGCCTCCAGCGCTGCGTCAAGCAGCTCCGGTTGTTCCAGTGGCAACCAGTTGACTGTGCGGTCGATTCTGCGGCCCAGGCCGCACAGCACCCGACCCGGCCCGCATTCTGCCATCGCCTGGATGCCGGACTGGGAAAGGGCGCGGATGGTCTCGGTCCAGCGTACCGGCTGATGCAGCTGTTTGACCAGGGCCTGGCGGATGGCGTCCGGATCCTTGTGGCTGGAGACATCCGCGTTGTGGATGACTGGCGTGGCCGGGCTCTGGATATCGATGGTGGCCAGCGCCTCGCCCAGCACCGTGGCGGCTCCCTGCATCAGCGGGCTGTGTGATGGCACGCTGACCGGCAGGATCATCGCCCGCTTGGCGCCGGCATCCCGGCAGCGATGCATGGCTCTCTCCACCGCCGCGATATCGCCGGCAATGACCAGCTGCCCGGGAGAATTGAAATTGGCCGGTGCGACCACGTCGCCCTCGGCTGCCTCGCGACAGATGGCGGCCACGACATCGTCGTCCAGGCCCAGTATCGCGGCCATGGCGCCGTGCCCTTCCGGCACCGCCTCCTGCATCAAGCGACCGCGCTGGGCAACCACGCGCACCGCATCGGCAAAGCCGATGGCACCGGCAGCCACCAGGGCTGCATATTCGCCCAGGCTGTGCCCGGCCAGTGCTTCCGGCTCCGGCCCACCTCGCGCCTGCCAGACGCGGTAAACGGCGATATCGGCAACCAGCATAACGGGTTGGGTGATTTCCGTGCGGTTGAGTTCTTCGGCCGGACCTTCATTGACCAGCGCCCACAGATCCATGCCCAGGGCTTCACCGCCTTGTACAAACGTGGACTGTACTTGCGGATAGACACTCGCCAACGCGGCGAGCATTCCCATGGACTGTGATCCCTGGCCGGGAAAAAGCAAGGCTGTTTTGGTCATGTTCCTTCGTCAGTTGAAGTGGGAGGCGTGGCCGCCTTCAGTAGACCACCAGCGCGGCGCCCCAGGTGAACCCGCCGCCAAAGGCTTCCAGCAACAGTTTCTCACCGCGCTGAACCCGGCCGGAGCGGATGGCATGATCAAGCGCCAGCGGCACGGAGGCCGCCGAGGTGTTGCCGTGACGGTCGACGGTAACGATCACTTGGTCCATCGACATCTGCAGCTTGCGCGCGGTGGCCTTGATGATACGCAGGTTGGCCTGGTGGGGAATCAGCCAATCGAGGTCGGTTTTCTCCAGCTGATTCGCTGCCAGGGTTTCATCGACAATGCGGCCCAGGGTGTTGACCGCCACCTTGAAGACTTCATTGCCACGCATGCTCACCCTGACTCCGCCGCCCTTCTCGGCAAGAAAGCCGCGCGAGACGCCGACATCGGTCTTGAGCAGGTCGCCGTAGCCGCCGTTGGCATGAATGTGAGTGGACAGGATGCCGGGCTCGCTGTCGGCGCAGAGCACGGCAGCACCTGCGCCATCGCCGAACAGCACACAGGTACCGCGATCGGTCCAGTCGAGCATGCGAGTCAACGTCTCGGCGCCTACCACGAGGACGTTGCGAACGGTGCCGGCGCGGATGAACTGATCGGCGACCGACATGGCGTAGATGAAGCCCGAGCAGGCGGCGTTGACGTCGAATGCCCCGCATTCGCCGAGGCCGAGCCGATGCTGCAACAGGCAGGCAGTCGAGGGGAAAACGAGGTCGGGAGTGGTCGTACCGACGATCAGCAGATCGATATCGGAAGCCTTCATCCCTGCCGCATCGAGGGCCTGGCGAGCGGCCTGCTCGGCCAGATCGCAAGTCGTTTGCCCGTCAGCAACCACTCGGCGCTCCCTGATTCCCGTGCGTTCGCGAATCCACTGGTCGCTGGTTTCGACCATGGTCTCAAGCTCGGCGTTGGTCAGAACCCGTTCTGGCAGATAGCTTCCGGTACCGGCGATACGCGCATACATCCGGACAAACTCCCAAATTTTTTCGCTGATGATCTTGTAGTTATTGTCGAATCAGCAGCGAGATCAGCAGGACACTCGCTGCACGATATCGGCGGCACTGGTCTATCGTTGCCTGCACCTGCGGGCCCCGATCTTTCCGGATGGCCCTCTGTTTTCCGGTAAAATCAGTAGCTTGCGAGCAACTGACGCTCCAGCCGACCGACCAGGTCGTGTCTGGCCTCCAGGGCGGCCAGCTCGATAGCCCTGGCGAAGCCGCGACTGCAGGTGCCGCCATGGCTCTTGATGACAGTGCCACGGACACCAAGCATGGGCGCACCATTATGCCGCGCCGGATCAAGGCTGTCATGTACCCGTTGCAGACGAGACTTGGCGATCAGACCGCACAGGCTGCCCTGAAACTCGCTCCGGAGCGATGCAAACAGCAGTTTGATGGCACCCTCGGCGCTCTTGAGCAGCACGTTGCCGGCAAAGCCGTCGCAAACCACCAGGTCCACAGCACCCGAGAACACCTGGTCGGCTTCGACGAAGCCGGCGTAATTCAACTCCGGGTTTTCGTCAATCAGGCGCGCCGCTTCGCGAATCAGATCCGGGCCCTTGCCCGGCTCGGTACCGACGTTGAGCAACCCGATCCGCGGCGCCTTGCCCTCCAGCACCTGACAGGCAACCTGGCCGAGGTGGGCAAACTCCAGCAGGCGCCGGGCGTCGACATGAATATTCGCGCCCAGATCCAGCATCCAGACGGGTCGGGTCATGGTCGGGATGGCAGCCATCAGAGCGGGACGCTCGACGCCGGGCAAGGTGCCCAGGATATGCCGCGACAAGGCCATCAGTGCGCCGGTGCTGCCGCCGCTGACCAGGGCATCAAGCTGCCCGGCGCGCAACTGCTCCAGCGCAAGCCACATCGTGCTGCCGTTGCCGCGGCGGATTGCTGCGGCAGCATTCAGGTCGGCAGCCAGGCTGTGATCACAGGTCTCGACCTGCACCCGCGGGTCACTCAGCGTGCGGGCGATGCCGTCAGCAGCGTCCTGATCGGCGAAGACGACCAGTTCCAGGTTCTCATCGCAGCTCAGCGCCTGACTGATTGCCGCGGCAGCCAACGCGATACCGCCGTCGATGCCTGCGGCATCAACGGCGATTCGGACAGGCTTTTTCATGATCCGGAAGGGGGATCAGAAATTGACTAACAGGACCCGAAGGATCAGTCCTGGGTGTCGTCGTCTTCTTCCTCGAAGGCCGGCGCCACTTCCACGACCTGACGGCCGCGGTAGAAGCCCTCCGGCGAGACGTGATGACGGCGATGGGTCTCGCCGGTTGCCGCCTCTTCCGACAGCGCCGGAGCGCTCAGTGCGTCGTGGGAGCGACGCATGCCGCGCTTGGAAGGGGTCTTGCGATTCTGTTGAACAGCCATGCTCAGTACTCCTGAATCAGATCAGTCTTGGTTACGGTTCTTTCGCAGCTCAGCCAGGACCTCGAAAGGCCTGTGGGTATCGGCCAGCCGCTCTGGCTGGCCAACCTGGCTGGTGTCGGGATCGACAGGCACCAGCGGCAGGCTGAGCAAGACTTCTTCCTCGACCAGGGCGGCCAGTTCCAGGCGCTGATCCGGACAGAGCACAGGCTCATAGTCATCCGGCAGCGAGGCAACTTCGTCCTCGCTCGACACAACCGCAACCACCGAGCGACCGGACACGATCTGCTCAAAGATTGCCAGCGTGCGCTGACAGCGCATGGGCACGCGGCCCTCGACTTTCACATCAATCCGCACCTGGTTTTGCTCATCTCGGGCGAATGACAGGCGGAAGTTGATGCTACCCTGCTCAATGCCTTCGATCAGGCCGCTCAGGCGGGGCATTCGGGACAGCGGCATGGTGCCGGAAAATTCCCGGCGCGCCGCCGCTGCCTTGTCCGGATTGATCCAATCGGGAAAGTCTCGCGACATAAGCCCGCCATTATATCATTGTCATAACCCAAACAACAATCACTGATGTGCTTGCGCGCGCAGCTGCCAAGGAGTGTTCATGTCTCGCCTGATTCTCGCCTCCGGGTCCGTCTATCGTCGCCAGATGCTGGAACGCCTGGGGCTGGTTTTCGAGGTCGATCCGGCCGACATTGACGAAACACCCCGCCCCGGCGAAGACGGCGCCTCGCTTGCCCGGCGCTTGAGTCGCGAAAAGGCAGCGGCGGTAGCGGACAGGCGTCCGGGTGCGATCGTGATCGGTGCCGACCAGGTGGCCGAATGCAATGGCCGCTTGCTGGGCAAGCCCGGTAATGCCGAACGCGCCGCCGAGCAACTGGCATGGATGAGCGGCCGCACGGTGGTCTATTACAGTGCCATGGCCATCTGTCGGGATCAGCGTCGGGACGAGGTCCTGGTGCCGACCATCCTGCGCATGCGTGCGCTTTCCCCGGAGCGAATCGAGCGCTACCTGCAGCGCGATCGACCCTACGACTGTGCCGGTGCGATGCGTAGCGAATCGCTGGGCGTGACCCTGGTAGAGTCGATCAGCAGTGATGATCCCACCGCCCTGATCGGACTGCCGCTGATAGCCTGTGTACGATTGCTGGAAGACTACGGCGTCGACTCTCTTTCATTTTGAAGCAGGCTCGCCTCGGGGCTCAGCGGCGATACAATCACGGTATCGGCGCCAGCGGCGGTCGCAGTGTCGAAATCAGTTAGACTTTATCACCATACGCACCTGAATGGAGTAATCCTGCATGGCCACGGAAAAGATCGAATCGGGCGAATGGAAGCACTGGCGCCTTGAAACCGACATCGACAAGATCGCCTGGTTGACCATTGATCGCGCCGACGAAAAGGTCAACAGCCTGGGCAGCGAAGTGCTGACGGAGTTCGAACAGGTTCTTGATCGTCTTGAGCGCGATAGGCCCAGCGGTCTGGTCATGATGTCCGGCAAGCCGGGCAACTTCATTGTCGGCGCCGATGTTCGCGAGTTTGATGCTACCGACAAGGTCTCGGAACTGGAAGACAGCATTCGCCGCGTCCATGGCCTGTTCCAGCGGGTGGAGGATCTGCCCTTCCCTACCGTGGTGGCTTTCGAGGGTTATTGTCTGGGCGGTGGACTGGAGCTGTCGCTGTGCTTTGACTGGCGGATTGCCCTGGACGCCGATCACACGCGGGTCGGATTTCCGGAAGTCAACCTCGGCATTTACCCGGGTTTTGGGGGCTCCGGGCGGGCGATTCGCGCCATGGGCGGACTCAATGCGATGCAGATCATGCTTACCGGCAAGATGTTGCGCGCCCGTCCGGCCCGCGCCATGGGCCTGATCAATCAGACCGTAGACAAGCATGGATCCCTGCGTTGGGCGGCCCGCAATGCTGTCATCAAGAAACGCAAGGCAGCGCGGCCGCCGCTGAAGGCAAGGCTGACCACCCTGGGCCCGGTGCGCAAGTTTCTCGCCGGACAGATGCGCAAGCAGGTTGCCCGCAAGGCGCGCCGTGAGCACTACCCCGCGCCTTATGAATTGATCGACGCCTTCGAAGCCTGCGGCAACTCGCAGTCAGCGATGATCCGGACCGAAGCAGACAAGGTGCCGCGCCTGCTGGCCGGCGATACCTCGCGCAATCTGCGCCGCGTGTTTCGCCTCATGGAAGAGCTCAAGGCCCAGGGCAAGCGCAGCGATTTCAAGGCCAGACGGGTGCATGTCATCGGCGCCGGCGTGATGGGCGGCGACATTGCTGCCTGGTGTGCCTCGCGCGGTCTGGAAGTGACCCTGCAAGACCGTGAAATGAAGTACATCGAGCCGGCCTTGAAGCGCGCAGCCAAGCTGTTCCAGCGCCGCCTGAAGAAGCCGGAAGCCGTGGCCGCTGCCAAGACCCGTCTGGTAGCCGATGTCGAAGGCAAGGGCGTCAAGCGCGCCGATGTGATCATTGAAGCGATTTTCGAAAATCGCGACGCCAAGCGCGAGCTGTTCGAGCGACTCAAGCCGGACTTGCAGCCCCATACCCTGGTGGCGACCAATACTTCCGCCATCCCGCTGGCCGAGCTTGCCGATGTGTTCGATGATCCGAGCCGCCTGATCGGCCTGCACTTTTTCAACCCAGTGGCGCAAATGCCGCTGGTCGAAATCGTCTACGACAAGACCTCCAATGCTGACCGGGTCAACGACGGTTCGAGCTTCGCCACCCAGATCGGCAAGTACGCCCTGCCCGTCACTTCGACCCCGGGTTTCCTGGTCAACCGCGTCCTCGCCCCGTACATGCGCAACGCCATGGCGCTGCACCGGGAGGGTGTGCCACGCGAGGCCATCGACAAGGCGGCCGAGCAGTTCGGCATGCCGATGGGCCCGGTGGAGCTGGCCGACACGGTCGGGCTGGATGTTGGCCTGGGCGTGATCGACACGCTGATGGGCGATGCCGCTGGCGAGGACCGAAAGGTGCTCGAGGAAATGGTCAAGGCCGGCAAGCTGGGCAAGAAGTCCGGCGAAGGCTTTTACCGCTGGAAGAAAGGCAAGCCGCAGCGCGATGCCAAGGCACATGAGGGGCATGACCTCGACGCCCTGGCCGAAAGACTGATGCAACCCTATTTCGACGAGTGCCGTGCCTGCCTGGCCGATGAAGTCGTGGCCTCGCCCGACCTGCTCGATGCCGGCATGATCTTCGGCACCGGCTTTGCCCCCTTCCGGGGCGGCCCCATGCACTACCTGGCATCCCGGTCCGGAGAAAGCGACCCGGTCGATCAACCAGCCGACAACGAGGAGTCTTCGTGATGTCCGATAACCAGCTGCGCAAGATTGCCATCATCGGCGGCAGTCGCATTCCATTCTGCCGCTCGAATACCCTGTATGCCGACCAGACCAATCTCGACATGTTGTCTGCTGCCATTCAAGGTCTGGTCAAGCGTTATGGACTGGATGGCAAGCAGATCGACCAGGTCCTGGCCGGCGCCGTCACCACCCACTCCAAGGACTGGAACCTGGCACGCGAAGCAGTGCTGTCGACCAGCCTGTCACCGTTGACCTCAGGCATCACTCTGCAACAGGCCTGCGGCACCAGCCTGCAGGCTGCACTGCTGGCCGGTGGTCAGATTGCAAGCGGCCAGATCGAGTGCGCCATTGTTGCCGGCACCGATACCACCAGCGATGCACCGGTGGTGTTTCAGCGCCGCTTTGCCCAGCGCCTGATCAAGCTGTCGCGCGCCCGCACCATCGCTCAGAAGCTCGGCACCTTCAAGGGTTTTTCCTTTGGTGAGCTGGCGCCGCAGCCGCCGCGCAATGCCGAACCTCGCACCGGATTGTCAATGGGACAACACTGCGAACGGATGGCTCGCGAGTGGGATATCGGCCGCGCTGAGCAGGACGAGCTGGCCCTGGAAAGCCACCACAAAGCTGCCGCTGCCTGGGAGGCTGGCTTTTTCGATGATCTGGTCGTGCCTCACAACGGCGTGATCCGTGACAATAACGTCCGTGGCGACTCAAGCCTCGAAAAGCTGGCCAGTTTGAAGCCGGCTTTCGATCGCAAGCATGGCAGCTTGAGCGCCGGCAATTCATCCAGCCTGACCGATGGCGCCGCCGCCGTGCTGTTGGCTTCGGAGGACTGGGCCAAGGCGAACGATCTGCCGGTGATCGCCTGGTTGACGCACGGCCGCACCGCGTCGGTTGATTTCGTCAATCGCGACGAAGGCCTGCTGATGGCACCGGCAGTTGCCGTGGCCGAAATGCTGACTCGCTCTGGTCTAAAACTCCAGGATTTCGACTTCTATGAGATTCATGAGGCCTTTGCTGCCCAGGTTCTGTGTACCCTCAAGGCTTGGGAGTCGGATCGCTTCTGTCGTGAACGCCTGGGCCTGGAAGGTGCCCTGGGCAGCATCGATCGATCGAAAATGAACGTCCGGGGTGGATCCGTTGCCATCGGCCATCCCTTTGCAGCGACGGGAGCGCGCATTATCTCCACCCTTGCTGCCATCCTCGAGGAAGCCGGTTCGGGCCGCGGTCTGATTTCAATCTGCACCGCCGGCGGCATGGGCGTGTCTGCCATCATCGAGCGCTGAGCGCTGCCTATACCCGGGTCAGGGTCGCCACCCCCAAATCCTGGCTGGCGACCCTCTCGCCTTTGCCCGTGACGGGTTGTCGGCAACAAGCCGGCCAAACTGTCTCAAGTTCGGCCTGGCAGCCAGAGGCTCAAGCCTGGCCACCAGGTGATGATCAGCAGGGCGATCAGCAACAGCCCCAGAAATGGCAGGGTTGCGCGATAAATCTTCAGAATGTCATCGCCGAAGCGATGGCTGGCGAGAAACAGGTTGATTCCCACCGGCGGCGTGCAATAGCCGATCTGCAGATTGGCCAGAAAGATGATGCCGAGATGGACCGGGTCCACCCCGAAGGCCAGCGCGACCGGAATGATCAGCGGGGCGAGGATCACCAGGGCGGCGAAGATGTCGAGCACCATGCCTGCTATCAGCAAGATCACGTTGACCAGCAGGAGAAAGACAATCCGGCTGTCAATATGTGGGGCCACGGCCTCGAAGATGCGCTGGGGCACCTGGGCATCAATCATGACATTGGTCGAGGCCAGGGACATGCCGAGGATGATCAGGATGGCGCCAACCAGCATCATCGCCTCGCTGATGATGCCCGGCAGCCGCGGCAGAGCAATCTCGCGACGTATCAGGACCAGGCTGATCATTACCCAGGCCGCGGTAACCACAGCCGCCTCGATGACCAGCAGCCAGCCGCTGTAAATGCCGCCGAGGACGACAAAGGGTAGCGGCAACTCCCAGGCGATGTCTCGCAGCGCCGGCATCAGGGCCGGTCGCGGACGCGGATCGGGTGGCAGCCTGCGCTGAATCCACATTGCATAGCCGGCAAGCACAGACAGCATCAGTAACCCGGGCAGGATGCCGGCCAGGAACAGGTCGTCGACGCCGATTGCACGTCCGGGCGCGACCTGCTGGGCAACCACCGCATACAGGATCAAGGGCAGCGAAGGCGCAAACAGCACGCCCATACTCGAGCCGGTTGTGACCAGACCGAGGGCGAACTGACGCTGAAAGCCGGCGGCGAGCAGGGCCGGCAGCATCAGGCTGCCCAGCGCCACCACGGTGATCCCGGAGGCCCCGGTAAAGGCCGTCATCAGGGCGAACATGATCAAGCCCAGAATGGCCAGGCCGCCGGGCAACCAGCCCAGTGCCGCGCGGGTCAGCTCGACCAGGCGCGCCGGGGTCTGGCTATGGGCGACCAGCACCCCGGCGAAGGTGAACAGCGGCAGGGCGACCAGCACCGGCAACTCACCGATGCGCTGAAACTCCATCGCCACCAGCCTGAGATCCAGCTCGGCGGCATGAAAGCCCGCCATGGCGCCGATCGCGATCACGGCAAACAAGGGCAGCCCGATCAGGGCCAGCACAATCACGATCAGAATGATCACGAGGCCTGACCGTCCTGCCTGGACTGCTCCTGGCCGAGCTCGATTGGAATCGTCTCCGGGGGCGGGGCAAAGGCTGCGCCGAGAAAACGCACGGCCATCATCGCAAAGCCGAAGGGTACGATCAGCTGGACCATCCAGGTCTGGACCCCGAGAAAGGCAGCCGTCTGGAACTCGAACTCGAGGCGAACCATGGCCAGGCTGAGCCAGCACATCTGAATGCAGACCAGGGCCGTGGTAATCATGCACAGGCCGTGCAGCCAGCGCCGCAAGCCGGGCGGCAGCCACAGCGACAGCACGTCTATACGAATATGCCGCATTCGTCCGGCAGCAGTGATGCCGGCAATCATGGCCAGCCACAACACGGCAGCGCGCATCGCGCCATCGGCCCAGGGCAAGGCCATTCCGAACAGATTGCGCATCACGATCTGGCTGAGTCCCAGCGCGATCAGCCCCAGCAGCAGCACGGTGAGCGCGATTCCCTCAAGTCGCTCCAGGTCATCCTGGATCGACTGGGACAGGCGCTTATTCTGCTTCATGCAAGCGGTTCAAGACATCGATCATACGGTCGAGATTGGGAACCTCGATCTGGCCGGATTCGATCATCCGCTGGCGCGTGTCGCGGGCAATTCGACGCCAGGTTTCGGCATGCTCATCGCTTGGCGCACTGATCCTGATGCCCTGCTCCATCAGCGCCTGTCGCGCGGATTCGTTGTCTCGCTGATTGACCTGTTCCAGGCGTTCCAGCGCCTGCCCGAACTCTTTCAGAACGATCTCCCTGTCAGCCTCGGCCAGGCGCTGCAGGGCCCGGCTGTCGATACCGATCGTGCCGGCCGTCATCAGAATGGGCAAATCCAGCATGTGGCGGGCACGAGTGTGCCATTGCAGGATGATGGCTGCCGATGGGGTGCTGGCAAAGGTATTGATCGCACCGGTCTGGAGCGAAGTATAAACATCAGCCAGCGGCAAGGGCACGGGGCTGACACCGGCCGCTTCCAGGGTGCGCCTGGACAGCTCGTCGCCGGCAGGCACCCATACCCGCCAGCTGGTAGACAGCTGTTCGGGTGACGGGAAGGACTCACGGCCGAACAGGTAGGCAAAGCCACCCAGGCTTAGACCGGGAATGACCATGCCGGCGTCGGCCAGTGCAGCCATGATCAAGGGGTCAAACTCGGCCCTGATCGCCTGGACATCGGCCTCGCTTTCAAACAGGAATGGCAGGCTGTACAGGTTGACTGCAGAGGTCAGGGCCGCCAGGTCGCCGACAGTGAAGGCACCGCCCTGGACCTGGTTCAGGCGCATGCGCCGCAGCACAGCGCTGGCATCGCCCATCACGCCGCCCGGGTAGTAACGGATTCGAACCCGCTGCTCGGTCGCTGCGGCGATTCGGCGTTCGGCCTCGCGCAGTTCGTTCATCCAGCTCGACCCGTCTGGGGCCAGGGTTGCGATGCGAAGCTCCTGAGCGGCAAGCGGGCCGGCAAGCAGGATCAAGAGCAGCGCGAAAAGTGCAGGCAGCTTGTTCATCAGTCAAAGATCGCCTCGGTTTCGGCAAGGAGTTCACGTGCCCGGGCACGGGCTACCTGGTTGACCAGGCGATATTCGGGCTCGTCGTTGTCGGTGGCCAGCACGCTTTCCAGCAGGTCGACATAGAGGTCACGGTCGAACATCAGGCGAGCATAGGAGTCGGCCATCAGCACGTTGATCAGCAGATTGCGACCGGCGGAAGCCTGGCGGGCCTTTTCGAAGTAGGCCCGTGCCTTGCGTGGCTGACCGCCGGCGGCCGGTGGGCGCTGCGAGTTCAGTACGGCAAGATAAAGGTAGACG
This sequence comes from Wenzhouxiangellaceae bacterium, assembly GCA_007695005.1. Lineage (GTDB taxonomy): Bacteria > Pseudomonadota > Gammaproteobacteria > Xanthomonadales > Wenzhouxiangellaceae > Wenzhouxiangella. The sequence continues at coordinate 21,365 of REEQ01000080.1, read as the reverse complement.
GCGCCATCATCGTGCCCTGGGGAGCGCTCTGCCACCCAGCTCAGCAGGGTCTCGACCCGCGGCAGATCGGCCAGGGCCCGAAAGTCATCGCTATGGGCAGCGATCCAGCCGGTCCAGCTGGTTGCCAGTGCGTAAACAGGCTCGACCTGGCGCGAATCAAAACTGGCAATGCGTTCGTCCAGACTGTCGAAATCCAGGCGCTCGAGCTCGCACAAGCGCGAGCTGTGCAGGCAGGCCCCGATCCGGGCATGGTGCAACGCCCGGCGACTCAGCCTGCGCGCGCTGTCGGCATGCTCGGCGTCGGAAAAAAGCGTGGCGTAGGTCTGGGTAAGCCGTGCCGTGGTCAGGCGCAGTTCTGCCGATTCAGGACTGGATTCCAGGCGCGCTTCCATGATCAGCATGAATGCCGGCAGCGCTGCGGCTACCGCAGCCGGTTCGTCATAGCCCCGGATCGCAGCTTCCAGGTCGTTGGCAAAACTGCTTGCGGCCCGGTTGATCAGACTTGCGCAGCCGCCCAGCAGCAGAGCGCTCAGGACCAGCGCAAGCAGCCGCAGTTTCATGGGGCCTTGACTACCAGCCCGGCCGCTTCGGCCGTGTTTTGCATCAGGGTGGCCACCGTCATCGGACCAACCCCACCGGGAACCGGTGTGATCCAGGCGGCGTGGCGAGACACCGCCGCCGAATCCAGATCGCCGCGGATGCGGCCGTCTGCACAGCGCGTGATGCCGATATCAATCACGATGGCGCCGGGCCGAATCCAGGCCGGATCAATCAGATCCGGCTTGCCCACGGCCACGCACAACAACTCGGCAGCACGGACGTGGCGCTCGAGATTGCGGGTAAAGCGGTGCGCTACATTGACCGTGGCACCGGCCAGCAGCAGTTCCAGCGCCAGAGGCCGGCCGACGATGTTGGAGGCGCCGACAACCAGCGCATCGAAACCCTTGACGTCGATCTGGTGGGCAGCGAGCAGAGTCATCACGCCGCGCGGCGTGCACGGCCTGAGACCCGGATCGCGCAAGGCAAGGCGACCCATGTTCACCGGATGAAAGCCATCCACATCCTTGTCTGGCCGGATCCTTTCGGTGACCGTGCGCTCGTCCAGGTGGCGCGGCAGCGGCAGCTGGACGAGGACGCCGTGGACATCCGGAGACTCGTTCAGTTCGTCAATCAGGGCCAGCAGCTCGCCGCGGCCAGTGCCGTGCGGAAGACGGTGACTGAATGAGCGTATCCCGGCCTGTTCGCAAGCCCGCACCTTGTTGCCGACATACACTTCGGAGGCCGGATCGTCACCGACCAGGACCACGGCCAGCCCGGGCCTCGAACCGCCCCGTGCCAGGTGCGCCGACACCGCCTCGGCAACATTGGCCTTGAGTCGCTCGGCGACGGCCTTGCCGTCCAGAATCTTTGCATGAGAGGCATTCACAGGGGCGACATTGTACCGGGAAGCGGTTAGCATTGAGCGACGTTTCATCTCAAGAGGAACCTGTTCGTGAATGTGTTCAACTACAACTTCGCCGCGTTGACCGGCGGCGCACTGGCGCTGGAGCGCTTTCGCAGTCAGCCGATCCTGTTGGTCAACACGGCGTCGAAGTGCGGATTCACCTCGCATTACGCCCAGTTGCAGCAGCTGCACAATGATTACCAACAGTCAGGGCTGGTCGTCATCGGTATGCCCTGCAACGATTTCGGCGAACAGGAACCGGACAGCGAGGAAGAAATTGCCGAGTTTGTCCGCACGGAATACAACGTGACCTTCCCGATGACTGCCAAGTATTCGGTCATTGGCATCAATGCCCATCCACTGTTCAAGGACCTGGCCCAGGAGCATGGTGGCGCGGTTTTGCCACGCTGGAATTTCCACAAGTATCTGTTCAACCGCAAGGGTGCGCTGGTCGAGCACTGGCCGGCCCAGACGCCCCCGGACGACCCGGCTGTAACCCATCAGATCGCGCGCAATCTGCAGTCCTGGTCGCTCTGACAGGCTGCTGCAGCCGGGTTTCAGGCCCGGCTGCAGCGTGCGCAGTCGGGGCAGTCCGGGTCCTGGACCAGGCGGGTGAGCCTGAAGCGCGTCTCCAGGGCATCAAAGTGCAACAGGCGCGAGCGTAGCGGCTCACCGATGCCCAGGATCAACTTGAGCGCTTCGCCGGCCTGCAGGCAGCCGATGACTCCCGGCATGATTCCAAGGACACCGGCCTCGGCGCAATTCGGCGCATCTTCCGGCAGCGGCGGCTCGGGAAACAGGCAGCGATAGCAAGCGCCGTGGCCGCGCTGAAAAACCCCTACCTGGCCCTGAAAACGCAGCACGGCTCCGTAGACCAGCGGTTTGTTCAGGCGCAGGCAGACCGCGTTGAGCAGGTAGCGGGTGGGAAAGTTGTCGGATCCATCCACCACCAGGTCAACCCCTGCCAGCAAATCCTCGGCATTGTCCTCGGTCAGACGCTCGGCGCGGGCAATAATGCGGGTATCCGGGTTGAGAGCGGCAATTCGCTGCGCCGCTGACTCAGTCTTTGGATGGCCCACCAGATGATCGCTGTGAAGCACTTGGCGTTGCAGATTGCTGCGTTCTACCCGATCGCCATCGACCAGGGTCAGAGTGCCGACACCGGCCGCGGCCAGGTACAGAGCGACCGGCGAGCCGAGCCCACCACAGCCGACGATCAGAACATGGGCAGCATTGAGTCGCTCCTGGCCTGCTCGCCCGACTTCGGGAATTGCAAGATGGCGCAGGTAACGCTCCTGCCATCGCGTGGCCGAGACGACCTGTCGCTGCGGCAGGCCGGCAGCGCGCCAGGCATTGAAGCCACCGGCGAGACTGCAGACCCGTCGATAACCCAGCTGCTGCAGGCTGATTGCCGAGATCCGCGAGCGATCACCGCCGGCACACATCAACACCAACGGGGTATCCGGATCGGGCAGCAGCTTGCCAATCTCCATCTCGAGCATGCCGCGACTGATCAGCAGGGCTGGTTCGGCGGTTCCTGCAGCTGTTTCGACCGCTTCGCGGATATCAATCAGTCGTGCGCCATCCCGAAGCATGGCCTGGGCCGAGCTCGGCTCAACTTCGTTGACTTCGCTGGCCAGACCGCTGAGGTAGCGATTCAGCCGATCACTTGCGTCGTTTCTTTCTTCGGCCAATGTCTTTCAAGCGCTTGCGTTTCTGAATCTGGCGCGGCGTCAGCGTGTTCTTGCGGCCCGCATAGGGATTGTCGGAGTCGCGAAAAACCAGGCGCAAGGGTACGCCTGTGAAGTCGAACTGACGGCGAAAAGCATTGATAAGGTAGCGCCGATACTGTTCGGGAACTTCCGCCGTGCGGTTGCCGTGGATGACGATCCGGGTTGGAAATGTGCCGCCGGAATGGGCATAGCGCAGTTTCGGAGTGGCACGCTTGCCGCCAGGAGGCGCATGGGCTTCGACCGCGGCCCGCAGGACACGGGTCAGGGCGGGTGTCGAGAGCGTCTGGCTGGCTGCGCGATGGACATGCTCGATCGCGTCTGTCAGCTCGCCAAGCCCGCTGCCGTGCAGGGCGGATGCCGTGACAAAGGGGGCAAAGGTGGCAAAGCTCAGCCGATCGCCGACTTCAGCCAGCAGTCGGTTGCGCTGATCCCGATCCAGGGTGTCCCACTTGTTCAACACGATGACCAGTGCCCGGCCAGCATCGATGACGTGGCCGGCCAGACGGGCATCCTGTTCGGAGACCCCTTCCTGGGCATCGAGCAACAGGGCCACCACGTCGGCTTTTTCCATGGCCTGCAAGGCTTTGATCGTACTGAAACGCTCGATCCCTTCGTGACTGCCACGACGCCGCCGAATGCCTGCGGTATCGACCAGGTGATAGACCTGGCCGTTACGCTCCACAGTTGCCCGGACCGGGTCGCGAGTAGTACCGGGTATTGGGGTGGCCAGGGCCCGGTCTTCGCCGAGCAGACGGTTGAGCAAGGTTGACTTGCCAGCGTTGGGACGACCGATCAGGGCCAGGTTAATTCCGCCGGCGTCAAGCTCCCCGGGTTCGACCGGGGCGGGCAGCAGATCCACCACCGAGCGCGCCAGCCGGTCCAGGCCGCGGCGGTGACTGGCTGCGATGGTGCAGGCGTCCATGCCAAGCTCGGAGGCCTCGGCGATCACCAGATGATGATCCAGTCCATCGGACTTGTTGACTGCGTGCACCAGCGGCTTGTTCAGGCCACGAAGCCAGGCGGCGATCTCCTGGTCGGCGGGAATCACACCGTCGCGGGCATCGGTCACGAATACCACCAGATCCGCCTCGGCCACGGCCAGGCGGGTCTGGTGCTGGGCTGCAATTTCGAGCTGGTCTGCGGCCTCGTCAAGGCCACCGGTATCGATCAGAATGACATCGCGTTCGGACATCTGGGCACGGCCGTAGATACGGTCACGCGTGACCCCTGGAAAGTCCGCGACCAAGGCATCCCGCGTCCCGGTCAAGGCATTGAACAACGTCGATTTGCCGACGTTGGGCCGGCCCACGATGGCGATGACCGGCAGTTGATCCATGGTCTTGCTCAGCCGCGCGGTCGCCAGGCGCTAAGCGATCCGTCCTCGTCCAGCAGGTAGACGACATTGCCGACCACGACCGGCGCCGAGACGGGCGCATTCCGCGTCGGTCGTACGCGGGCCACGAAATCTCCTGTACCGGCATCCAGCCAGTGCATGAACCCCTCGCTGTCGACCGTGACCAGGTAGTCATCGACAAATACCGGCCGGGTCAGCCCACGGCGCGCCAGCCGATCTTCCCGCCACAGGGTCGATCCATTGCGCCGGTCAACCATCCAGACAGTGTCGTCCCGATCCACCAGCGCGATCTGAGTTCGCAGCAGGCTGATGCCGGAATGGGACGACACGTCCTTGACCCAGAGTATGCGTCCGGACTCGATCGCCATGCTGGCCATGCGTCCGCGATAGGTGACCACGTACAGGTCGGTGCCGACGATGGCCATCGGGCCGTCAATGTCAGCCAGGCGTTCGAGTTCGGTACGGCCCTCAGGCACGCTCACTCTCTGTTCCCAGAGGATGCTGCCGTCGTTGACCCTGAGACCGGCCACAGTGCCGTTGTCATAGCCGATGAAAACCTGCCCGGCCCGGGTGAGCGGGTCGCTATTGCCGCGCAAGGTCAGCAAGGGCACGCTGCGGTCATGCACCCACAGCCGCCGGCCATCGGCCGGGTCGATACCGAAAGTGCGCCCGTCGATGCAGCGAACGACAATCACGCCATCGTGCAGCACCGGATACGACAGCACTTCGGAGGACAGTGGTGCACGCCAGCGTTCGCTGCCGCTGGCGCGGTCCAGCGCAACCAGTTTGCCGTCGAAGGTGCCGACCAGCAGCAGATTATCAAATACGGCTGGACCGGCGGACAGGTCGAGGCGGGTATCGAAGCGCTGGAGGATGCGTCCGTTCGCTGCATTGACCGAGACGATGCGGCCGCGGTGGTCACCGACCCAGACCTCTTCGCCGTCGACGAAGGGCCTCAGTGCCGGCCGGCTGCGATTGCTGCCTGCGCCGGCGCTGGTTGACCAGAGGCGCTCCACCTGCAGGCTACTGTCGAAATCGACCAGGGCGGCAGGCCGGTCGGCATCGCTGCGATCACGGTTGAATACCCCGCAGCCGGCCAGGACCAGCGCCAGCATGATCAGGGTCAGGCAGCGCATCGAATCAGTCACGAAGCATCACCGGCCAGACCGGGTCCGGTCGCGTCGATCTTCAGCTGCAGCAAGCGCTGCTTGCCGCCCTGCCCGACCAGATTGTCCAGTGCTTCCTGGTAGGCGATCCTGGCCTGCTCCTTCTGGCCGCGGGCCAGTAACAGATCACCACGTATCTCGGCCCACGATGCGGTGAATCCCGGCGGTGCAGAGCCGTTAACGAGGCTCATCGCAGCGTCATGCTCGCCCTGTGCCTCAAGAACACGGGCAAGGCGCAGGGTAACAATGGGGCGCAGCGAATCCAGGCGTCGGGCCTCAAGCAGTTGTCGGTAGATCTGCGCGGCTGGCTCCAGACGCCCGTCCTCGACCAGCGCCGCGGCGACCAGCATGCCGGACAGCGCCACATAGGCACTGCGCGGAACCGCATCCTGCAAGGCTGCAAACTGGTCCTCGGCGGCAGCCAATTGACCGGCGTCGAGTTCGCGCTGGATCACATCGAAATATTCGGCGGCGAGGAAGCGCTGTTGCACCTGGTGGTCCTGCCACTGACGAAAGCCGAAGATACCGCCAAAGGCAAGCACCAGGCCAAGCACGATGGAGAACCCGTATTCCTTGATCCACTTGCGTACGCGTTCGCCCTGTTCGTGCTCGTCGTAAAGCTCTACAGCCATAAAAACTCGTTCCGTCTGATGTTTTGGGGAAATTTTTCTATGATACCCGATCCGTCCAGCGCCAGGTCTGCCCTCGATCTCATCCGGGCAGATCGCTCAGCAGCTCTCGCAGACGCGCGGCAAGCAGTTCCGTAGCGATGGTCTGCTGCTGTGCAGCCTCACCCCTGAGCGGCTTGAGCTGCACGGCATCTGCGGCCAGTTCGTCCTCACCGAGGATCACGGCAAAGCCTGCGCCACTGCGATCGGCGCGCTTGAACTGGGCCTTGAAGCTGCCGCCGGCCAGCGATGAGGCAATCCTCAGGCCCGGGATCTCGTCGCGCAAGCGCTCGGCCAGCGCCAGGGATACCGAGCCATCCACCTGGCTGACCAGATAGACATGCGGGATCTGGGCTTGTTCCAGACCCTTGGCCTGGAGCAGCGCAAGGACCCGCTCGGCACCCATTGCAAAACCGATACCGGGCGTCGCCCGTCCGCCCTGAATCGCAACCAGATCATCGTAACGGCCACCGGCACAAACGGTGCCCTGGGCACCCAGATCTTCGGTAATCCACTCAAACACCGTTCGACAGTAGTAGTCCAGGCCCCGGACCAGGCCCGGGTTGACCTGATAAGCAATGCCAAGCGCGTCCAGCAGCCGGCAGACCTGATCGAAGTGGGCACGGGCCTCGGCACCAAGTGCATCCGACAGACGCGGTGCATCGGCCATCAAGGCTTGCGTTTCCGGGTGCTTGCTATCGAAGATCCGCAGCGGATTGCTGTCAAGACGGCGCTGGCTATCAGGGTCCAGACGCTCGAAGTGCGGGCGCAGGAAATCGATGAGCTGCTGCCGATAGCGCTGACGATCATCGCGATCTCCCAGCGAGTTGATTTCCAGCCGGACCATCTGCTTCAAGCCCAGCTTGCGCCAGATGCGCTCGACCATGGCAATCAACTCGGCGTCAGCAGCGGCCTCGGCCAGGCCGAAGACTTCGGCTCCGAATTGGTGAAACTGGCGCTGCCGACCTTTCTGCGGTCGCTCATGCCGGAACATCGGACCCTGGTACCAGAGCTTTAGCCCCGGTGTCTGCAGCAAGCTGTTCTGAATGGCTGCTCTGACCACGCCGGCGGTACCTTCAGGACGCAGGCTCAGCATGTCGCCGTTGCGGTCCTCGAAGGCATACATTTCCTTTTCGACCACGTCGGTGGCCTGGCCAATGGCCCTGGTGAAGACCTCGGCCTGCTCAACCAGGGGAATGCGGATCTCGTGGAAGTCGTAGCTGGCGAAAATGTCGCCAAGGCTGCGCTCCAGCCACTGCCACAGCGGGGTCTCTTCGGGGAGTATGTCGTGCATGCCGCGCACGGAGCGAATGTTGTTCATCTAAGGCTGTTTCTCGAAAAACGGCTTTGGCGGAACCCTGACTCGACGATCAGGCCCGGCTTCGGCAAACTTTGTCGCCTGACCGGCTGATGGCCGGCGGGCACCACGGTGGCCCAGCTACACGCAACAGGAAGCGTGACTATCCTGGTCGCGCCAGAAAGGCATTGGCCAACGAGCGAGACAGCGCGCCGACCGGCAGCGGGCAGATGCCGGCTTCAGCGCTTGACTTCGCCCCCTTCCAGGATTTCCAGATTGACCACATCGGCACGCTCGTGACCCGGAAACAACACAGGCTCTCCATCGGCCAATACTCGAACGGCATTGGCTCGACCCAACAACAGACGAAAGGGAGGTTCGCCGCTGAAGTTGCGCAGCTGGCCGGCGCGCAGCAGATCAAACTCCAGTCGTCGGCCATCGGCCGCATAGACCTCGACCCAGCTATCTTCGAGCAGCTCAAGGGAAAGCTCAAGGACGGGGATCGCCGGGATCTCCTCGCTCAATGCCGCGACCGAAGGCAGCAGTTCCTCGAGCGCCGGCTCGGACTCGCGCGCCGGCCGAGTCGGCCGCAATGGCAAGGCCGATGCGGTGACATGCCCTTCGTTGTCGGTATCGACAGGATCGGCATTGTCCAGCGCCAGCGCCCTGGCAATGCGCCGCGCGACACGCTGATCGTCACTGTATCCGGTTTCGCTGGCAAGCTGTTCCACACCAGACTCCGGCTCGGGACTGGCAATGCGCGAGCCGCTCTGCACAAAAAAGAATATCAGCGGAGGAACAATTGCAATAGTTGCAACAATATAGGTCGCAGACTTGATGTAACGCTCGAGCCTCCATCCACGTCGCGAAGCTGGCAGCACGTTACGCAGAGCCGGATCAGCGCATTGCCCCAGCTGGTCCAGCAGCACAGACGGTTCGAGCCCGACGAGGCGCGCGTAGTTGGCTACGTAGCCGCGCCGATAAGGTCGGGCAAGCCGATCCATTCTGCCCTCCTCTATATCCGAGACCGTCAGGCCGGGCAAGCGCAATGAGCGCGATACATCCTGCAGGGAGAGTCCGCGCTGAAGGCGCGCGTCCTGCAGACGCTGGCCGACCAGGCGGCAGCGCTCGTTGTCCTGCTCACTCAGTTCCGAATCTTCATGTTCAGTCATTGGTTTGATTCCATGCCCCTGAGCTGCTGTGCTTCATTGGACCTTGGAAACTCGCGCTCCAGTCGACTGGCGTACTGGTTGGCTTCGTCGCGGTTACCGAGGCTGGATTCGATTCGGAAACCGAGGAGCAAGGCTCCAGGTTCCGGGTTGGCTGCGAATTCGAATCTCTGCAAGAAGGCACGGGCCCGAAAGGCTTCTCCCTGCTGGTAGTAGAGGTCTGCTAGGTGAAAGAGCGCGTCCGGGAAACCGGGGTCGATTTCCAGGGCGCGCCGGAAGTAAAGATTAGCTGATTCTTGGTCGCCGTGGCGCCGAGCGCAAGCACCGGCATTGCTCCATGCGACTTCGGGGGTAGCGTAGAACGGATCCGCGGTCGCCCGCTTGAAATGGCGATCGGCTGCTGCATAGTCTCCCTGACGGCATAGAAACACGGCATAGGTATTCTGAGCGGCACCATCGTTGGGTGCCAGTCGGGCAGCCTGGCGGAAATGACGACCGGCTCGATTTTGATCGCCGATCTGTTCGTAGATGATACCCAGGGTCATGTGCGCAGGGACATGGTCCGGGTCGTGTCGCAGCGCGGTCTCCAGCTTCTCCATTGCCAGCTGCAGCTGGCCGCGTTCGAGGTAGCCGATGCCCAGCCGGGTGTTGATCTCGGCGCCGCGCACCGGGCTCACTCGATCCATGCCGCGCGAGGAACTGACCGGCTCGTTCTGGGTGGTGGCGCAGCCGGACACGACAAACGCCAGGGCGAGAATCACGGCCAGGCGCATCAGGCGGCCTCCAGTGCCTGGCGGGCGAGCTGCTGCTGGACCAGCAGACGACGCTCGCTGGGGCTTAGCAATTTGCCGACCAATTGACCGCAGGCAGCGTCGATATCCTCGCCGCGTGTCTTGCGCACCGTGGTGATGATGCCCGCTGCGCGCGTCACTTTCTGAAATTCGTAGATCGCCTCGGCGCTGGACGGTTCGAACGGCGTGCCGGGGAAAGGGTTGAACGGAATCAGGTTGATCTTGCAGGGCAAGCCATTGAGCAGACGGATCAGGCCGCGAGCCTGCGCCCGGCCATCGTTGACCCCGGCAATCATGGTGTATTCGAAGGTGATCGAGCGCCGATGGTGAACGCTGACAAAGCGCTTGCAGGCGGCGATCAGCTCGTCGACCGGGTATTTTCTATTCAGCGGGACCAGGCGAGAGCGCAATTCATCGTCCGGCGCATGCAGCGACACGGCCAGAGCAAACTCTTCGCCATGCGCCAGCTGGTCGATACCGGGCACAACGCCCGCCGTGGATATGGTTACCCGGCGGGACGCCAGGCCGTAGGCCAGATCGTTTCGCAGCAGAGAAAGCGCCGGAACTACGGCCTGCAAGTTGAGCAGGGGCTCGCCCATGCCCATGAAAACGACGTTGGTCACGCGCCGCTGCCCCAGACGCTCATCGGCCAGGGCAGTCACCGCGTGCCAGACCTGCCCGATAATTTCGGCAGACGAGAGGTTGCGCTTGAAACCCTGGGTCGCAGTGGAGCAGAACGTGCAGTTGAGCATACACCCCACCTGCGATGAGATGCACAGCGTGCCGCGGGAAGTTTCGGGAATGAAGACGGTTTCAACTGCGCTACCGCCATCGCAGGCCAGCAGCCACTTGACGGTGCCGTCTTCGGACAGCTGTTCACGAATAACCCGGGGGGGCGTGATCTCGGCTTGCGCTTCGAGACGCTCCCGCAGCTTGCGGGAAAGGTCGGTCATCAGGCCAAAATCAGCCACACCGCGTTGGTGCACCCATTGCAGAACCTGACGAGCACGATAGGGCTTTTCGCCGAGATCGGCGAAAAACCGTTCCAGCCCTGCCTGGTCTAGACCAAGCAGGTTGGTCTTTTTTGCTGGCCCTGCAGACATTTGCAGCACTTCGCTAACAATTACCGCGAGTATATCTCATCGTCGCCAAAAAAGAAGGCGATTTCCTGGGCAGCGGTTTCCTCGGCGTCCGAACCATGGACGGCATTGGCATCAATGCTGGTGGCGAAGTCTGCCCGAATTGTCCCCGGTGCGGCCTGGCGAGGATCGGTGGCGCCCATCAACTCGCGGTTGCGTGCGATCGCGTCCTGACCTTCCAGGACCTGAATCATGACCGGACCCGAGGTCATGAACTCGACCAGGTCGGCAAAAAAGGGACGCTCCCGGTGAACGGCGTAGAAGCCCTCGGCATGTTCCTTGCTCAAATGCTTCATCCGAGCGGCCACGACCTTGAGGCCGGCGCGCTCGAAGCGGGTGTAGATTTCACCGATGACGTTCTTGGCGACAGCATCGGGCTTGATGATGGACAGGGTGCGCTGCATGCGTAAACCTTTGGCAATGTGATGAGTGAGAAATCGTATTTTGGTCAAATGCCCGAGCAAGCTGACAGGGTCGCCAGGCGAGGTTCGAGTGACCAGGGAATGGTCGAAAAATTCCAACCGGGATCAAAACCCTGCCATTGTATCTCCGAATCCGATGGCAATGAAAGCCGTGATGACTCAAGCTGCTGACTATACTTTTGCATCACTGACGAGATTGATGATCACACTGCGCTTTCGAGGTATTAATGCGATATTTAACCAAGCTATTTTGCGCTGCCCTGGCGTTGACTGCAGCTTCCGCAATTGTGGCAAACGCCGAACTGCCATCGATAGAGCGGATGGTCTCGCTGCCCAAGCTCGACGGTACGGCGCCATCCCGGCCAAGCTGGTCGCCCGACAGCAGCCAGGTGGCATTCTTGTGGAACGATCATGGCATGCCGTTTCGCGATCTGTGGGTGGTCGAGCTCGATGGTGAGCAGCCGCGACGCCTGAGCTTCCTTGCGCCAGAACCTGACGATGTGCTCGGCAGCGGCAAAGATCTGAGCCTGGAGGCGCTGCGCGCCCGGGCGCGGCAGCGCGAGCATCGCGGCATCAGCGACCTGGCCTGGCATCCAGACGGAGAGTCCCTGTTCTACGTGCTCGACGCACAACTTTGGCGCATTGAGCTTGAGTCCGGAGAGAGTACCAATCTTGGGGCCGGCGGCGGCAGCCTGAGCATATCGCCGGACCAGCAGTGGCTTGGTATGCTGCGCGGCGGTGACTTGTGGCTGAAGCAGCTGGAGACTGGCCAGTGGCGACAGCTTACGGAACTCGGCGTACCTGGCATCGCTACGGTGCCGATCGGGGCCTTCGTTCGGCCGGACGCTTACGTCGGGCGCTACCGCTGGTCGCCCGACAGCCGTCATATCGCGCTGGAGTACATCGACCAGCGCCAGGTGCGGCGCGTGCCCTTCCCCAGCTACCTGCACGAAGAGCCATTACTGCACGAAGTGCGCCGCCCCTACCCCGGTGACACTGACCTGATTCGTCGGGTCGGCATCATCGATCTGGTCACCGATAGCCTAAAGTGGTTGGGCCTGAGCGATCCCGATCGACGGCTCATGCTGGATTTTGACTGGTCGCCGGATGGACAGCGTCTGCTGGTGATGCAGGGCGCCGATGTTGCCGAACAGCGCTGGATCTACCTGGTCGAGCTGGCCGATGAGCCGCGCATCGTCGAACTCTGGCAGGATCATAGGCCACGTCGTATCTACCCGATCTTCCGGGCCTTTTTCAGTGCCGATGGCGAGCACGTCGTCTTTATCGGCGATCACGAGCACTGGTACCGCCTCTATCGACTGGCGCTGGACGGCGGCGAACCGGAGCGTCTGACCGGAGAGTTCGATGTCGCCGGCGACCGCTCGGCGGCCTGGTTGGACGTGGACCGGGCGAGCGGCGATATCTTGCTGGTGGCTGCCGCCGACAGTCCTTACGAGCGCCATGTATACCGTTTGTCCAGTGCCGACGCCTCACTGGAGCGGATCACCAGCATGCCGGGACTGCATCAACCCAGTCTGTCTCCTGATGGCCGCCACCTGGCACTGATCAGCTCCAGCGACACCCGGCCCGCCGAGCTATATCTGGCACCCAGCGATGGCTCCGGCAGCGAGCGACGGGTGACGCGCTCGCCGCTGTCGGAATTCGAAGCGATCGAGTGGTTGACGCCACGCTATGTCTCGTTCCCGAGCCGGATCGATGACTTCACCATCCATGCAAGGATCATCGAGCCGCCGGACATGAAGCCGGGCCATCGCTACCCCGTCGTCTTCGGCAGCATCTACTCCAACACCGTTCTGAATCAGTGGAATCCGGATCGACCGACTTCGTTCCTGCAGCAGCAGATGGCGCTGGCCGGGGACTACATTACCGTGCTGGTGGATGTGCGCGGCAGCGTCGGCTATGGCGTGGACTTTCGAGAGGCCTTTCAGGGCGATTGGGGCCGGGACGACCTGGATGACCTGCACAGTGCCGTCGATTATCTGCTCACCCTGCCCCATGTCGACCCGGAGCGGATCGCCATCTGGGGCAATAGCTACGGGGGCTTGCTGGTTCTGACGGCGCTGTTCCGCAAGCCGGGCCTGTTTGCTGCCGGCGTTGCCGGCGCGCCGGCCATCGATATCCATCACTTCACCGGCTATGACCAGCATCTGACGCGGCACCCGGACACTCACCCGCACATTTTCCAACAGGGCAGCTTGCTGGATCTTGGCGAGAAACTCGAAGATCCGTTGCTGATCATTCACGGTTTGCACGACGACATCGTGCCGCTGAAAACCACCCTGATGATGGCCGAGAAACTGAAACTGCTGGGGAAACGCTTCGAGCTGGACATCGTTCATGACTCCGGCCACTGGTGGGCGGCCAGCGATCACTATGCGCGCTATACCTTCGGTCGGCTCGATGAGTTCATCCGTCGGCATGCTCCGCCGGGGCCACGACCAGCCCCACCGCAGGAGTGAACCATTAGACCAAGGTCGCACTTGAACGCATCAGCGCCTGCTAATATGATGGAAAGAGTCCGACATGAGTACAGCAGACATGAGCGATCACGATCCTGGCCGACACGCCAGCACGCAAGTCGACGATGGCCGCCGTCGTCTGTTGAAGGCGATTGGCCTCGGCTCCGGTCTTGCTGTGGTTTCCGGCGGCGCCCTGCTAAGCACCCCGGCCCAGGCTTTGCGGACCAGTGCGCGCATTGTGATCGTGGGCGCCGGGGCGGCCGGCGTGGCGGCGGCCAATCGCCTGGCGCGTGCCCTGGACGGTGCCCGGATCACCATCATCGACAGCCGCCAGCGTCACCTCTACCAGCCAGGCCTGACGCTGGTGGCCACCGGTATCTGGAAGCCCAGCAAGGTCATCGACAGCAACGCCCGATATCTGCCCCGCTCGATTGACTGGCTGCAAGACAGCGTCGCCGAGTTCGACCCGGAGGCCAGTCGCGTACTTACTGCTTCTGGACGCAGTGTGGACTACGACTATCTGTTGGTAACGACGGGTCTGAAAGTCGACTACGATGCCGTAGCGGGCATGCATCCCGACCTGATCGGCCGCGAAGGTATTGCCTGTGTCTACGACACGCCTGAGCATGCCGAGCGTAGCTGGAGCATGATCGATGAGTATGTCGGCAGCGGCGGAGTCGGTCTCTTTACCCGCGGCCCGGGCGGCATCAAGTGCGCCGGCGCACCTCTCAAGGTTGCCATGCTGACCGAGGACCTGGCCCGTGAACGCGGCAGCCGACAAAGCCTGCAAATGGTCTACAACTCGCCTGGCGACGGCTTGTTCTCGCAGCCGGACATGGATCAGTTTCTGAAGCGCGAGTTTCCGGACCGGGGGATCAGGATCAACTGGCACCACCGACTGATCGGGATCGAGCCAGAACTGCGGCGAGCGAGTTTCGCCACGCCCGAAGGCACCCAGCGCATCGACTATGACTTCATTCACGTTGTTCCGCCGATGCGCGCACCGGATGCGCTGGCTCGCAGTCCCCTGGCCTGGCAGGACGGTCCGTTCGCTGCCGATGGAGACTGGCTGGAAGTGGACCAGTTCAGCATGCAGCACCGTCGTTATCCGAACGTGTTCGGTGCCGGCGATTGCGTCGGCACCCCGATCGGCAAGACCGCGGCCAGTGTCAAGGCCCAGGTACCCGTCGCGGTCAACAACCTGATCGATGCGCTGCGCGACCGGGAGATGAAGGCAAGTTACAACGGCTACACGTCCTGCCCGCTGATTACCGGTCGGGGTCGAGGCATTCTGGTCGAGTTCGACTATGCGCTCAACATGGTCCCCTCGTTTCCGTTCATCAATCCCTACCGTGAGCATTGGGTGCCCTGGGTGATGAAGGATCGCATGCTGCTGCCGGCCTACAACGCCATGCTGCGCGGCCGCATTTAGGCGAACGGCGGGCAGGCTTATGACCGTGCCGTTTGGCTGGAACCTCCTTTCTTACTCGGACGCCTGAATACAGCCCTACAAGGAGACTCGGCAAACCATGGCTTTTTCACTGTTTGGAATCATTGCAGTAGTGCTCGAGTTCCTGCGACCGCTGCTGCCGCTGATCATCGCCTTGCTGGCCGCGGACATTGTGATTACTGGCTGGTTATGGGCCAGCAAGCGGCGCAGCTGGCAGCGCGGGCGGCATGCGGCTTTGTGGCTGGGTGGCCTTGTGGCGGCGCTCGCTTTCTTTCTTGCACCCTGGTTGACCTCGGCCAGTTTTTCCGACTTCAGCGGCGTGCTGGACTGGGGCTCCGTGCTTGCCGGGTCAATCACAGCCGGCTTGCTCGCCGCACTGCTGTCCTGGCCGCTGACCACCCTGGCGTTCGGCAAGCGGAGTGGCGCATGAGCTTGCGCCTGACCTGCGGGCTGGCTGTCGCCAGTCTGCTCAATGTCGCAGCTTTAGCGCACGCGGATGATGACGAGTTCAGCATCCTGCTGCGCCTGCAGCCGGAGCTCGTCAATGTCTCTGGCAGCGCTGCTGGCGGGCAAGATCGCAAGGGCTGGTATCTGACCGACGGCTGGGGTGGCGGCAACAAGAACAGTCATAACTGGGGGGCGCTGTTCATCGACGGTGGTTTTGCCATCGGTGAGCGAAGTCGCATCGTCGGCCGACTGGGATTGAACATCGACATGGAGGGGCTCAAGGACGGCGACGCCCGTGAACGCGAGCTGGAAGTTGGCGTGGAAGGTCCCTGGGGCCGTTTGATGCTGGGTCGCCTGGAGACGCCCTACAAGACCGCTGGATTGGGCTGGGATCCCCTCAACGGCAGTTTCCTCCAGGCCCGCGCCAATTTCGGACGCTCCGGCGGCGCCTTTGGCCATGGCGGCTATGTCGACAACGCGCTCAGCTACAGCCATCGCCTCGGGCCCTTGCGATTCAGTCTGTTCGGTGCCGTTGATGATCTTTCCGATCTGGGTTCCGGAGGGACCTCCGGCAACCATGCCTGGGGCTTTTCTGTGCTGATGCCGGCAGGGCCGGTGGAACTGATGGTGGCCCGTATCGATGCCAGCGACTTCAAGCAAGGCCCTCCCCAGCGCACCGGATCCAAGCTTGGCCTGCGCTGGTCCGGCGGACCCTGGGGCCTGGCGACCCATGTCGAGCGCCGCGGTCGCGGCCTGGAACATGGCGACTTCTACTATCTCACCGGCAGCTATCGCTTCCAGCAAGGATGGCAGATGAGTGCTGCCGTCGGTCGCTTCAGCGCCCGCGCCAATGGCCGGGATGCCGACTATGCTGCACTCGCCCTGCGCTACCAGGTGGACCGACGTTTTTCGTTTCATGGTGGCGTTCGACGCAATGACCAGGACATCGCAGGCAGCGAGACCCTGGTCGGGATCGGCATGCGGATGATCTTCGCAAGCGGCAATCTGCTGGCGCGTAAACATTAGGGAAGCTCTGAACAGGTAGGCACGGAGCGCGTTTCAGTCGGCTCAGTGAGCTTGTCATCCTGTTTCGTTCGGGCCTGTATCCTTGGAACCTTTCCCGCAGGAAGCACCAAGCCATGCCCAACAACGCCTTTGAGCGCGCCCTCGCCCGTCTTGACGAGGCGGCCAAACACGTCGAGATACCGGAGGAAACCTTTCATCGTCTGCATTATCCGAAAGCAGTCCTGAGCGTCTCCGTGCCCGTGCGCATGGACGACGGCAGGCTTAGGGTTTTCGAGGGCTATCGGGTTCAGCATTCCGACCTGCTCGGCCCGGGCAAGGGCGGCTTGCGTTACCACCCGGACGTCGACCTGGACGAGGTGAAGGCGCTGGCGTTCTGGATGTCCTGCAAGTGCGCCGTCATGGACCTGCCCTACGGCGGTGCCAAGGGCGGCGTGGCGGTCGATCCCAAGGAGCTGAGCATGCTCGAGCTGGAACGCCTGAGTCGCGGATTGATTCGCCGCATCGCCGATTTCATCGGCCCGGAGGTTGACATCCCGGCGCCGGATGTCTACACCAATGAGCGCATCATGGGCTGGATGATGGACGAGTATTCCGAGGTTGTGCGCAAGCGCTGCCCGGATGTGATTACCGGCAAACCGCTGGCCCTGGGCGGCAGCCGGGGGCGCGCCGGGGCCACCGGTCGCGGCGGCTACTTCTGCCTGCGCGAGCTGACCTGCGAACGCGACTGGAAGGCGACCGAAACCAGCGTCGCCATACACGGCTTCGGCAACGCCGGCCAGGCGATCGCCCGACTGCTGCACAAAGACGGCTTCAAGGTCGTGGCGGTCAGCGACTCCGGCGGCGCCATCCTGGACCCGGACGGCCTTGATATCCCGCGAATCATCGAAGGCAAGCGGTCCGGCAAGTCGGTCGAGTCGGCCTACTGTCGAAAATCAGTGTGCGACCAGGACGGGGTCGAGACTCTGAGCAATGCCGATTTGCTCACCCTGGATGTCGATGTGCTGATTCCAGCTGCGCTCGATGATGTCATCACTGAGGACAATGCCGAGCAAATTCAGGCTTCGGTCATTCTCGAGCTGGCCAACGGGCCCACCACGCTGGAGGCCGACCGGATCCTTGATCGTCGCGGGATCAGCGTTGTTCCCGATATCCTGGCCAACGCCGGCGGAGTCACGGTCAGCTATTACGAGTGGGTTCAGAACCGGACCGGCGACTACTGGACCGAGGAAGAAATAGACCAGCGTCTGGAGCAACGCATGGTCAGCCAGTTCGGCAAGGTGCTGGCGCTTGCATCCGAAAAGGATTTGTCGATTCGCCAGGCCGCCTACTGCCTGGCCCTGCAACGCCTCGGCGCAGCGGCCGAGGCGTTGGGTACGCACGCATTGTTCAACGGCGACTGAGCAGATCGGACTCTACTGGTCCAGCAACCATCGCGCCAGCCAGTCGGCAATTTCGCCATAGAAATGGCGGCTGTTGGGGCCCGAGGTGATCCAGTGATCTTCGTCCGGGTAAACCAGTAGCCGACTTTCGACTTGCTGGCGCTGGAGGGCAGTCCAGTATTCCAGCACGTTGGCCAGCGGCACACGTTCATCGCGCTTGCCAATCGTGACCAGCACCGGCGTCTGCCAGTTTTCGGCGTACATCAGCGGATTCTGGTCCAGCCAGACATCAGGATCCTCCCACGGCGGCGCGCCGAGGTTGGCTTCGCGGTGGAATACGGCATCGCTGGTGCCCCACTGGGTAATCAGATTGACCAGGCCGGCATGGCTGATCAGACAGCGGTAGCGATCAGTCGCGCCTTGCATCCAGTTGGCCAGGTGGCCGCCATAGCTGGCCCCGCCTGCGCATTGGCGATCACCATCGATAAAGCCGAAGCGCTCGATGGCAGCATCGGCTGCCTGATTGATCTCGATCGCCGGGCCGCGCAACGGATCGCCCTGGATTCGGCGAGCAAAGTCTTCGCCAAAGCCGGTGGATCCGGAGTAATTGGTCAGCACCAAAACGTAGTCGCTCCCTGCCAGCAGGTGGTAATTCCAGCGCAAGAAGAAGTAATCGCGATACATGATGTGCGGGCCGCCATGCATCAGCACCAGCAGCGGGTAGCGACGCGCCGGATCGAAGCCGGCCGGCCGCGCCAGCATGCTGTGAATCGGCACGCCATCGTCATTGTCGAACCAGAAATGCTCCAGCGGCGGCAGATCCAGTCCGGCCACGGCTTCGGCGGTGAATTCGGTCATGCGCTCATGGCCCTGCCCGGGCGAAAGACGAACCACCTCGGCCGGCTCGCTGGCTGACTCATAGCGGGCCAGCAGCACGCCGGCGGCGATATCCAGGCCGGTATAAATGCCACGCGTCTGATCGAAGTCGGCGCGGGCCTCGCCGCCTTGCAGGCTCGCCCGGTAAAGTCGCACCAGGCCGGCGTCTTCAGCCAGAATGAAGACGGTTTCGCCATCGGCCGCCAGGCCAAACTCGGCCACGGAGCGGCGTTCGGGCAGCTCGATCATCGCGCGTTTCTCGGCACCAGGCCAGGACAGCACGACCAGATCAGTGGCGTTGTATACCCATTCCGTACGCGGTGTGCGCTGCGCCAGCAGATGACGTCCATCGACGCTGAATCTCGGATTGGCGTAGCTGTCGTCACCGCCGGGATCGTCGACGCCGGTCAGGCGTCGGGGCTCGCCACCGCTTGCCGGCACCCACCAGAGGTCATTGTGTGTGTTGTCGAAGGCAGCGCGGTCGCGGTTGCGACTGGCGACGAAAACCAGGCCCTCGCCATCCGGCGTCCAGGTCACATCCAGCTCACTGCCGCCGGCAGTGCGCCGCCCGTCGTAGCCCGGCTGGGCAACCAGCTCGGTGCCTGCCAACAGGTCCAGGGCTTGATCCGCGCCGATGGTCTGAACGAAAACCCGCGGCTGAAACTCATCTTCCCAGGTGTTCCAGTTGCGAATCGGAAAGCCGGTGTAGGTCAGCACATTGTGTTTGCGGGCATTGCGCTGTTCTCGAATTCGCTTCGAGTCCTCGTCGTTGCGGCTGTCGGGGTGGACATTGCTGGTAAAAGCGATTTGCCGGCCGTCCGGCGAGAACCTGGGCTGGCGGGCGCCGGTGCTGATGTCGGTGACTCGACGGGCCTCGCCACCGGCCTGCAGGTCCAGCAGATAGACCTGGTTGGCCTCATCACCATCACGCCTGGCAACAAAGGCAATGCGGCGGCTGTCCGGCGCCCAGGCCAGCTGTGATTCGCTGGAATTGCTGAAGGTGATCTGGCGTGGCTTCTCACTGCCATCGACGGTGAGCAACCACAGGTGGCTGGCCTGTTCATCCCGATCGTAGGCCGGTCGATTGACAACCACTACGGCCAGGCGGCCGTCCGGACTGACGGCCGGCGTGCCGACACGAGGCATCAGCCACAGGTCTTCATGAGTGATGGGGCGCAGGCTGTCGGCGCTTGCCCAGGGAGCGAGCAGCACCAGCAGCATAAGAGCGAAAAACGTCGACAGATATCGGGACATTGAAGAAATCTCCGGGTTGGATTTTGTTTGATGCAGCGGAAGGGGCCGGATTGAGGAGCAGCCACCCCCGATTCTATCGCGCCGTCAACAGGTGGTCGTCATGAAACAGTCCCGGCACAGTAGACTTTGCGCCTGGATTGCACAGTTTTGAACCTACGGACGATGGAATTTCTGAATGATTACGGTTTGTTTCTGGCCAAGGCGCTGACCGTACTGCTGGTCCTGCTGACCATTATCAGCGCAATCGTCGCTGCCCTGCGCAGTGCCCGCCAGCAGGAGCAGCTGCCCAGTCGCCTGCAGGTTCGGCATCTGAATGAGGAGCTTCGCCAGGCCAGCCTGGCCCTGAAGTCGGCGATGTTGCCGGCAAAAGCGATCAAGCGTGAGCGCAAGCGCCTGAAGCTCGAGCGCAAGCGGCGGGACAACGATGGCCGGCGCCGACTGTTCGTGCTGGATTTTCATGGAGATATCAGGGCCAGCGCGACCGAGTCGCTGCGCGAAGAGATCACCGCTTTGCTGACGGTGGCCGAAGCCGGCGACGAAGTCCTGCTCCGCCTGGAAAGCGGCGGCGGCACGATCCCGGCCTACGGTCTGGCTGCTGCCCAGTTGCTGCGTCTGCGCGACCGCCAGATCGATCTGACCGTAGCCGTGGATCGGGTAGCCGCCAGCGGTGGCTACATGATGGCCTGCGTAGGCAACCAAATTCTGAGCGCCCCGTTTGCCATTCTCGGCTCGATAGGCGTGATCGCGCAGCTGCCCAACTTCAATCGCATGCTGAAGCGTCATGACATCGACTTCGAGCAGTTCATGGCTGGAGAGCACAAACGCACCGTCACCTTGTTCGGAGAAAACACCGAGCAGGGCCGGGAAAAATTCCAGCAGGAAATCGAACGGGCGCACGATTTGTTCAAGGATTTCGTGGGCCGGCATCGGCCGCAGCTTGACGTGGAAGCGATTGCGACCGGGGAATACTGGTACGGCATCCAGGCGCTGGAGTACAAGTTGTCCGACAGGTTGCAGACCAGCGATGATTATCTGCTCAAGTGCAGCGAGGAGCTTGACATCTACCTGTTGAGCAAGGGCGTTCGCAAACCCCTGCTCAGTCGCCTGCTACCCGGTGTCGACGATGCGCTTGCGCGTCTGCTGGGCAGGGCTTGAGGCAAGAGCGGCTCCCCAGGGGCTTGGGTCGGCGGGGCTACTGGCCCGAGATTTGCCTGACTAGTACCGTGACCCATTAATTTCGATACAACCAGAGCCCCCCGGATGTGCCGGG
>REEQ01000119.1 GCA_007695005.1 Wenzhouxiangellaceae bacterium | reverse complement strand
CCCACAACGCTTGTGCGACGGCTGAGCGTTACCGTGTTGCCGCGTGGACCACTAGCCAGTTGTTCGGCCACAACCGGAAGGCAGCGTCCGTGATGATGTTATCCTGATTTTTCAGGGTCTTGAGAGTCTGCCCGGTGAGCCGAACCATAGCCCGACGTGCACTTGCCAGCCGGAGCAGGGCCGTCGGAAGAGCAATCCAGTCCGGTTGGGGCTGGTTCCCGGCTTTTTGAAATGGCCGGTGAACTGACTCTGCTGCTGCGCGCTGCCAGCGACGGTGACGAGCCGGCGCTGAATCGGCTTGTCGCACTTTTGTATGTTGATCTTCGTCGTCTGGCTCATCGCGTCCAGAGCGCTCACGGCCACACCCTGGACACCACCAGCCTGGTACATGAGTGCTATCTACGCTTCCTCGATCGCGGCAAGATCCAGGTCAACGACCGCGGCCACTTCTTCTGCTTAGCGGCGCGCGTCATGCGCCAGCTGCTGTGTGACTACGCGCGCGAACGACTGGCCGACAAGCGCGGTGGCGGTGCCGCGCATGTCGAACTGCGCGAAGATGACGCCATCGAACGCCGGGAAGCCAGCCACTGGCTGGCCGTGGACCAGGCACTTGAGCGCCTGGCCGACATCCACCCGCGCCAGGCTCGGGTTGTGGAGTGTCGCTTTTTCGCCGGGCTGACCGAGCAGGAAACGGCCGATGCGCTGGATTTGTCCCTGCGCAGCGTACAGCGCGACTGGCAGGCCGCGCGCCGTTGGCTGGTTGACCGCCTGCAGTCGTGAGCGATGACTTTCTCAAGCCGGGTCAGCCGCTGGGTGGTCGCCTGTTCCGGCGCTTTCTCGACTCCCTAAATGATCTGAAGGAACCGGAGCCGGGCGAACGGATCGGTCCATGGCGGGTTGTTGAAGAACTGGGCCGCGGCGGCAGCGGTGCGGTGTTCCTGGCCGAGCGTGCCGACGGCGCCTTCAGTCAGCAGGTGGCGATCAAGTGGCTGCGCGGTGATCGCCTGGTGCCCGGCGGCGCGGCCGTCCTGGCCCGGGAGCGCGCGCTGCTGGCCAGCCTGGACCATCCCGGTATTGCGCGCCTGGTCGATGGTGGCGAAGACCGCCACGGCCAACTCTGGTTTGCCATGGACCATGTCGCGGGCGAGGCGATTGATGCCTATGCCCGGGATCTGGAACTGGGCCAGCGCGTCGAGCTGCTTGGCCAGCTTTGCCGGGCGGTTCAGTACGCCCACAGTCGCGGCCTGATCCACGGTGATATCAAGCCGGCCAACGTGCGGATTGATGAGCGTGGCCACCCCCGCCTGCTCGACTTCGGCATTGCCCGGCTGGAGGACTCGGCTTTCGAAACCAGCTATGGCCTGACGCCGGACTACGCCAGCCCGGAACAGCGTCGGGGCGAGGCTCTGACCACGGCCAGCGATATCTGGCAGCTGGGTCGGCTGCTTGAGGAAATGACCGGTGAGGAATTGGTCACCACCGACCTTGAGGCCATCATCCACCGGGCCAAGAGCGAAGATCCGGAACGGCGCTATGCCTCGGCCGCTGCCCTGGCCGAGGACCTGCTGTGCTGGACCGAACGGCGGCCGGTGGCCGCGCGCCACGGTGGTCTCGCCTACCGACTGCTGTGCCTGATTCGACGTCATCGCCTGGCCACCCTGTCCATTGGCCTGGCGGCGATCCTGGTCGCTGCCTGGGGCAGCTGGATGGCCTGGCAGCTGGCGATTGAGCGCGATCTTGCGCGCAGCGAAGCGCGGATTGCCGCGGCTGCGCTGGCCGAAGCAGAAGCGGCCCTGGCCCGATCCAATCAGCTCAGGGCTTTTCTGATCGGACTGTTTCGCGCCGCCGAACCGGATCGGCCGCGTGACCGGCTTCCAGACACCGCCGCCTTGCTGGCCCTGGGAGCCCAGCGCGCACTGGACCCGGAATCGGCGCCCGTGCGTGACCGGCTCGGCATGCAGGTCACCCTGGCCGAGATCTACCTGTTGCTCGGCCGCCGTGAACAGGCCGGTGAGCTGCTGGACGCGGCGCTGGCGCTTGCTCAAGCAATGCCGCCAGACCAGGCGGCGGCTGACCTGGGGCGCCTGTATGTGCTCAAGGGCATGTCGGCCATGCATATCGGCCAGCTGGACGAGGCCGAGCAATGGTTGCTGGCCGCCGAGGAAGCCGCCAAACTACAAGGCTGGACCAGCGACGAGGTCATTCTCGCCAAAGCCCGACGGGCCTGGCTCCACTTCATGCGCGGCCAGCCGGAGCGCGCCCTGGAGCTGCTCGAGCCGATTCGGCAGCAACTGGACAGCGAGTTGATCAGCCTGCGCCCCGAGACCGCACTGCACGTTTACAACACGGTTGCCACGGCCAGCCTGGCAGCCGGCAAGCTTGAGCTGTCGAAGACAACCCGGACCCGGGCCGTGGGCGCCAGTCGGGCCCTGGATGGTGACGAAAGCCGCGGCTATGCCATCCAGCTCAATAATCTGGGTGCGCTGCAGTCGAGAATGGGCGATTTTGAGGGCGCTGCCCAGACTCTGGATCATGCCATCGAACTGTATGACCGAATCTTTGCCGAGCCGGTGGTGCTGCGCGCGGCGGCCATGGGCAACCGCGCCATACTCCACCTTCGCACCGGGGAAGACGAGGCGGCCTTGAGCCTGCGACGCGCTGCATCCGCCGAGTGGGCGCTGGCCCAGCAGCGTGATCCTGACCCGGACCAGGACCGTTCGCTGCTGCAACAGCTTGGCCGCTTCAAGTTGCGCATGGACAGGCTGGAAGAGGCGGCAGCCTCACTTGCACGGGCATTGGACCTGTATGCCCAGGACCCGGAGCTCAGCAACGGGCCGCCGCCGCTGGCCCTGGTCTGGCTGGCCCACGCACGCTGCCGCTTGGGCGCGGTGGAAGAAGGCCTGACTTTGCTGGAGCAGGTCGATGCCAGCGTGCTTGAAAGCCAACCCGACCAGTTGGCCGAATACCACGAAGCCAGGGCATGGTGCCTGCACGCCAACGACGAACGCGAACCGGCCCTGGAACACATCCGAACCAGCCTGGCTCTGGCCACGGATCCCGGCTTTGACCGAAAGATCCGCCAGCGCCAAGGCTTGAGAAAAAGGCTGATCAGGGATAGCGAGGCAGCGAGGGACTATTAATCCGGCAGGTTCTTCGGTGTTTTCGGTGGCTTCGGTGGTTCCCGGGATTTTTTGGCGGGGTTCGAGGCAGGCTGCCGTTTCCCCTTATGAACCCATCCCTTGGAGCCCTTATTGTGTTGAAGCTGAAACTGCCGCTTGCCGGTGTGGTGCTTGCCGCGCTGTCGTTTTCGATCACGGCTGCCGCCGATGAACAGGCCTTCACCTGGACGCACGATGATCCGGGCCTGGAGTGGGGTCCGTGCCCGGACTATTTCCCGGCTGGCTGCGCCATTGCCGTCCTGCAGGGCAATCCGGAACAACGCAATGCCGACATTTTCTTTCGCCTGGAGCCGGGCTCCGAAGTGCCGCTGCACTGGCACTCCTCGGCCGAACGAATGATGCTTGTCAGCGGCGAATTCATGGTTGACTATGACGGCCAGGATCCGGTCGTGATGCGCCCTGGCACCTATGCCTATGGTCCGGCCGGCCTGCCGCATACGGCCGAGTGCCGAGACCAGGGGCCCTGTGTCCTGTTCATCGCCTTCGAAGACCCGGTCGATGCCATCGCCGGCCGCCCGCATGATCATCAATAGTCCTGCAACAAGCCGGCTGAACGCGTTGACGGTGGCCGGCTGCCTGGCGATAGGCGCGACGGCTTGGGCACAGCACGCGCATCACCACCACGAGCCGGTCGAGATCGATGCCGCAGCCACGGTCGGCGATGTGGTCTTCGAGGCCGACTGCGACCCGGTGCAGGCCGAGCAGCTGGACCGGGCCCTGGCCTTGCTGCATCACATGATGTATGTCCAGGCACGGGCGGTCTTTGCCGACATCAAGGAGGACGATCCCGGCTGCGCGATGGCCTGGTGGGGGGTGGCCACCAGTTTGTTCCAGCCGCTCTGGGGTACGCGCCCCGGCGCCGCCGAACTGAATCGGGGTCGCGAGGCTGTCCGGCGTGCCAGCGAGGCGGTTGACAGTGAGCGCGAAGCGGCCCTGATCGAGGCGACAGCGGCGTTCTTCGACGGACCGCGAGCGCGGCCATTTCGTGAACGCATGGATGCCTGGATCGATGGTATGGCGACGGCGTATGCTGATTTTTCCGAGGATGCCGATATCGCCAGCCTGTACGGCTTGTCCCTGCTGACTCAGGCCCAGTGGGCCGAGGCTGACGAGCGTCACCAGCTGCATGATCGCGCCGAATCGGTTCTTCGCGACATCTGGGATCAGCGCCCCGAACACCCCGGGGCGATTCACTACAGTATTCATGCCACCGACGTGGACGGCCGCGCCGAAAATGCGCTGGACATGGTCGAAGCCTATGCCGATATCGCCCCCCGTACCGCCCACGCCCTGCATATGCCCTCGCATATCTATGTTCGCCTCGGCGATTGGGACCAGGTCGTCGACTGGAATGCGCGCTCGGCCGATGCCGCCCTGTCCGAGCCCGCCAACGGAACCATCTCGCACCACTACATCCACGCCATCGACTACCTGGTCTATGCCTACCTGCAGCGGGGCCTCGATGACAAGGCCGAACGGGTATACCGACAGGTTCTGGACAAGGGCCCGCACCAGGCCAGCTTCGTCACTGCCTTCCACTTTGCCGCGATGCCGGCGCGCCTGGCTCTGGAGCAGCGTGACTGGACTGCTGCCGCCGAGCTTGCAGTTCGCGAACCCGACTACCTGCCCTGGGATGAATCGCAGTGGGCCGAGGCCATGAGCTGGTTTGCCATCGGCCTGGGGCAGGCGAAAACCGGGCGCATGGGCGAGGCCGAGCAGGCCAGTTTGCGACTGGGCGAGCTGCGTGATCAGGCTGAGCAACGCGGAGAGACCAGCATGGCCCGCTACATCGAAACCGACCGTCTCATCCTTGCCGGCTGGCTGGCCCAGCTCAATGGCCCGAACGAGGAGGCCGAAACGCTGCTGCGGCGTGCGGTGGCGATCGAAGACTCGGTCGAAAAGCACCCGGTCACGCCCGGCGCCCTGTACCCGCCACGCGAGGCACTGGGCGATCTGCTGCTGGCCCAGGAGCGACCTGTAGCAGCGATGGATGCCTATCGCCAGGCCGATGAAGTCTGGCCACGCCGATACAACACCTACGCTGGCGCGCTGCGCGCCGCGCTCGTCGCGGGAGACTCGGAAGCCGTGACAGCAAAGGCTCGTCGCCTGCAGGCACTGGCCGGAAACGGCCAGCGCCTTGAGCCCGCAGAGTCGGTGCAGCACTGACCGGGACCATCGTGGCGGTTATCATGCGGGCTGGCTCTCGTCCTGCCCGCTGCCATGATTCGTCTGTCGATACTTGCCCTGATCGCTTGCTTGCTCGCGCTGGCCAAGCTTGCCCACGCCGATGTCGGCACCACGCTCGAACAGACCCGGGCCGGCGAAACGGCCGCACTGAAGGTGCTGTGGGTGGCCTCGGAAGGCTGGGCTCAACTCGGCGAGGATGGGCAGCCCGAAGGGCTGACGATCGCCGTTATGCAGCGCTTTGCCGACTGGCTGGCGCAGGAGCATGAGCTAAGCGTTGACCTGGACTTTGTCGAGGAAGGCGACTGGCGCCGGTTCTATGACCGGGTTCGCGATGGCAGCGGCGGTGTGTTCGGCCTGGGCAATGTCACGATTACCGAGGCCCGGCGCGATGAACTGGCCTTCTCGCCGCCTTATGTCACCAATGTCGCGGTGCTGATCAGCCGTGCCGGTGACGCCGAAATTTCTTCGGCCAGTGCATTGCCCGAGATCATGGCCGGGCGAACCGGCCTGGGCTTTGCCGGCACCTTGCACGAGGAGCGCTTGCGCGAGCTGGCCGCCAGCTACTGGCCCGAAATGCCGCTGGAGCTGGGCCACAGTAACGACGAGCTGATTCAGGCGGCCGCTGCCGGCACCCACTTTGCCTATGTCGACGGCTACAATTATTACCGCGCCCGCTCCAGAGGTCTGGAGATCCGGCGTCACCCCGCCCTGGACGACCCCGGCGAGCAGTTTGGCATCATCATGCCGCTGGACAACGACTGGCAGGACCTGCTGGATGACTTCTTCGCAGCCCACGACGGGCTGCGAAGAAGCCGCTGGTACCAGGATGCCATGCGCCATTATCTGGGGGTCGAGATTGCCGAACTGCTGACAAACTGAACCGGTATGGTGGTGGACTTCGCGGGGTTCGGAAAGTAATCTTGCTGACTGGCTTCGGGACAAGACGAACGTATGCAAGGGAGGTGGCGCGGCCTGTGGTCGTCTTTTCCAGCGTTTGTGCTGCTTGCTGCCCTGGTCGCTGTGGGTTGCTCGGCACGGGCCGAGCAGGCGCCGCTGGAGCTGCCGGTTCGCGGCATCGTCGCTGATCTGAAGACCCATAGCCTGGTGCAAACTGATCCTCAGCGGCGGCTGCGGCCGGAACTGCTGCTGCGCGATCAGCGCGGCTTTGTTGCCTTCGACCCGGATCTGAACCGGGAGGCGCCAGCGCTGTGGCTGCGGCTGAACGTGCTCGCCCCGGCGGATTCCGATGGGCGTTACGTGCTGCGTGTCTCGCGTCGTTTCTTCACCGAGTTCGACTTGTATGCGCCGGCAGCGGATGGCCGCCTGGTTCGACGCTCGGCCCGGGCACTGGCCGCGGTGGAAGCGGCTACCGTTGGCCGAGAATTCGTGTTCGACATCCAGCTCGAGCCCGGTAAAAGCACGCCGATCCTGATCTATGTGGACCTGTTTCAGGGCAGTCTGCAGCCGCTGGAAATAGCCCTCGAGGATGCAGCCGGCTTTGCCGAGGCCAAGGCCCGCACCTACCTGCTGTTCGGGCTGATATTCGGCATTCTCATTGCCCTGATCTTTCATAATTTCGTCCTTTACCTGAACCTGCGTCAGCCCGGTCATCTGCGCTATGTCCTGGCCATGACCAGCGTGCTGTTGCTGCTGGGCATCGATTCAGGCCTGGTCCAGAACTACCTGCTGCCGGGTTTCGCCCAGCCCTGGGTGGCGCGGCTGAACGTGCTGGTCATGGCCGTGATGGTGCTGACCATCTTCTGGTTCTTCCGCGCTTTCGTTGATGCCGGGCGACTGGTCCCGGGCTTGTTGAGGTACACCAGCTGGAGTGTGGGTCTGCTGATGGTGCTGGCCATCGGCCAGTGGTTTTCGCCGGCCTCGCTGTTCCCCTACCTGGCCATCGGCACCCAGCTGGTCAATGTCCTGGTTTTCCTTTTGCTGATCGTTGCCGGCTACCTGGCCGGGCGCCGTGGTTCAGTCGAAGGCTATATCTTTCTGGCCGCCTGGGGCGTATTCATGCTCAGTGCCTTCGGTCGGACCCTGCTGACCCTGGATGTGGCCGAACGCAACCTATTTCTGGAATACCAGATGTATTTCGGTGCGGTGATCGAGGCCAGCATTCTCGGTCTGGGCCTGGCCTACCGTGTTCGGCAGCTCTACGAGCGCCACGCCGTTGCCCTGCGCGAGCAAAATCGCGCCGCCCGCCTGGCCAACCTCGACCCGTTGACCGATGCCTACAACCGCCGCTTCCTGCAGACTTTCCTGGAGAACTCGCTAACTGATGCGCGCGGTGGTGAGTTCAATCGCTCGGTGCTGATCCTGGACCTGGATCGTTTCAAGGAAACCAACGACCACTATGGTCATGCCGCTGGCGACCGGATTCTGCGCGAGCTGGTCAAGCGCTGTCAGCGCCATCTCGCTGAAGGCGACGTGCTGTGCCGACTCGGTGGCGATGAGTTCGTGATCGTGACCGGTGGTGCGCAATCCAGCGATGGCCTGGCGCTGGGCCGCCGCATCGTTGAGGATTTTCGCAAGCAAGCCTTCGAGTATGAGGGCCAGGCCATGCCGGTGACGATCAGCATCGGCGTGGTCTCGGCAGTGTCACCAAAATGCTCGGTATCCGATGTGCTGCGGATGGCCGACCAGGCCCTCTATCAGGCCAAGAAGGCTGGACGCAACCAGGCCGTGTTGTTCGATCCGGACCAGGCCACGCCGTTTCGGCACGGCCCTTCAATGACGCCGCCAAAGCAGACAAACGCTTGATCGCTGTCTGAATAGTGTTCACTTGGGCAGCTCCACCTGCAGCATCGGCGGGGCTCAGGCACCCGGACCGCAGTCCATGCAGTCGCCCGGTCGTTCCGGGCCGGCTTTGAGCTTGTGGTTGAGGTCTTGCAGGGCGGTACGCAGGCCCTCTTCGATGACCGGATGGTAGTAGGGCATGTCCAGCATCTGGCTGACCGTCATCCGGTTCTGAACCGCCCAGGCGAGCAGATGGGCCATGTGCTCGGCGGCAGGTCCGAACATCTCGGCGCCCATGAACAGGCCGCTGCCGTGCTCGCCGTAGACTCTCAGCAAACCGCGTGCCCGGCCCATGACCCGGCTGCGGCCCTGATTGGCGAAGCTGACCGAGCCCACGGCAAAACAGCCGCGGCAGTGCTCGTCGACTTGCTGGATGTTCAGGCCCACTGCGGCGATCTGGGGCTCGCTGAAAACCACGCTGATCGGCGCGCGCCGCAGCCCGGCGCGCAGATCCGGCCAGCGTCCGGCATTGGCGCCGGCGATTCTCCCTTCGTCGGCCGCCTCGTGCAGCAAGGGCCGTTCGTCGTTGACATCGCCGGCGATAAATATCGGGTTGTTGCCGCACTGCAGGGTGTAGCGGTCGTACAGGGGAATGCCGCGATCGTCCAGCGCCAGGCCGGTGCTCTCCAGGTTCAAGCCCTCGAGATTCGGCCGACGGCCGGTGGCAGCCAGCAGCCAGTCGAACTGCTCGGTGGCCTCATCCCCATCGGCATCGTCGAAACTGATCTGCACACCGCCGCTGGTTTCGCTGATCTCATGGACCCGGGCGTCCGGATCAAGTGGGAAGTCATCGCAGAAGTGCTTGAGCGCCAGTTTGCGAATCTCCGGGTCCTGGATGCCGCCGACCCCGCCGCCGACCCCGAACATGCGGACTCTGACGCCCAGTCGGGCCAATGCCTGGCCTAGCTCCAGACCGATCACGCCCGGACCAAACACGGCCACTGACTCAGGCAGATCTTCCCAGTCGAACACGGCGTCACTGGTGATGAGTCGTGAACCGGCTCCTTCCAGCGGCGCGGGAATGAAGCTGCTGGATCCGGTTGCAATCACAACGCGTTCGGCATGAAGCTGGCCGACCCCTTCGACCTCCAGCCGGTGCCGGTCCAGGAAACGCGCCCTGCCCAGCAGGCGGTCATCCTCGGGAATTGACTCGATCGACTTGAGTACACCCTGGACAAAGCGATCGCGATGGCGTCTGACCCTGGCCATGACCGCCGGACCATGGATCTTGACCGGGCCCGTTTCAATCCCGAATCGCCGGGCATGAGCCGCCTGGTGAGCGGCTTCAGCGGCAGCGATCAACAGCTTGCTGGGCATGCAGCCAACCCTGGCACAGGTGGTACCGAACCGCTCGGCCTCGATCAGCACCACGCTGTCGGTGTGCTTGCGGGCCTGGCGCCAGGCCACCATGCCGGCGGTGCCACCGCCGATGATGGCGACGTCCACGTTTCGAGTCTGCATGATGCGAATCCTCCTGTCTGTGCTGGAATGTGTTGATGGACCCCTGCAAGGACCTGGCTGGCTCCGTCTTCCTTGCAAGATTTCAAGTGCTAAGTGTATCGGCCTGCGACAGCCCGATATCGCCCTGGTCCTTGGCAAAGTCTGGATATCAGCCCTTTGCAAGCCGCCATGACCTCCTTGCGGTACACTTTAAATTGATTCAAAAAACGCGAAACTTCAATGCGTTACAAAACCGTCAAGGAGATTCTTGACCGGGCGGCTGCGCTTCATGACCGGCTGGCCGCCTATTCGCGTGAAGCTGCACAAGGCCAGGACAAGCAGCGCCTGGGGCTGGTCCTTGAATACCTGGCCGACCATCAGGATCGCCTCGGTCAGGCCATCGAATCCTTCGAAGACGATGCCGGTGACCGGGTCATGTCGACCTGGTTCGACCGATCCCCGGAGCTGGATCTGCCTGAGGTTCAACCGCAGGAGCTGGCAGATATCGATGAAGTTGAGGCCTTGATTGACAAGGTGGTGGAGTTCCATGACCGTATCATCGCGCTGTACGGCAACCTGCGTGATCAGGCCCGTGTCCACCAGGTTCGCGAGGTGTTTTCCAGTCTCGCCGACCTTGAGCGCCATGAAAAGATGGAGCTGATTCAGTCTACCCGTCAGCTTCAGGATATCTGACCATGCCCTACGACCGTAATGCCGACCTGCCTGACCAGGTTTCCGACAATCTGCCCGACCACGGACAGACGATCTACCGCAAGGCCTGGAACTCGGCCTGGGAGCAATACAAGGATCCGCAAGACCGTGATGGCAATGCCAGCCGCGAGGAAGTCGCGCACCGGGTTGCCTGGGCTGCGGTCAAGGAAGTGTATGAAAAGGACGACGATGGAAACTGGCGGCGGCGCTGATCAGAAGGTCGACAAACCCGTCCGCTCCATGACCCGATACTGCCAGTAGCGCCAGCGACGCTCGTCGGCGTATTGTTCGTAGTCGACACTGTGCTGGCGCTGATCGTGATTGTTCCAGCGGCGCTCGAACCAGGCGCTGGCGTTGACCAGGGCGGTCAGATCGCCGGGCCCGGTCAACTCGACGTTGGTTTCCGGATTGAAGTTGTCGAGATTGCGACGAGTGTAGTTGGCCGAACCCAGTATCAATACTGTCTCGTCACCAGGTTGGCGGATCAGCAACTGCTTGCTGTGGCATTGCTCGCCGGTCGTGCGACACCAGCGCACGGAAATACCGGCCTGGGTGAGCTCGGCGGCAACCGGCCGGTTCGGCACCCCATTCTTCTGCCGCCCAAAGGCATGTTCGTTGGGGTCGAGCAGCACGCGAACCCGGGCGCCGCGTTGATGGGCAGCAAGCAAGCCCTCCACGATGGCCCGGTGCGACAGGTAGAACATGGCCAGATCAACCCGGCTTCCCGGTCCGGCCTCTGCCAGTCGTTGGACAACCGCATCGCGAATGGCGGCTTCGGTGAGCAGGCGAATGGTCGCATCGCCGGCCTCAGTCATGGCATCGACCTCCGCCCGCGCAAGGGTCAGTCCGGGTGCTGAGAAGGACAGGATGGCGCGCTCGCTGTCCAGCAGGTCCAGCGCGGCACGGCCGGAGAAAACCAGCGCCGTGTTGCCGTGAGCACTGGAAGCATCATGCGGGTTGGCTGAAGTCACCAGTCCTGTCCAGTTCTCGCCCTGATCGACCACCATGGCCTTGCGATGGTTGGCCTTGAAATTGGCCATTCTCAGCCAGGTGCGCAGGCTCACCGATTCGTCGCCGACCGGGTTGGGCAGCCGGCCGCCGGGGGAATTACCCAGCCAGCGACAGCACAGCCGCCACAGCCCGGACCAGATCGGGTTGGAATCACGCAGGTGGCCGAGGTCGGTCATGACGACCTCGATGCCGGCAGCCCGCATGGCCTCCAGATGATCTGAAACCACGCCGCCATAGAGGGTGTTGATCGGATCGGTGACGAAAACGATTTCAAGCTCGGGCCGGGCCTGCTTGCGCTGGATCAGGGCCGTGGCCAGCTCGCCGGACAGGGCTCGCATGTCTTTACCCTCCGGGTTGCCGGCAAAATCATTGAACAGGAAGAAGTCGGCCAGGATCAGCCGCTCGGCCTGGGCAATCAGGGCCAGTTTGACATCGAAAATGCGGTGGTCCAGCTGGCGCATGCCATCGCCATCCACCCAGGTTTCGTCAGCGATGAACTCGACCGAGCCGACCGCGTGCGCAGGGCCGGTGAGGTCAAGGCCGACCGGCACCGGCTTCAGCCAGTGCCAGACAGCCATGGACATCCAGGCCACCAGCAGCAAGGCCAGCAGCGCCACGCCGACGCGACGGCCGCGCGCGATCATCCGTGGCCAATGCCGTCGGTGGAAGCCATCTGAGCGTTGGCTCAGCCGGGGGTCAGCAGGATCTTGCCGTCGCGCTCGCCCTGGCTGGCGGCGTACACGGCCTCGCTGACCTGCGACAGGGGGAAAGTCTGCGCTACCGGAGCACTGAGCTTGCCGGCGGCAATCTTGCCGATCAGGTCACCGAACAACTGCTGCTGGTCCTGCAGGGATGCCTGGCGGAACCAGCTCGCCAGCCAGAAGCCGGTCAAGGTGATGCCGCGAAAGATCAGCTGACCCGGCGATACCTGGCAGGGCTCGCCGCTCATCATGCCGTAGTTGACCACGGTGCCGCCGAAAGCCAGGCAGGCGGCCAGGCGCTCGGTGGACTCGCCGCCTACCGCGTCGATCGCCAAACGAATCTTGGCCTTGGCCGTCGCCTCGGCGACCCGCTTGGCCAGGTCTGGCCCGTCGACCAATACAATGTCGGCGCCCTGTCGTTTCACCGCGTCCACGGCTGCCTCACGGCGAACCACGTTGACCGTTTTCAGGCCACGCTCGGCAGCCAGCTGGACCAGGTATCCGCCAACGGCGGAGTTGGCCGCATTCTGGATCACCCATTCGCCGGGTTCCAGATCCACCACCTCACTCAGCAGCAGGGCTGCGGTGGGCGGGTTGATGGTCAGCATGGAAAGCTGCAGCGGATCGGCCTGACCGGGCAAGGGAATCAGGTCCTTCGCTGAGGCAGACAGGTGAGAGCACCAGGTACCGCAACCAATCGGCAGCAGCACGGTTTGGCCCACCTCCAGCCCGCTGACACCTTCCCCGAGCGCACTGACCTTGCCCACGCCCTCGTTGCCGCCGGTAGCCGGCAGATCGGGCAGGACACCGTAGTCGCCGGTCAGAGTCAGCAGGTCGGAGGGGTTGATCGGTGCTGCCAGCAGTTCGACCAGCACTTCGCCCGGTCCGGGCTCAGGCGTATCGAACGGGACTGGCTGAATCAGCTTGTGCGGCTCGCTGCCGCGCTCCCTGTATTGGGCCTTGATCGATTGCACGGTTTCTGTGGGTCCTGTGAAGTGACAGTTTCAGATCATCACTTTAGCATTCAGGTGATCGGTCCACGATGAGTTAATCTGCCGGTTTGCAACGGCACAGGATAAAGAGGCCCATGACAGAGCGCGATCGAGCGCTTCCCGATTTCCGGGATATCGAAGCCGCTGCCCGGCGCCTGGATGGCCTGGCGCACCGAACGCCGGTTTTGACCAGCAGCTACTTCAACGGCGTGACGGGTGCCGAGCTTTACTTCAAGTGCGAGAATTTCCAGAAGGTCGGCGCTTTCAAGTTTCGCGGTGCGTGCAACGCCATCGGCGCGTTGCCAGCCGAGCTGGCCCGGCGCGGTATCGTTACCCATTCTTCCGGCAATCATGGCCAGGCGGTAGCGCTGGCCGCGGCGATGAACGGACTCAAGGCCGTAGTCGTCATGCCGAAGGACTCGGCCCAGGTCAAGCTGGACGCGGTACGCGGCTACGGCGGCGAGGTGGTGTTGTGCGAGCCGGGTACGGCCAACCGCGAGGCGACCGTGCGTGAGCTGATCGAGCGCCACGGATACCATGAGATTCCACCCTACGATCACCCCGACATCATCGCCGGTCAGGGCACGGCGGCGTTGGAGCTGCTGCAGGATGTGCCGGAGCTGGATGTGATCATGGCGCCAGTCGGTGGCGGTGGATTGATCAGTGGAACAGCCATTGCCGCCAGGCATTTCAATCCGGCGATCCGGGTGATCGGCGCCGAACCGGCCAATGCCGACGATGCTGCGCGCTCATTGCGCTCAGGCCGGATCGAGCCGGCAGCCGCCACGCAGACTGTCGCCGATGGTTTGCGCGCTACGCTGGGGGTGCTGAACTTCGCCGTGATCGAGCGCTACGTCGACGATATCGTCACCGTGTCGGAACAGGCCGTCATCGACACCACCCGCGCTGTCTGGGCGCGCATGAAGATCATCATCGAACCGTCCTGCGCGGTCCCCCTGGCCGCCTTGATCGAAGGCCGTTACGATGCTCGTAGTCGAAAGGTCGGCATTATCCTTACCGGCGGCAACGTCGATATCGACCAATTCGTCGGCATTTCTCGCGGGGGGTAGAGCCGACTTCGCAGCTCGGCCAGACCCGACATGGATGCCTGGGGTCAGGACCCCTGTTTCTTCATCAGCCTCACATAACGGATCGCCGCGAACATGGCCAGCACGATGCCAGCGACGATCAGGGCGTAAGAGGGCAATCCCAGGTTGGACAGCGTGCCAATCACGATCAACACCATGGCTGCGGCCAGCACGATGGTGGTGACGACAAGCGCGGATGAGTCGTTTTGGCTCATGGGATCAATCCTGGGGCGGTTGAGATTTGTG
Source organism: Wenzhouxiangellaceae bacterium (assembly GCA_007695005.1). GTDB lineage: Bacteria > Pseudomonadota > Gammaproteobacteria > Xanthomonadales > Wenzhouxiangellaceae > Wenzhouxiangella. The sequence goes on along the minus strand of REEQ01000119.1, from coordinate 14,499 downwards.
AAGCATAAGCTCAAGAGTGTGGCGATACCATGACCGACTGGCCTTCACCCCGGATTGGTCGGTGACTGGCCACAATAAAACCGTGAAAAAGTCTGATCTCCCCACCAAGATCTGCCCGGTCTGCCAGCGCCCGTTTGCCTGGCGCAGGAAGTGGCGTGATTGCTGGGAGGAGGTTCGCTATTGCTCGGAGCGCTGTCGGCGGCAGCGGAATGCGCGATGAGCGCGCTGACACTGGTCTGGTTCAAGCGCGATTTGCGCATCGACGACCACCGGGCGCTGGTTGAGGCGGCGCGGCGCGGTCCGGTGCTGCCTCTGTATATCGTCGAGCCCGACTACTGGCAGCTGCCCGACAGCAGCCAGCGTCAGCAGGACTTTGTCGCCGACAGCCTGATCGAACTGGACCAGCAGTTGCGCCGTCTCGGCCAGGGTCTGGTCATGGCACTGGGCGATGCGGTCGAGGTACTCGCCGGCCTGCATCGTCGCCACGGTTTCGACACCATCCACTGCCACGAGGAAACCGGCAACGACTGGACCTTTGCTCGCGACCGTGCGGTCCGTGCCTGGTGTCGGGACCGTGGCGTTGCTGTGCAGGAATATCCTCAGTTCGGCGTCAAGCGAGGCCTGCATGATCGCGACGGCTGGTCGCGCCACTGGGAGGCTTTCATGGCCGAAGCGGCCCTTGATCCGCCGACCCGGCTTGCGCCGGTGCTGGAAACCCGGCTGCCAGGCGATCCATTTTCCACCTCGCCAGCCTTTGACACCACGCCCTGCCCCGGCCGTCAGCCCGGCGGCATCGGTGCCGGTCAGTCCGTGCTTGAGAGCTTTCTGACCGGGCGCGGACGGTCCTATCGCGGCGGCATTTCCTCGCCGCTGAGCGCCGAGGTGGCCGGCTCCCGCCTGAGCCCCTACATTACCTGGGGGGCGTTGAGCCTGCGGCGCATCGTTCAGCGCACCCGCACGGCGAGATCAGAAGCGCGGGCAACGAACGACACTCGTCTGGCCACCTCCCTGAACGCCTTTGACCAGCGCCTGCACTGGCACTGTCACTTCATCCAGAAGCTGGAGCAGCAGCCGGCGATCGAGTTTCACAACGTCCACCGTGGCTTCGATGGCATGCGTGAACACGACTTCGATCATGATCGATTTCAGGCCTGGGCCACGGGTCAGACCGGCTATCCGCTGGTTGATGCCTGCATGCGCTACCTGGTCCATCACGGCTGGCTGAACTTTCGCATGCGCGCCATGCTGATGAGCTTTGCCGCTTACCACTTGTGGCTGCACTGGCGCGAGCCGGCCCTGCACCTGGCCCGCCTGTTTACCGACTACGAGCCGGGCATCCATTTCAATCAATGCCAGATGCAGTCCGGCACCACCGGCATCAACACGCCGCGCATCTACAACCCGGTCAAGCAAGCGCAGGATCAGGACGGGCAAGGCCGGTTCGTGAGACGCTGGGTGCCTGAACTGGCCGGCGTGCCGGACAGCCATATCTTCGAGCCCTGGCAGCTTGGCCTGACCGAGCGCGAGCAGTTCGGCTCGACCGGTTATCCCGAACCCATCGTCGACTATCAGCAAGCCGCCCGCGAAGCCCGTGCACGCCTTGGCGAATACCGCAAGCAACCCGGGTTTCGCGAACAAGCCAGGGCTGTCCATCAGGCCCTGGGATCACGTCGTGGTAGCACGCGCCGCAAGACCCGCAGCACGAAAACGGATCCACGGCAGGGGCGCTTGATTTGAAGGGGAAGACGGGAGACGAAGAGAAGAGTAACCACGGAAAACACGGAAGCCACGGAAATCCTTGTTTTACGACCTGGTCTCCCAGCCGGAAACCGGAAACCCATACCGCTCCCAGTCCCGAAGCCTAGTGTTTATGATGGCCGAAGCCCCCAAACGGACCTGTAAAAAATGACCCTGACCTGGAAAACCCATCTGCGCCTGATCACCTTAGCTTTGCTGTTGCTCCCGGCACTGGCCTGGCCCTGGGGGCGATATGGGCATGAAGTGATTGGTTATCTGGCGATGCAGGACTTGTCGGCCGAAGCGCGGGCCGGGGTGGCGGCCTTGCTGGGTGATGATGATCTGGCCCGGATCGGTTCCTGGGCCGATGAGGTGCGACCGGAACGTCCGGAAACCGGGCCGTTGCACTTTGTCAACGGACCGGTCGATGCGCTGATGCCGCGTGAGGAGAATTTCGCCCTGGCCCAGGGCAATGTCTACTCGGCCATCCTCGGTTTTGCCCCGCGCGTAGTGGACGCCGAGCTGTCGGACAGCGAGCGTCGCGAGGCGCTGAAATTCCTGGTCCATTTCATCGGCGATCTGCACCAGCCCTTGCACGCCGGCTTTGCCGAAGATCGCGGCGGCAATAGCATCCCGGTGCTGTATCGGGGGGCATGGCTGAACCTGCACCGCTACTGGGATATCGAGATCCTGGATACCCGCCGCGAGCGCTTCGACGCCTCCGGCCTGGCCGCCATCCTCCACCACCGCTTTTCCGATGCCGAACGTGCCGACTGGGCTGGCGAGTTCAATGTGCGGGCCTGGGTCGTCGAAGCCCGGGCCTACCTGTTCAACGGTCTCTACCCGATGCCGCGCAACGACCACGGCGCGGGCGAAGAAGGCCCGACCATGGTGCTGGACGAAAGCTACCGCGAGGTCTGGCTGCCGGTCGCCGAACGCCAGCTCGCCCGCGCCGGCGCCCGCCTGGCCGCCGGTCTCAACGCCTTGTTCGATTCCGGCAGCTCGCCCTACGCTGAATCCCCGGTGGCGATGCCGCCGCCAGCGCGCTGAGCAGGCTTTTTGCTTACTTCCCGTCGATATAGTCGCGGTCGTCGAAGCTTCTGACCCACTCCGGGCGCAGCAGGATCAGGGTGGTGATGATGGCGCCGTTGAGGAAACCCTCGGGGATCAGCACCAGCGGCATGAAGATCAGAAAGTCGCTCCAGATCAGCGGCCAGGAATAGATGCCCAGCAGCCAGAGAAATGACGCGCCGGCGACAATGACGCTGCCGATCACGGCCATGGAAGAGAAATGGGCGGCGACCAGCACGTAGACGAAGAAATGGCGCGGCAGGCGCTGGTAGATCAGTCGGTGCAGGATGTTGGCCAGAAACACTGGCAGAACCACGCCGATCAGGCCGTTGACGCCAATCGATTGCCATTCGCCGGCAAACAGGTTCACCAGGATCACGGCGGTGGCGCCGGCCACCAGGGCGAGGCGCCAGCCGAAGATCAGCACCACGGTGGTCAGGCCCAGCAGGTGAAACTCCAGCCCCGGATGTGCACCGGCTTTCAGCCACCACAAGCCGGCCAGCAGCACAGTGGCCAGGCTGAACTGATGGTGCAAGTCGTTTTGCTTCAGCAGCTGCCAGGGCGCGCCGATCAGGTTCCAGACAAAGAAAGCCAGAAAAACAGCCAAGGCTGGCAACGCCAGCCACAGCGGCAAAAACTCGGCGGGAATGGTCATCTTGTCCGATTCAGCGCGTTCAAGCCGCGGCGTTCAGCCTTTCCTGAAAGCGCTCGCGCCAGGCAGCAATGGCCGCATGTTCGGTCGTCGGGCCGGACTTGATACCGCGCTCGGCGAATTCGATCGTCACCAGGGCATCGATATCGGCCACGCTCAAGTGGTCGCCCGCCAGCCAGGCAGTTTCCTGCAGGTGCTGCTCCAGGTCTTCGAGAAAGTAGCCGAACAAGCTGTGGCCACGCTCAGCCAGTGCGGGAATCTGGGCGACCGGCCGCGGGCCCGGGAGGGCATGATCGCGAAAGCCGGGGAAGTGATTACGAAAGGCTTCCATTACCGGAATCAGGCCGCGCAGGAACACCCAGTCGATCCAGCAGTCAACGGCGGCCTGCGCTTCAGGACCGACGCCAAACAGCGGCGGTTCGGGATGCAGGCGCTCGAGATAGCGGCGGATGGCGCTGCTTTCCCAGATGCAGCTGCCATCGTCGAGTTCCAGCACCGGTACCGTGTGATTGGGCGAGCGGGCGGCAAAGGCCGGGCGCATGTGTTCACCGGCGCGCAGGTCTACCTCTACCTGGTCCAGGGAAATGCCTTTCAGGTCCAGATAGAGCGTCACCCGGCGCGGACTGGGCGCGCCGGTGCAGGTATGGAGCCTCATCTCAGAGCTGATATTCGATGATCAGCTCGACCAGCTCATCGCGTGAAATGGCGTTGTCGTGGTTGGCGTCGAACTTTTCGAAGATCTTCGAGCTGGTCTTGATGCCGTGCTCCCCGAGCAGGTATCGGACCAGCTCGCGAAACTCTCCGCGCGACAGCACGCCGTCGCCGTTACGGTCAAATTCCTTGAATAAGGCCTCGATCAGTTGTTCCTGGTTCATGCCTGGCTTCCCCGCACATCTCTTGGCAGTTCACGAAAACACGATATCGATAATGCCGCAAAAGGATAACCGCGGGAAGGGGCACGCGGTGAGAAGGGAGCGGAAAAATCGCGGAGCCCGAAGGCTCCGCGACCGTCAGCCGAAACATCCGCAAACTTTTACGGCTGACTACTCGGCGGCTTCCCGAACGATGATCCGGCCCTGCATGTAGGGGTGCGGGGTGCAGATGTAGTTGTACTCGCCCGGTTGGGTAAAGGTGAAGCTGTCGCTTTCGGCGTGCCCCAGCATGCGGGTGGCGAACATCTCCGGCCCGCGCGTGCCGACGGCGTTGTGAATGCCGGAGAACTCGCCGGCCATGTAGGTGAATACATCCTCGTTGACCCAGGTCACCTTGGTACCTGGCTCGATTTCGATCACCTTCGGATAGTAGGAATTGCCGATGATCTCGACAAATACCTCCTCAACTTCCGGCCCATAGCTGACCACCCGATCGGCTGCGGCCGGAACACCGTTGAGGGTTTCAGCCGGGGCGAACGGAGAGATGGACCGCATCGCGGTTTCACGGATCTCGGCCAGTTCCTCGTCGCTGAACTCGGGGCCATCGGCCAGGATCGTCTTGGGTGTATCGGCATCGGCCGTGGCCACCAGCGCGCCGATGGCGCCGCGGCTGGTCGAACCGACGGCATGCGAGAGCATCAGGTAGACGCCTTCATCGGGCGGCACCCGGAACTCGATCACCCAGGAATCCGACGGACCCGCGGTGACGGTCTGGCCACCCGGCATGTACGCTTCGGGATGACCCTGCCAGTAGACGTAATCCCAGACAATGCCGACCAGGTGAAAGGTCGAGATCAGGTTGGGACCGATGTTGAGAAAGTACACGCGCACGTAGTCGCCAGGCTTGGCGGTGATCGGTTCTTCGATGTAGCGGAACACGCGACCGTTGAAGGCGGTGTAGAGCGGCTTGCTTTCGACGGCATCCTTGCCGCTGGCGTAGAACTCGTGCTGGATCATGTACAGGGTCAGATCAGGTCCATGGCCCAGCTTTTCTTCCAGCTTGTATTTGGTGTCCCTGGGTTCGACCACGATCATGCCGTACTGCCCGAACAGGACATGCATCGGGATGGCATGTCCACCTGGGGCGCAGTGCCACATGAACACGCCCGGCATGTTGGCCCGGAAAGTGACGCTCTTGCTCTCGCCGGGTCCGATCTGGCCGACGTACTTGGAGGTCTGGGTGTCGGCCGCGTGGATCGAGGCACCGTGCGGGACCGTGCCGGTATTGACGATGGTCATGCGCACGATATCGCCCTGGGTCACTCGAAGCGTGGGTCCGGGGATCTTGCCATCGGACACGAAACCATCGTAAATCACGCCCTGGCCGATATAGGTCTGGCCTTCGTCCAGGCTGATGGTGAACTCCACATCGGGCTCGACGTTTTGGGGAACGAAGCTGGTGGCCGGGATATCCAGGCCTTCATCGCGCTGAATGATCTCGATGAACTCTGCGCCCTCGAAGATCGGATTGAGTCCGCGTTCGGTTCGGGCCGCGGCTACCTGGGCGGCGGTGATGGAATCGGCTGCGCCCAGCGGCAGGCCGCGCTGGTTCGCAACGGCAGCCAGAATGTCCTGCCCGGTGACGGTATTCATGCGCTCGGTGGTGATCTCGTGCATGAAACTGTCGTTGCAGGCGGGACAGGCCAGTGCCGTGGCCGAAAGCAGCATGGCTGCGGCGCCTGCAGCCAGGCCGAGCAGGCCGGCGCCGGGCGGGCTCCGGTGTTTTGAGTTGAGCTTGAACATGGTGCTTTTCCTTACCGGCCAATGCCGGTGTTGTCTTGAACCAGAGTTACTCGTCGCGCAGCGAAAGCAAGTAGGCGACGACATCGTGAATCTGCTGCTCGTTGAGCGAGCGGTTGAATGCCGGCATGGTCGGGGCGAGGCCGTGAGCCATGCCACCATCGCGAGTGACCAGGAACAGGTGCTCTGCGCTCAGCTCGTCTCTTAGCAGGCTGGCGGGTGGCGGGTTGAAGGCGCGCGCAGCCGGACCATCGCCCTTGCCGCTGTTGCCGTGGCAGGAAGCGCATTGCTGCTGGTAGGGCTGCTTGCCTGCTTCGGGGTCCCCCTTGAGCTCGAAATCATCGGCCAGCGCCGCAGGCGCGGCCAGGATCAAGCCGGCCAGCAAACAGAGTACGGTCAGTGCGCGCGTGGAATAACTGTGTTTCATGGGTCGCTCCTTGATTCCAGATCCGGACCTTGGCTTGCGTCGATTCCCTGGGCCGTTGCGGCGGCTGTCGGGGTGAGATCGCCGGACTGGTTTCGATCTCGATAGAAAACATTCTATGGGTTTGCATCTTTCCATGAGTTGATGCGCGTCAAATGCATGAATTCTGATATGAGAGGGAAGATGAAAAAAGGAAACCATGTAGCCCGGCCCGACGCGGCCGGGGGCGATGTTTGCTGAAGCACTGCCGTTGGGTATTGGTCTTGGGGCCGATGGCATCCTTGATGCCATGGCCAAACACTGACGATGGCGTCAGCGCAGGGCGTTGATGGCGGCTTCGAGGTCAGCTTTGGTCTGAAGACCGATCAGGGTCTGGCGGACCTCTCCGTCGCGGTCGATGATCAGGGTGGTGGGGTAAGTGCGGGCACCGAAGTATTGGCGGGCCTGGTCGGCAGTGCCCAGCCAGAGGGGATAGTTCGGGGTGATTTGCAGACGCCTTTCCCAGAAGCGACTGATAGCGCCTGGGCTGCCGGAGTCAATGGACAAGCCGATAACGGTGGCATCGGCTGCCTCCAGGCTATCCTGCAGGGCAACCAGGTGGGGGATTTCGATCAGGCAGGGCGAGCACCACACGGCCCAGAGATTGAGCACGACGATCTGGCCGTGATAATCCCCAAGGGCGGCGGTGCCGCCGTCCAGGGTTTCAAAGCTTTTCTCGCTGTAATCGGCGAGTGTCAGTCCGGAAAGAGCGAGGGCAAGGATCAGTGGCAATATCCTGGCGCTTCGTCTGCTGTACCCGTTGGCCATCCTGGACTCCGGAGTTGGTGAATCGATTGATCGTCATCATGCCGGAACCAGCCGCCAAGGCTTTTGACCAACGTCAAATATGCATGTAGATTGCGGGTTTGATCTGTCAGAAGCGGGTGGTCAGCGCTGGCAGCCAGTCCGGGGCGATATCCAGCAGCCAGGCTTCGAGCTGCTTGTCCAGTCCGGTCAATACCAGCAGGCCGATCAGCATCAGGCTGTAGCCCATCACCAGCCGCCCGATCTGTCCGATTCGGGCCAGCCGGTCGCGCCTTCTGGCAAATAATGATCGCGTGGCCAGGCCGGCTGCTGTCAGCGGCACGACAGCGGCGATGCTGAATGTGGCCATGATGACCGTGGCCTCGGTCAGGCCGCTACCGCCGGCGGCCAGGGCAATGGCCGCACCCAGCGTTGGGCCTACGCAGGGGCTCCAGGCCACGCCCATCAGCATGCCAATCAGAAACTGTGCCGTAGGATGATCGGACTGGACCCGACTCATCGCGCCATGGCCGGCGCTGCCCAGGCTGGCGGTCAGACGACTGAAGCCGGCCTGCAGCCGGGCGCTGACCAGCAGCACGCCCACGGCCAGCATCAGGACACCGGCTCCCAAGCGCAGGTTGCGTTCGTCCAGACCGATCAGTTGACCGCTGGCGGCCAGGGTTACGCCAACGATGGTGAACGAAAGTGCCAGGCCTGCGGCGAGTGCCAACAGCCCGAACCGGGAGCGGCCAGTGGCCGCCCCGGCGATCATGGGCAGAATCGGCAACACGCAGGGGGACAAGGTGGTCACCAGTCCGGCCAGAAAGGCCAGGCCCAGAGTGATGGCTTGCAGCTCCATGATCCTTCCGGCGACTCAGTTGACGGCCTGGCGCAGGAATTCACGCAGCCGGTCCGGGTTGGTTTCACCGATCGACAGGTCCAGTTGCTCACCGTCCCGATAAAGAATCAGGGTGCTCTGGCGGGCCGCTCCCAGGGATCTGGCGTAGGCTTGCTGGTCGTCCCAGTCCAGCTTCAGACCGTTCAGCGCGCTGAATTCCTCCTCGGCCAACAGGCTGGAAAGCAGCGGCGACTGGCGCCGGCAGGTCGAGCACCAGTCGGCGTAGACCTCGACCAGCACCGGCTCGCCCTTGGCATTGAGCTCGGCCAGGCGATCATTGCAGAAGTCCTCGAAAGCACCGGCGTTGGCGGCAAGGGTAAACAGGGCCAGCGTCAGGCCGGCGACGAATTTCAGGCAATAGTTCATTACGGGCATGGTTTTGCTCCTTGGATCGTGGTTGGTGTTGTTGCGCCGGAAAGCCCCCGGCGCGGGGTTTTAGCGAGTCATGTCAGGCGACCGCCGCTGGCCGTGGCGAGCAGTACGCCCTGGGTATGGCACAGGCAGACCTTGACGCCGCCGCTGTAGATCACATTGCCGGACTGGCCGCGATCCATATCGGCCGCACCGCGGTGGCGCTGGGGGTCAAAGCGGGCCTGGTAAACGGTGATCGGCCCTTGTTCGCTGCGGTAATGGAGCATGGCGGCCGGCACTGAGGCCACCGAGCAGAATCGTCCGCCGGCCAGCTCGCCAGGGACGTTTTCGACCTCGGCGGCATCGAGCAGGCTGAATCCCAGCCGGGCAAACTCGCGGCGCAGCTCATCCAGGCCGGCTTCAAAATCCAGCGGTGCCTGGCGGAGGTGGTTATAGGCAATCTCATCGGCCATGGCCTGGCCATGGTTGCCGCGACCGATCAACGTCGGGCCGAGGATGCCGCCCAGAGAAACGGCACCCAGTCCCGCGGCAACGGCCAGCCAGCGGCGACGGCTGGGCATGGCCGGCTTTTCTTCGGTCAGGCTGCGCAGCTTGCGCAGCTCGTCGGAGCTGAGGGTTTGCTGATCAGCCAGGTCACGAACGCCCTGGCGCAGGGAGCTGGTCTTGTTGCGTTGGCTCATGGCTGTGCTCCGGAAACATTCAGGAAATCAAACGAGGCCAGGCGCTTGCGCAGCCGATGGACCCGCGCCAGCAGCGTGCCCCGCGGGGTGTCGGTCTGGCTGCTGATTTCTTCCAGGGTGTGGCCTTCCACGGCCCAGAGGTGCAGCAGCTCGCGCTCGGGTGGCGACAGCTTGACCCAGGCCTGTTGCAGTGCATCGCGTTCGACGATCATGTCTTCCAGCGGCTTCAGGTCAGTGGCGATCACGCCGTCCAGGTCTTCAAAGGCCGCATCATCGCGCCCCTTGCGGCGCAGCTCGGTGTAGAAGCAGTTGCGCACGCTGGTCATCAGGTAAGCCAGCGGATTGTCAATGTGACGGGCGGCAGCATTCAGGCCTTTCACCAGCGCAGTCTGCACCAAATCCAGGGCCAGGTCGCGATCGGCACCCAGCGCACAGGCATAGCGAAAGGCGCGTTGGTAATCCTCGTCGGTCAGCTTTTCAAGCGCACCCATTCCAGCTTCCTTGCAGAAAAACGGCATTTGCAGGTGAAGACCGGGCCTGGTCAGAAATGATTGCATCAGGTTGAGAAAACATCACGCGATGGGCATGAGAAGATAGACGCTGTTGACCGTTCTCGACATCCATGAGCTCAGGATCCCGTAACAACGCGGCCTCTGAACTGGCCTCCCTGCGCCTGGCCCAGCCGGCCCTGGGGCCAATGATCAGTCGCGGGCAGTTCGACCGCATCGCCGAGCATGTGCGCGAAGTGGCGGTGGCGGCCGAGCTGCTGGCAGCCACGGACATGGCCCGTCTTGAGCATGTCTTGAGCGATGAGGCCATGTGCAAGGACTTTGCCATAGCGCTCAATGGCCTGCTGCACGGCAAGCGCAGCCTGGAAGAACGCTTCGGGCACTGGCTTGGGGTGTTGGCCGCGCAATCGATGGCAAGCTGGCCAATGGCCACGATCTGGCCGTTCCTGCTCCATCCGCAGCGCTACTTCCCGGTTTTCCCGGACCAGTTGAAAATCCATGCCGACAGCGCCGGTCTCGACTTGTCAGCCCAGCCGACCTGGCCGGCCTACGTTGCCAGCCAGCGCCTCGCTCACCAACTGAAAAAATCCCGGAACCTCGACAGTTTCATCGACCTGCACCGTGCTCTCTCAAGCTGAGATAGCGTCGCCTTGAGCTAAACCCCATGGCCCTGGACATTGCAAGCCGTCCTGGGGCGGGGGATTTTGCTGAGGGCCTCGCCACCGCGTCGAACCGAAGCGGAATTCACCGACCCCGGGCCGGCGTCTCCACCCTATCAAAAGCCACACCCCCTACCCAACCCTCCAATGTCTCCACCACCCGCCAATCCCGCAACAAGCCCATATGCCCCACCCCCGCCAGCACACAGGCATGTTCCGGCGCAATCGGCAGCCGTTTCTGAGCGTCCGGGTGCTGGCCCAGGGCGCTGGCCACCGGGACCAGTCCATCGCCAATCAGACGGGCACTGATCCGCCGGCTACTTTCCGAGCGGGTGGCGGCCACGGTGTGCAATGTTGCCTGGGCCGGTAGCCGGGCCTGCAAATTCTCGCCATGGTCAAGGACGCGGCCGTGGCGCAGGTCGATGATGCCGGCCGAGCGCATCCGCCCCAGCTTCTGGAACGGCGCGCTGTAAGGGCTTACTCCCAACAGCCGTTCCAGTCGGTGTCCGGCCTGTTCCAGCGGCGCGCCCAGGTGCGGGCTACCGAGGCAGACCACGCGGCGCAGATGGTCGGACCAGGCATGCCCGGCTTCGCTGCCGTAGTGGCAGGCGCTGCGCGAAACCAGCCCGCCCATGCTGTGACCGAGCAGCACGATCTCTTCCACGGGCGCCGGCCACTCGGAAACAAGCTGCTCCAGCAGGCTGGCCAGGTCGCGACCGTTGCGGGCTATCGAGCGCCCGGTGTTGTAGTGCAGGTGCAGCTCGGTGTAGCCGAGTCGTCGGGCCAGTTCAGCGGGCAGGTCTACTGCCGCCTCGTCCCCTTGAGGCGTCCAGCAGTGATGATTCAGGCACAGACCGTGAACGGCGATCAAAAGACGGGATTGTGGACGGGCAATCGAGCGCTCCAGCTCCGTCCTGTCCAGCGATAGCGCCTGACCCCTGTAGCGCAGGCGCATGGCAATGGCCAGCGGGTTGGCGGTAGCCTCGAGATGATCGCCGACCACGCCGTTGATCACCGCCACGATCCGCTCGCGGCTGGCGCTGGACGATTCTTCTTCGGGCGCTCGCAGCAGATGGCGCCCTGCCAGATCCAGTGAACCGCCGACCAGGCCGGTGACGCCATGGATCGAGCGATAGACCAGCCCGGTGATGCCGCGCGTGCGACCGCTGGACGATTGTCCGATCGGCGCCGACACTCTGGCGATGGTGCGGTGCATTTGCTCGACCAGGTCGGTGGTCTCGCGCACGGCGTGCACGGCCAGGCGGCTGAGACCGTACAGATCGGCGGCATTCAGTGCTCGAGTCATGATCGGGCCTCCACGATAGCGCAGGCCTGATCATACGCCGATCCAGGCCCTTCCGGAGAATCGACCACGGAGCCCATGCCGGCCGCATTCGCCAGTCAAGAGGCCTTCCGGGTTAATCTCAGTGCTTTCGAGAAGGAGATGCCCGCCATGAGAGCCTTGATCGTTTGCCTGTTGCTGCTGCTGGCCTGGCCGGCGTTTGCGCAAAGCGGGGATGATGAAGCGACGCTGCGCGCCTTGCTGGACGAGTTTCTGGCCGGGGCCACGGTCAATGACCGCGCCGTGCATGAGCGCTTCTGGTCGGATGATCTGGTCTATACCAGCGCTGCCGGACTGCGATTCGGCAAGGCCGAGATCATGGCGGGCCTGGGCGCGGGCGAGCCGGACGCCGACGGCCCGGTCTACTCAGCCGACGAGGTCCGGGTGCGGGTGCTAGGTGAAACGGCCGTGATTACCTTCCGTCTGGTGGCCACTGATGCCGCTGATGAACCAAGTCATTTTTTCAATACCGGTGTTTTTCGGCGCAGTGAAGGACATTGGCAGGCCTTCACCTGGCAGGCGACGCGGGCGGCCGCCATCGACCGCCCGGAAACGGATTGATTCAGATGCCTTCATGGCAGTGCATCGACCAGGTTGGACAGCGGCTGACCGGTCACGGTGACGCGGGGCAAGTCCGCATGATCAGGATCGGCATCCGCCGTCGGATCAGACTCCGTTGCCGGTCCTCTGGCGCTGATCGTTCCGGGATGGCCGAACAGCAGTGCGCTGGCCACCTGTGTCCCTGAGTCTCGCTGATTGTCATGAACCGCAATACGAAGGACTCGCATGCCCTTTTTGGGGTGGTATAGACTCTCGCTCCTTGCTGCAAGCCTTCTCATCCAACGGAGCCGATCCCCATGCCCTGCCGTTTTCTGACTGTCTTTGCGTTAACCCTGGGAATGTATGCGCCTTCGGCCTGGTCAGACAGCGATCCGCTGCTGGTCTGGAGTTACCGGGGTGGGGAGGTCATCGAGCCCTTGCTGGAGGCTTTCACCGAACAGACCGGCCTGGCGGTGGAATACCGTGTACTGGGTGGGGATGGCATTGTCGAAGCCTTGATTGAAGGAACCGAACAGAAGCCGGACCTCATTCTGGTCGTCGATGCCTTGCGGGTGGATACCCTGCAGCGTGCAGGTCTGCTCCGTCCCCTGCCGCAAGAGGCGCTAGCTGGCGTTGATCCCAAGTGGCGGGACAGCAAAGACTACTGGTCCGGCATTGCCTGGCGAGCGCGATCAGTCGTGCGTCGCGCCGACAGCGAGCATCCGGCCGATGTAGATGCACTGACCGATCTTGCCCGGAACGGCCAACTTTGCATTCGCCCGGGCGCCCATGTCTACAATCGTGGATGGTTGACCTGGCTGGTTGCCAACCGCGGTGTTGATGCAAGCCTTGCCTGGGCGACCACGGTCTTTGATCACCGTGTGGAAGTTCCCGGCGGGGACCGCGACCAGATTCGAGCCGTGGCCAACGGCCTCTGCACGGCCGCACTTGTCAACCACTATTACCTGATGCGCTGGGCAGCCAGTGATGACCCCGAAGAGCGGGCGATCGCCGAAAATCTGGTGTTCGGCTGGCCGGACTCCTCAACTCCGGTCGCGGTCAACATCACCGCCATTGCCCTGCCAAAGGGGGGGCGCCACCCTGCCCTGGCAGACCGCTTGGCTGCGTGGCTGACCCGGCCTGAGGCTCAGGCCATGTATGCGGCCAGTGTGTTCGAGTTTCCGCTTGATTGGCCGCAGCAACAGACGCCTTTGGCGACGGGATTGGAGGCTCTGGATCTGAAACCGGGTGAGCCATGGCCGCGCGACCTGCCAGCTCACCGCGATGCTGCCGAAACCTTCTTTGCTGAACCACCAGTCATGTAGATCACATCCAGATCCGATCAGACCGATTTCGCGATACCGACAGTATTCGCTGCACGGTACTAGGGGCGCATGCCAGGGCGGGCCCAAACCTGAACGGACCGGCCGGTTGGGGTCCGAAATTGAGCCGGCCACTGCTTCGTTGCCGGGGCAACAGTAGCCCCACGGATCATCGCCGGCGACGCCTTGCTTGGAGCCGATGCGGGTGACCATCTGCGGCCTCTCCGACCAAAACGCGCTCCGCGCAGAGGTATTCAGAGGTTCCCTGGAGGTTTCAGGAAAATTTCAGGCCCGCTTCATGGCTTTTGCCCGGTTGCCGGACGACAATCGTCTTGCACTCTCACCAAAGCGAAGAACCCCATGTTGCAAGCAAAGCTGAAACTGTTCCTTGGATTGATCGTGGCCGGCCTGATGATCTGGTCTGCAGATGTCCCGGCGCGGCCAGTCCCCTTCGCCAGCCCGGGCGAAGATGCTGGAATGATTGTCGGGTTTCCGGGGGAACGGGCGCGAGACATCTATCCGGTCAAGTTCATTGCCGTCGACGGCCATCCGATACAGCATCGGGACAGCATCTGGCTGGCGCCCGGAAAGTATGAGATTTCGGTACGGATTGACGCCAGCGGTCTGGTTCAACCGCGCGGTCGGACCACCCGGCCCTCGCGGGGAGACAATCGCATCGAGCTGGTGGTCGAGGCTGGACGGACCTACGTGATCGGGGCCAAGCTGGATCGAACCCGTCCCGGCACCGAGTTCAACATCATTCTCCATCGTGTGACCGGCGACTATTAACCCGGCACCAATGTAGATCACATTCAGGGCTTCAAGCAGGGTCCGTATC
>REEQ01000117.1 GCA_007695005.1 Wenzhouxiangellaceae bacterium | reverse complement strand
TTCAGGTGCTAGTATTCGAAAGGATGTGGGAGTTCGAGTCTCCCCCTGGGCACCATCTCTCTACAACGCTCCCCTCCCCGCACCTGAAGCGTCATCAACAATCTGCGTAGCGGGAGCGGTAGAACGCATGACTGCCCGTGAGCGTTCGAAAGGACGGGATTCTGTAGCCCGGGGCAACGTCCCCGGGGACTCTGCCCGGCAAACCACCATGCATTCGAAAACGCCCCCGAGTCAGCCGCTCTCAATCAGCCAAATCCAGGAAAAGTCGATGGCCCTGATGTCGATCCCGGCCGCGTTGGGCCGGGCTACGGGTCTCTTTGGCAACTGGCGTAGCGGGAGCGGTAGAACGCGTCACTGGCCGTGAGCGTTCGAAAGGACGGGATTCTGTAGCCCGGGGCAACGTCCCCGGGGACTCTGCCCGGCAAACCACCATGCATTCGAAAACGCCCCCGAGTCAGCCGCTCTCAATCAGCCAAATCCAGGAAAAGTCGATGGCCCTGATGTCGATCCCGGCCGCGTTGGGCCGGGCTACGGCTTACTTTGATTTGGTGCCGAGGAGAGGACTCGAACCTCCACGCCGTCAAGACACCAGGACCTAAACCTGGCGCGTCTACCAATTCCGCCACCTCGGCACGGACTGCGAAGTTTATCAGCTACAATCACCAGTATGTGCGGTCGTGGCGGTCTGGATTACGACTGGTCCAGGCTCTGGAACTATTTCAATCTGGCTGGCGAGCCACCGGAAGGCGGCTTGCGCATTCTCAACCTTGCCCCCTCCTACAAAACCCGCGAAGGCGTCCACTGGACTCGGGTTCCAGTCATTGTCTCGGAAAACGATCAGCGCCTGCCCCGCGGCATGATATGGCCGCTGATCCCGCGCTGGATGAAGGGTGAACTGCCGAAATTTTCAACCGCCAACTGCCGCTCGGAAGCTGACCGAAGCTTTACCGAGACCGTCTCGGGAAAACCCACCTTCCGCGAGGCCTGGAAACGTGACCGGCGCTGCCTGATACCGTTTTCCTGGTTCTATGAGTGGGACCAGCGCACTCAGCCCAAGCAACCCTGGCGCATTCTGCCCAGCCAGGGCCCTTTTCTGGTCATGGCCGGCCTGTGGGAGCCGTCGTCGACAGCCGACGGCGATCCCCTGCAATCCTTCACGGTTGTTACCACGGGGCCGAACAGACTGCTTTCCGACATCGGCCACCACCGCTCGCCGGTGATGCTCGCCGAATCTGACTGGGATAGCTGGCTCACGGGCGACAAGGAGGAGGCGGAAAGCCTCATCCATCCACCCCCGGATGACTGGATGAAAGCGCACCGGGTGACCAGGCAAGTGAACAATCCCGGCTTTCAAGGTGAGGAGCTGTTGGAAGAAGCGGCAAATAGTGCGAGCTAAGGGACAAGAAGGAAGAGGATTTCCTTCATCTCTTGATTCTCACCGCTTCGCGCAATTTCACCACACCCCCGGCACCAGCCACCACGAGCGCTTCTTGTAATCCGCCCACTCCGGGTAGCGGCTCATGCTGGCTTCCTTGTGGACCATGTTGACGGCGAACACCCCGATCCAGACCCAGGCCAGGACCAACAACGGCAGCCAGTGCCAGACCATCAGGGCGAAGCTGCCGTAGATCATCATCTCGCCGAGATAATTGGGATGGCGGATGTAGCGGTGCAGGCCGTCGGTGATCAGGCCGCGCTTGATGCGCAGGGTGTAATACTTCTGGGCATCGGCGGCAATCATGATCACCGAACCGACCAGGCACAGGCTGATGCAAAGTGCGAACCAGACCTGCTCCGGCAGCGGGTAGACCGGGTCCGAGTAGCCGGAAATCAGCAGCCAGCCGAACACCCAGTACCACCCCAGCACGCCGAGGAAGGCATTGATCCCACCCATGATGGTGATGCGCTTTTGCCAGCCCGAATCGGGAAAGCTCAGATCCTTGATCAGCCAGACCACGCCATAACTGCCGTGCAGGGCCAGGTAGACCCAGGCCGCAGTACTGTCATTGCCGTAGTACCAGATCAGGAAACCGAGAAAGAAAAATGTCCCTGCTTTCTGGAAATTGATCACCCAGGCGAATTTCCAAGGTCGCGGACCACCGAGGGCGTCCTCAACCAGCCAGGTGGTCAGGCGACGTAAAAACGCCGCCCAGACGGGCGGCGCTTTTGTTGTTTCAGGCCGGGCTGACAAGGCTATCGGCCCCAATCAGGACCAGCCAGCGGACTGCCGAGGCATCAGTCCTCAACCAACAGGCCCCGACGTTCGAGCAGCGGCTCGATACCGGGCACGCGGCCAGCGAAGTCCTGGTAAAGCTCCATGGCATCCTTGCTGCCGCCTCTCGACAGAATGGTGTCGCGGAAGTGCTGGCCGGTCTCGCGGTTCAATCCGCCATTTTCGCGAATCCACAGCACGCTGTCGGCATCGAGCACTTCACTCCAGAAGTAGGAATAGTAGCCAGCCGAGTAGCCGCCCATGCTGTGAGAGAAATAGGGAATGCGGTAGCGCGGCGGAACCGGCGGATAGTCCATGCCCGACTCGGCCAGCACCCGGGCCTCGAAAGCCATGATCTCGTCAGCGGGCGGCACGTCATCCGGCCCCAGGCGGTGCAGTTCCATGTCGATAACTGACGCGGCCAGATACTCGGTGGTGCGGAAACCCTCGTTGAAGGTTGCCGCCTCCATCACCCGCGCCAGCAACGCTTCGGGAATCGGCTCGCCAGTCTCGTAATGACGGGCATAGTTCTGCAACACTTCCGGCCACGAAGCCCACATTTCATAAACCTGCGAGGGGTATTCAACGAAGTCACGCGGCACCGCGGTAGCCGCGAAGCTGGGAAAGTGCACGTCCGAGAACAGACCGTGGATGACGTGGCCAAACTCATGGAACAAGGTGGTTACTTCGTCCCAGGTCATCAGGGTCGGCTCGCCTTCCGGCGGCTTGGTGATATTGAGATGGTTGCCAGTGACCGGATAGCCGCCGAGCAGACCGGAATTGATCCGATAGGAGTTCATCCAGGCACCACCACGCTTGTTCGAGCGTGAATACAGGTCGGTCAGCATCAGGCCGATCGGGGTACCGTCTTCTTCGAAGGCTTCCCAGACCCGCACATCGGGATGATAGACGGGCAGATCTTCGCGCTCGACAAAGGTCACGCCGAACAGCCTCTCGGCCGAATAGAACACGCCGTTGACAAGTACGCTTTCAAGCTCGAAGTAGGCGCGTACTTCACTATCGTCAAAATCGTAGCGGCGCTCGCGCAGCTTTTCGGCGTAGTAGGACCAGTCCCAGGATGCAAGCTCGAAGGGCTCGTCTTCGAGCTCGTTGATCAGGGCCTGCAGGTCTTCACCCTCCCTGCGCGCATTGGCCACTGCTATCGGGCCGACATTGGCATGCAAATCGACCACGGTCTGGACGCTGCCGGCCGTCTGGCGCTCGAGAATGTAGTCGGCGTGGGTGTCGTAACCCAGCAACTGGGCACGGCGGGCACGCAGTTCAACAATACGCGACACGGTGGCCGTGGTGTCGTGCTCGTTGCCGCGGCTGCCGCGGTCCAGCGAGGCGCGATGGACTCGCTCACGCGATTCGCGGTTATGCAGCGAGGACAGCGGCGGCTGGCCGCTAGTGTTAAGCAGGGTGATTACATAGCTGCCTTCCTCCAGGCCACGATCCGCAGCCTCACGGGCTGCCGCCTGAATACGCGCATCACCAAGCCCGTCCAGGGCTTCGCGATTGTCGAAGACCACAGCCGATGCATTGACCTCGGCCAGCACCTTCTGGCTGAACTCGGTACCCAGCCTTGCCAGCTCGGTGTTGATTTCGCGCAGGGCTTCCTTGTCTTCGTCGCTCAAGCGGGCACCGGCACGAACAAAGCGGGTGTGGTAGTCCTCGAGCAGGCGCAGCGACTCGGCATCCAGTTCCAGCGCGTCGCGCTGCTCGTACAGGGCCTCAATGCGACCGAACAGCTCGGCATTGAGGTTGATCGCATCGCTGTGCGCCGACAGCTTGGGAGCCATTTCCCGCTGAACAGCCTGCAGGTTCTCATTGGTATTGGCACCACTCAGATTGCTGAACACCCGCATGACATTGCCCAGGGTCTGACCGGCACGCTCGAGCTCGATAATGGTATTTTCGAAGGACGGTTCTTCCGGGTTCGAGGCAATCGCATCGATCTCGGCGCGATGCTCCGCCATGCCCTGCTCGATGGCCGGCTGGAAGTGCTCGTCACGAATCTGATCAAACGGCGGCATACCGTAGGGCAGCGTGCTTTCCGCCAACAACGGATTGATCGCGTCACCAACATGCTCCGCGGTGGGCGCTTCGGCTGCAGCTTCAGGCGTCTCGGCCGGCTCTGGCACCGGAGGCGCTGACGGCTCTGGGTCGGTGCAGGCGGACAGCAGCAGGATGGCGGCGAAAGCCGCTGGCAGAGTAAAACGGTTGTTCATTCATACACCCGATAGGAGTTGATTAGCCGGTCAATAATAACCCGGTGGCCCATTTATTGCCGACCAATTGGCAGCAAGCCCGCAAATGCCCGCGGGCTCGTCTCGATATTCACCCAACCCAGCGGCCGAAATCGGGAAACGAGCGCGCCGGGAACCGGTTCGAATCCATCAACACCCGGCTCGCAGCAGCGCGCTCGCTCCTGGTTTCAATCCCGGGAGTCGTAAACCACCTGTCCGCTACGGGAAAGCGAAAAAGCCATACTGGTCGAACCCGAGGATCCATAGGTCGGGCGAGACAGCACCTCCACCACCACATTTCGGTCTTCGGCGATGCAGAAGCCGGCAAAACCGGTGGATTCCGAGGAACCAGAAGCGCGCTCCGGATCATGGTAGCCACCAACAACAACGCCGCCCTGGAAACCACCACCGGGCCGATCGATATAGGAGGTCAAGGCCGACACCAGGTAGCTCGTCGAGGCGTTTGTTTCAGGCGTAAAGGCGACCACGTAAAAACCAGGTTCGACAATCGCGCTATGCGTGCTGGTGCCCGCTGAAACCGGCTCGTCGATTGGCGTAGCAACGACACTGCCACCGCTGCGTCGCTCCAGGATAAGCTGTCCGGATGCGCCAACGGTGACTTCAATTTCGACCTCCTGCTGTTCGTCCGCAGAGTTGGCAATATTGAAGGCAGAAAAGCCGCGCACCGAAGCCGTTGCACGGCCCCCGAAATTCAGGCCACCCTGCAGCGTTCGTCGACCCGAACCGGTCAGATTCAGCTCAGCACCGAATCTACCCGCTTCCGAACCGGGCCCGGCATGAGTGCGCAGCACGTAAAAGCCCGGGCAACTCAGATCAGGATCGGTTTCCAGGGCGACTACCGCCGAAGGTTCGTCAGGAAACGGTTCTACCGGCTCTCCCGCGACGACCCAAAAGCCGCCGCTCATCACAATACTGGTGCCGCTCAAGGCACCGATTTCAGTACTTTCCCACTGCCCAAGTGCTCCTGACAGGGTCAAGCCACCGCCACCGCTGCCCAGACCGCCGCCGGCGACCAGGCCACCTCGCTTGAGTTCCAGATCTTGCGCCTGGGCGCCCAGGCTTGCGACCAGCAACACCAGCCCTAGCGATGACAGCAGGTGATTACAGTCAAAGCGCGACCATTTCATTGCGACACCTCCGCAACCTCGACTTCACCCAGCAACACCGACTCGATCCGGGCCAGGCGATCATCGGTCTTGCTGCGCAAGGCTTCCATTTCAATGCGAAGCGCTGCGATTGTCTGGGCCTGCTCATCAATGATGGCTTGCTGCTCGCGCACAGCCTGAATGGCGAGCACGGAGAACTGGGCATAGTTCAGGCCGAGATAACCGTCATCAACATCGGCAACGACCAGGTCCGGAAAGACCTGTTGAACGTCCTGGGCCATGAAGCCAAGGCTGCGATTACCGCCCGGGCTGGCTTCAATAAATTGATAGCTGGCTGGTTCTAGCGCCAGGACCCCTTCCAACACGTTTTCAACTGGTTCAATGTCGGTCTTGAGGCGTTTGTCGGAACTCGTCAAGTACGCACCGGTGTCTTTGTGAATTCTGGCTCTGAGAGTAGCGTTGTTCCTGACGTCGGTGAAATGATAGAAATTCAGGAAGCCGGAATCCGCCCCGGTGCCGATCCCCCAGCCGTCCATTCCGCTTGAGCTTTGCAATACGGCGGCGATGTGGCCCGAGGAAGCGCGGGCAGACAAAGCAAATCGCCTTTGGACCCAGGGCTGAAGATTAATACCCACATGGCCGCCGATTGCTGCGTCGCTATGCACTCTCAGGCCTCGTTGCGGGGCACCAAGCGCACCAGCACCTACCGTAAGGCCATGATTATTTACATACATTCTGGTTTCTGCAGAGGTTCCAGAATCGGCAGTAACCGTGAACGGATTGCTCGCACTTGATTCGATCACGACTGGCGAATCCGCACGGACTTCACCCTGAAGATGCGTTCCGCCAGTAACCCGCAAGCCATTGGCCGGGCCCGTGGCAACGCTACCAATGGTCACACTGTTGTTCGAATTGGTCATTATGGTTTGATTGTTGTTGAGTGAGACCATGAAGGGACGCTCACCCTGAGCCCTGACGTCAAGGGTTGCACTACCGGCAGAGGTACCTATCGCCACTCTTCCGCCCTGATAGCTGATGCCGCTACCTGCCCCGGCTTCCGTCCAGAAGGAATCTCCATCGCCACCACTGCCCGGTGGCCCCTGAGGACCTTCCGGGCCCTGTGGTCCGGGCGGACCCTCGTTACCCTCCAGCGCGAACAGCGCTACCGGGCTGGCGCCAACGCGCTGACGCGGGCTGAGCAACTGCATATTGCCATTGCTGTCCTCAATCGTGATCTCCAGCCACAGTGCCCCACCGTCAAAGGACGATCGATCAAAATCCAGCTCGGCCTGGAACAGTCCGTTGTTGAAGTTGACCATGCCAAAACTTTCATCGATCGGTGAACCGCCGGACTGGCTGGTAAACAACTCGAACTGCATGAAATGCGAGCCGCTCAGGGGCTCACCGCCATCCTGAATCTCGCCCTGGTAGGTCAGGCTCGCGGCCAACGCGGTACCCGCCATGAATACGAAAAGAATCAAAGCCGTAAATACTTTCATCATGTCCTCCGATAGCAATTGCCAATGGCCTTTCGGCGATAGCACCACAAGGCGCTTAATCAAAGGAACGCAATAGCCGTGATATGGCGACAGGCGCCATGGAAATAGTGCGAGCGAATCGCTATTGGCCGGCTTGCTGACGACGCCGTCGAAAGAAGGACTTGAGCAAATCAGCAGCTTCTTCCCCGGCAACACCGCTTGCAAGCTGGCAACGGTGATTCAGACCGGGATGGTCGAGTATCTGGAACACGGAACCGGCCGCTCCGGTACGGGGGTCAGGTGTCGCAAAGACCACGCGCGCTATCCGCGCCTGGATGATGGCGCCGGCGCACATGCTGCAAGGCTCTAGGGTGACATACAGCGTTGTGCCGGGCAGGCGGTAATTGCCCTGGTGGCGGGCAGCCTCTCGAATCGCCACCATCTCGGCATGAGCGCTAGGGTCGGCATCGGTAATCAAGCGATTGCAGCCTGCGCCAATGATCTCGCCCTGGTGCACCAGTACCGCCCCTACAGGCACCTCACCCAATGCCTCAGCCTGCCTGGCCATGCGCAGGGCTTCCTTCATCCAGCGAAGATCCTCACTGGAGTGAACTGCTTGTCCTGAAGCGCGTTGCGACGGCATCGACTCAAGGCCCCTGGATGTCGAGCGTGCCCAGCAACAAACGCTCCGAGGCTGATTCCGAGATCAGTGTGATCGGGTAAGAACCCCGAACAAGGCCAGGCTCAGCTGCCACCAGCGCCGTCACCACACCATCAGACAGCGTGGTTGGCAAGTAATGGGCTCCCAGCTGCATGACCGTATCGGTCGGGACACAGTCAATTCGAACCCAGATGGCCGAGTCACCGCCCGGCTGTTGATTGAACGGCTGGCCTTCCACAGCCTGCCGCGGCCCCCAATCGGCCGGCTGGCAGAAAACCCTGGAGGTCGTGCCGTCAGCCAACGTCGCCATGACCGTGACAGGATCGACACGCAGGGCGCCCAGGGGCTGGACCCAATTCCTGGCGACATCAAGCAGCTCGAGCCGATACTGGCCCGGTACCGAGACAATCCGCTGCGCTTCGGCGGGAGCAACTACCGCCGTGACCAGGCTACCGCTGACGGTGGTCAAAAGCGGCTCGCCGTCGAGCCTCAGGACAAGCGAATCGCTGATGTCGCCATCAAGTCTTACCCAGAAGGCACCGCTGCCGTCACTCTGGATATTGAAGATCTCGCCCTGATTGGTCCGGTCCGGCCCCCAGTAACTGACCCTGGCAAAGGACCGATAGACGAGCCCGCTCGCCTCCTCCTCACCACCGGCGCCAACGGCAACACCGAGCGCAGCCAGCAGACATTCCGTCTCGCTGAGCAACCAATCCTGAAAATCGATGACCCGGCCGATGGAAAAATCCGTCCTCGCCGACTTCACCAGCGCCTGGCCGACTGACGCTGCCCCGGTTTCGTGCAGGCGCTCGTTCAATGCCCTGGTCAAATCGGCGGTCGAGCGACCGTCAAGACAATGCTGGCCAAGCGCGTGCACTCCGCGCAAGCTGGCCGCGATCGCAATCAGCCGCGAGTTTAGCTGCGGGTCGGCAAGCGATGTCTGAAACACGTCCGTCCGATCCTTGCATCCCGTGCTCAGGCCGCTGGCACTGAAAAACAGGCACAGGCCGCTCAGGCGAATGAAATCCCGCCGAGTGGTCGTCATGACTGCTGCTCGAACTTGTCTGCCAGGTGCCGGGCGAGGCGGCTGGCCAGGGCGCAAATCGTCAGCGTCGGGTTGGCATATCCGGCCGTCGGAAACAGCGAACTGGATGCCACATAGAGATTTTCCCGGTCCCATATCCTGCAGTTCGGATCGGTCACCCCGGCATCCGGGGTGGCAGACATTCGGGTCGTGCCCATGTGGTGGTAGCCGATGCCCGGCGTCTGATCCTCAGGCAAACCTGCTCTTTGCAACCACTGAAAGCGACCGATAGCCTCCTGACCAACGAAGTGGCGGAAGCGGTCAACCAGCTTGAGCGCGGGCTGAAAACTGTCCGCTGGCAGCTGCCAGTGCAGTTGCAGCCGAGGCAGACCGAAACTGTCCCGCTCATCGACCAGGGTGATCCGACTGCGAGGGTCCGGCACTGGCTCATTGATGAACACGACGTCATAAGTCATCGCTTCACCCTCCTCCAGCCCGGAAATGGCCTGGTTCGACCAGTAAACCGGCGGCAGCGACGGTTCCGGTCTGGTCGCGGCCAGCATGATGCAGGCATTCGGCAGGGCCTCACCCGCAAGCAGCTGTGCGGCTGGCCTGAGCATCGGAATGATGGTCTGTCCGTCCCAGTCGAACATGCGATACATGAGCCCGCCGGCAGCCAGCAAACGACCCGGACGGATGCCGAAATGATCCATGAAACAGGCACCGACCAGCCCGGACTGGTTGCCGGGAACCTCGGACTGGGCCAGCAAAAGGCGCGGCACCTCCAGCCCACCCATGGCCAGAACAAAATGATCGGCGCGAATCCGGGTCTCTGCTCCGTCCGTGCTTACCGCACGCAGCTGCCGAACCCTGTCTGCAGACTGGATCATCTCAACGACTGTCAGGTCAGTCCAGCAATCAAGCGCTGAGCTTTCGGCAATTTCACTGCGATAGCGCTGGCCGAAGCGCGTTGGTGGACTGACCCGGAAAAAGCCGTTCTGGAAGTCTTTGCCGGCGGCAAGATCGAAAACACGGCCTGTGCCTTCCAGCCCCAGTTGCCCGAATTCGTAGCCCTGGGTTGCCACCTCACACCAGCTATCGGCAAGCTCATACCAGGGCTGCAGATCAGCATGCCTGATCGGCCAGGCCGGCAGCTCGAGCGCGGGTTTGTCGAGAAAGTCGGTCGGATCCAATGGCCTTACCCAGCCGCCCCAGTGATTCGATGTCCCGCCCAGCCAGCGCAACCTGGAACCTTGCACGGGGTAAGGCCGGCCGGCGGATGAGCCTGCATAGGACGTTTCCCCGGCACCTGGCCCATCCTTGCCACCGGCTTCGATCAGAACCACAGCGACCCCCAGCCTGGCAAGCTCCAGCGCTGTCACGATGCCGGCGGGCCCGCCACCGACCACGCAGACCTGAGCTTCCAGGGCGACAGGCAGGGATTCGGTCAGGGCACTGCGCAACATGGTCGGCTCCTTCACTGAAGCGCGGATGATAACAAGCTTGTTTACCCGGCAGGTATGTCAGCATGATGATGCAAAGATGCAAGCGCCGGCGAACTGCAGTTCGGCGGCCTCAGTGACGAGACTTGTTAATAAATCATTGAGGCTAAATCCTGCAACGGCCCGGTTTATACTGTCGCGCGGGGGAAATTCAGAACCCAACGTCAGGACCAGGCATGCGAATCTTTATCCCAACGCTCTTTTTGCTGGCGCTTCCCGCTGTCAGCAATGCCCTCATCAACGCCGATTTCGAGGCCGAGGCCGGTGCCTGGCAGGACCGGGAAGGCCCCCCCGGCTGGGAGTTACGGCTGGGGAGCGATGAACAGTTCGGCATCGTCGAAGACATTGATTTCGCTCATACCGGCAGCCGCGCCTTCTATTTCAGCCAGGTAGCACGCGGTTTCGGAGACAGCCGGCTGGAGCAGTGCGTGGCGATCTCTGATCCGTTTGCACTGCGTCTGTCCGTCCAGGCGCTGACCGATGAACCGCACCCCGAACTTGCGCTGCGGCTGCGCATGGACTTTTACGCCGATGGCGAGTGCGACCAGGACTCGGCCAATGCCGATGCCGAGCAGATTCAGACCGACATCGGCCTGAGCCCTGACAGAACCCCGGCCGGTCAATGGACCCGGCTGGAAAGTGCCACCCGCCTGGGCAGTGCCCTGGGCTCGGATGTGGGCTCGGTGCGCATCAGCATCCGTCAGCGTGACCGCAGCGCTGATGGCAACCCGCGCAACCCACCGCGCACGGTCTGGATAGACAGCGTGGTCCTCGACGCCGGCGATGTCGTGGTCCTGCCGGGCGACCAGCGTCAGGCGCTACGCGATCTTTACCTGGCTCTGGATGGCGCAAACTGGCGCCACCAGCTGGGTTGGATGAATGCCGAAGGCACGGAGTGTCGCTGGCAGGGCGTGCGCTGCAATGCAGCCGGCGACAGCGTGGTCGGCCTCGACCTGTCGGCCAACAGACTGGTCGGCGAGCTGCCCGCATCCCTGACCAGCCTGACTGATCTCGACCCACTCGGCGGTCTTGACCTGTGCTGGAACGATGTACTGGTGCCGGACGATATCCAGAGTTTCGTGGCCAATCGTCACCTCGGCGGTGACCCAGGCTTCTGCCAGGGGATTGAACCCGAGCCCTTGCAGCGAGCGATGAGCGGGCACTTCTACCAGCCGCTGGGCCGCAATGGCGAAGGCATCATGCTGCACATGCTCAGCGAAGGCTCGGCGGTCGTCTACTGGGCAACCCACAACGACCAGGGTGAACCACTCTGGCTGACCGGCACCGCCCGCGGCCGGGACCGCGTCCTGCGCTTCAACGACCTTTGGTACACCAATCGTCCCGATGGCGTTCAGGTCGAACGGGCCGGCCGCGCCAGCCTGGTTTTTGTCGCCGATCAGGACCAGCCCAGCTGTGCATCGGCAATGCTGCGATTCAGCCTGGATGGCGCCGACTTTGGCGCCGCTGCCGGGCGCGAGCTGCTGGCCCTGGACGGCATCGGCGGCTGTCAGCGCCCGAGCGACCAGGACCCTGTCATCATGGCACTGGAAGGCCACTGGTTCGATCCCAGCCAGGGCGGTGAAGGCATCAGCCTGACACCCTATGGACCCAGCCAGGTCCTGGTCAACTGGTTCAGCTACGACGAGGACGGCGAGCAAATCTGGAAGATTGGCGCCGGGGTGCGAGATGGCGAGCAGATCGAATTTGGCCGACTGATCGGCTTTGCCGGCGGCAACTTCAATGATTTCCTCAGTCCCGACATGCTGACCATCGTCCCTGGCGGGCTGGCCAGCATGGTGCGCAACGCTGAGAACTGGCTGTTCAGCTACCAGCCTGATGACGAACCGTTGCGCGAACTCATCCTGTCCCGCGTCGAAGCCGGACCGGATCTGCTCGCCTCCACCGGCGTGCGCATGGATCTGGAAATGGCACCCGAAGACCTCGAGCTCCTTTACAGCCGCAGTCCGCTGAGCGATGAGCGCCTGCCGGGGCGGGTGCGCTTCAACGGCTCCGATGAGATCCAGGAACTCACCGGCCTGCGCTTCCGCGGCGGCTCCTCCCGCTGGCTGCCGAAGAAGTCCTTCAACGTGCGCTTCGAGCAGTCGCAAGATCTGCTGTTTGGCAGCGATCGGATGAACATCAACGCCATGTACACCGACCCGACCATGATGCGGGAACAAATCAGCTTCGAGATGTTCCGCAAACTCGACATGCCGGCGTCACAGACACGCTACTTCGACCTCTGGATCAACGGCATCTATGAAGGCACCTACATCCACATCCAGCGCGTCGATGAATGGCTGCTGTCCAACAACGGCCTGAACCCTGACGGTACCCTGGTGCGGGACCAGTTCCGCGGCAACCCGGCACTTCCAGGCTCAGCCTTTGCCTACGACTACGGCAACCTGGACCAGGATGCTCGCCTGGCGCTGATCAGCGACAATTTCGACTTCAGGGGCGACCCGTCCTGGGTCCATCTCGATGACTTCATCCAATGGGTCCGGGCCACCCCAGCCGGCCCTGACTTTGCCACCGGCTTCGAGCAGCGCGTCGCGATCGACAACTTCATCGACTGGCTGCTGGTGCACTGGCTGATCGGCGATGTCGACTCCTGGGGCGATGACTATTGGCTGTACCTGGACCACGACGATCCCGACGCGCGTTGGCACTTCATCCCCTGGGACAAGGATCTGGCCCTGGGCTCGCACTTCCGCGACGGCTTTTTCACCGACAACGATTTCTTCGCCTATGAATATCCGCTCAGAGGTGGCTGGGATAATCTGATGATCGCCAAGGTGCTGGCCACCCCGAGCCTGGCCGACGTGATCAACCAGCGCCTTGTGCAGCTGATGGATGAGTATTTTCCACCCTCCTGGTTCGACGAGCGCACCGAGGTGTTGGCGGAACTGCTCGAAGACAGCGTCAGCATCGCACCGAGCGCGATGGCTTTCCAGCGCCATGACAAGAACCACCATGGCCTGCTTGGCCGCTACCGGGAGCAGGTCGAATCAGTTCGGGACTTCGTCAGGCTGCGATACGCCTTCATCGAACGCCAGCTTGCCGGCGAAAACAGCCTCATCGAGCAGGCTGAACGCCTGATCCCGACAGGAAGCAGCGGCCTTCAGCTGCTCACCGACGACACCGGTTTCAGCCTGGGTGCGGTCAAGCTTGAGAAAGCGCTTGACCGGGATGTGACGCTGACAATCAAGGTCGAGCCGATCGATCCAGAGTCCACCAGCAATGTGTCTGGCATCAATCGGGAGTGGACACTAGACAGCGATGCAACGCTGGAAGCCTTCCGTCTCATTCTGTTTTACCGGAACGATGTCGAACAGTTCTGGCCCAGCGAGAACTGGTACACCGGCGGCCTCGAGCCAATAGGACAGCAGGATCAACTCGCCATCCATATCTCAGATAACGGCATGGACTGGGAGCCCTTGCCGACTCGGGTAAATCCCTATTCCAACAGGGCGGAGGCCGGTATCGACCTCCTGCCCGCAGGCAGCTATCGCCTGCGACTGCTTATTCCCCAGCCGAATGATTGAGCTCTCGCCTTCATGGACAACCCGACTTGATCGAGCATGGGCTTATTCTCGGAAAAAACACCGCTGCAGGTGCCCTTCGTGCCACCAGTTCAGGCCTGCGTTGAAGACCTTGTCATGATGCCGGTGAGTGACTACGAAGCATCACTCACCGGCCGTTGATCAGCAATCGATCAACACTCGAACAGGTCATCGGGCAGGCGGCAAAGATCGAACAGGAATGAGCTGGGTGGCATGTTGATGGTGCCGTCGAAGGGCTCCACGGCAAACACCGACCAGACGGTACCGGCAGCGACATTGAGGTCGGGATCCGAGACACCGATGTCGATCGCAAAGCGGGCCAGATCCTGGCCCTGGACCCAGAAATCAACGATCGCCTGGTCATTCGGATTGAGGTCATCGAACCCGTCATCCAGGAACAGATCACCCAGACCAAATTCCCCGGCCAGCTGCTCCTGCAGGCGTTCTACCGCCGCGACGGTCGTCCTGGCGCGGAATCTTCGTACCTGACCGTCCTGGGCAATCTGGCTGACCTGGGCATCGTTGGTCACGAAGTTCGACAGGATCGACGAGATGCGAACCATCGAGCTTCGATCCGGCACCAGGCGGTTGCTTTCGATCTGGCCCTCGTATCCCGTCAGACGAATGTATCGACCGGCGAGGATGGCGTCGCGCAGGTCAAACAGGCCCAGCTCTTCCAGCTCCAGAAAGAACTCGTCGAGGATTTCGCTGCCACCGGGAATGCGATCGATGGCGTTGACATCAATCAACACAAAGATCCTGCCCTGGGCGTTGACCAGTATCTCCCCCGGGAACTCTTCGGTGACATCCAGCAAGGCAGCCATCGACCGCAGCGTACTGCTATCAACCCGGGCCAGCGCCTGAACCAGGAAGGAGTCAAGCAGGATATCCAATTCCTGCTGATCGAGCTCGTAGGTATTGCGGAAAGCAGCGCGCGAGGCTGGTGCAATGTCCATGAATCCGACGTAGAGCACGCCCGGCCAGCCGGCAATTCGGTTGATCGCGCCCGTCAAGGTAGCCAATTCAGGGCTGGCAGCGCTGCGCGAATCAAGAAACACGACGCCGTCCTGGGAGCTGACTGAAAACGCCATCCCGCGAGAGCCGCTTGAGCCATAGGTGGGCCGCGACAGAACCTCGACCGACACATCGTAGGGCTGGCCCAGGCAAATGCCGGCAAAACCCGTCGATTGGCTGCCGCCAGTGGCCCTTGCCGGATCATGGTAACCGCCGAACACCGCCCCGCCCTGAAAACCACCGCCGGGTCGATTGGTGTAGGAAGTACGGGCCGAAATCCCGTAGCTGACCGAGCTCGTCGCGCTGGTTTCAAAGGAGACTACGTAGAAACCAGGTGGCACGACGGCAGCGACCGTGGTCGTGCCTGTCGAAATCGCCCGATTGATGTACATGGTATTGCCCTGGGAAGAACTACGGCGTTCAAGCCGCACGCGCCCGGAGCCGCCAACGGTAACGGTCAGCTCCACGCTCTGATTTTCATTGGCGCTGTTGGCAATCGAAAAGGCCGAAAAGCCATTGACGCCGGCAATGGCACGTCCGCCAAAGTTGATTCCGCCCTGCAAGGTTCTGGAACCGCTGCCCAGCAGTCGGATTTCGGCGCCGAACCGACCCGCCTGGGAGTTGCTGCCAGGATGCGTCCGAACCACGTAAAAGCCCGGGCAGCTCAATCCTGCTGTCGTCGGCAAAAACACCTGTCCCCTGGGCTCATCGGCAGTACCGCTGATCGACGAAAGACCGAATCCGGAGTCGGAATGCGCAACCATTTTTTCCAGAACGCCGGATCCAAGTTCGGATGGCAGCGGCAACACCGATTCCGGGTCCATGTGCGCGCGCAGGCCGGCCTGCAGAGCGGCATTCTGATTCAGATCCCAGGTCGATTCGAACGACTCATCCTGGGCCTGCAAGACACTCATCCAGCCGCCCAGGATCAGAAAGAAAACCAGACTTATCAACTGCTTGGAAACGGCCTTGCGCAACATGTCACTGACTCCCTGAGCGGGTGAGAATTCGAATTCTTTCAATATCTAATATACGCCTGAGTATGGCACCTTGTCCATACATCGAGGACGCATCCAACAGACCTGCAAGCCACGCCACCCTACTCGTTTCTCAGTGCCTCGATGGGATCAAGTCGAAGAATCAGCCAGCCTGGCTGTACCGTGCACAACACCGCCAGAAGCAAGGCCAGGCCCAGGGCTTGCAGAAACACCCGCGCCTTAAGCCCGGACATGACCCACCAGCCCATGCCCTCGGGGTTGATCACGCTGACCAGGTAGAGAAATCCGAAACCCAGCAAACCGCCCACTGCCGCGCCCAGCAGGCATATCAGTACGGCCTCGCTCAGGAGCGAGCGCATGATATCCAGCCGCGACCAGCCGATCGCCATCAATACCCCGATTTCACTGATCCGCTCTGTCAAGGACATGACCAGGGTATTGCTGACAAAGATGCCGCCAGCCAGAACGGCCAGCAGTGAAATCACCAATGCCGACACCTGGCCCAAGCGGGTCAGCAGCAGCTGGCTGTTGAGCATCCCGGCCGGCACCGCCTCGAGCGATGGGAAGGATTCGTTGATCAGACGGGCTGTCTCGACCTGGTCAGAACCCTCGACAAGGCGAAGAAACACCATGCTGACGGCATCCGGTCGCCTTGACAGTGCCTGCGCCGCTGCCAGGGTCATCACAACCGAGCCGTTGAGCAACTGAAACTCGCTTGCGAACACACCGCTGATCCGGTAGTGATGCGATTCGCGCAGCATCAGGCGCTGGCCAACCTGATAACCCTGCTGTTGAACCGCGTGACCGACCAGGATTTCCTCACTGCCCGGCGGCGGCAGCGCGCCGCCGAGCAGTCGCAGCTGCCCCGACATCGCATCCAGCGACGAAACACCGATAACGACCAGGTAGGGGTTCCAGCTGGTGCGCACCGGAAAGAACAGCAGCTCGATCGTCTCATCCACGCCCGGCAAGCCTCGCAAGGCGGCGAGCTGGACTTGATCAATGCGCGAAGTGATCGGCGTGGCAGACTCCCGCGACTGCACGAAGACATCGATCATGGCCGAGCGGCTGAGCTCATCAAGCTGGTAGCGAAAGCTGTTGCTCATACCAATCAGGGAGACAAACAAGGCCATCCCCACGGCCACGCCCAGTACCGTCATCACTGAACGCAGACGGTTGCGACCCAGGTTGCGCAAGGCCAGTGCCATCAGCCCTCAGGCTCCGGATCTTCCAGGCCCCTGCTCTCCAAAAGACCGTCCTTCATTCGATAACAGCGTTGGGTAAGACCGGCAATCGCTGCATTGTGGGTCGCGATCAGGACCGTGGCCTGGCGCTGGCGCGCATGATCCAGCAGGAAGCGCATGACCTGCTCGCCGGTCACGCTATCCAGGCTGCCCGTGGGCTCATCGGCCAGCACCAGGGCCGGCTGGTTGATCAAGGCGCGGGCAATCGCCGCCCGCTGGCGTTCACCGCCCGAGACATCGGCAGGCTGAAAATCCCGACGCTCGCTCAAACCCATCTCGTCGAGCAGCGCGGAGGCCCGTCGCCGACACTCGGCACGCTTCAGGCGCAGCGGCGCGAGCGGCAAGGCGACATTCTCGAGCAGGCTAAGCGCCGGAATCAGATGATGAGACTGAAACACAAAGCCCACCGTCTCGCGTCGATAGCGATGATGGGGGCGCAACTCCTCCAGCAAGCGCCCCTCCAGCCTGATCGAGCCGCTGTCGGCGCGATCCAGCGCGCCGAGCAGGTTCAGCAGGGTGCTCTTGCCGCAGCCCGAGGGCCCCATCAGGGCAGCCTGTTCACCACGCTCGAGCGCCAGACTGACCCCTCGCAAGGCCTGGACACGGCCGCGCTCATAGGTCTTGACCAGCCGGTCACACTCGATCATCAAGGCTCGTTGCCATCCAGGGAAGCAGGCCGGGGATCGGCAGCTCGCAGACCCAGCCGTGCCGCGAGACGGCTGTCGAGCACCGGGTCCAGCCGTCCCGGCCCCAGCAGGTCGGCAAGCGCCAGCAAGGCCTGGTTGCGCAGCTCGGCCGCAGCGTGCTGGTAGTCAGCACCGAGCTCAGTGCCAGCGACACGCGCCTGGCCGATCAATTCAAGCTGCTCGGTTTCCAGGGCTCCCAGGATGTCGGCAATCTGCGCGGCCTCACCCGCCTCCAGATCAAGGGCAATGACCAGTTCAGCCAGGGCCTGATCGCGCAGGGCATGACGACGTTGGCGCAAATTCTGTTGAATCTCGGCCAGTCGCGGCGCCGGCTGCAAGGGCGGTGAGCTCGGCCGAACGCGCTCGAACTGGTAGCGCAGCTCGGCCACGCGGATCTCGCAGGCATCATCAAGCTCATCAAAGGCCAACTGCAGCTCGGCAAGCTCGCCCTGCAGGGAGCCGCGCTGGGCGCGCTCGAAGAAAAACAGCGCGCAGGCAGCAACAGCCAGCACCAGCGCCAGCCAGGTCAGAGCTTTCATGGCGCAAGACCTGCCAAATGTTGCTCGGCCAAAGACAGGCAAGCTTCAATCATCAAACAGCAGCGGGAGGATGGACACGCCGGAACGATACCTGCACCAACAGCCAACAGCAAGCGCTGAACATGACTGCAGCCATATGGCCGAAATACTGTGTGTGTTAGGCTATATCCCAATTCAGAGAACAAAACCAGAGCATGAATCGACTGCCCGCGTCGCTGCTTGCCATAGCCCTACTGGCACTCCCTTTTGCCGGCACTGCAGCCGACGATACGATCGCATTGGACGGTCTGCTGGCCGGCGCCTACAGCGGCAGCACTTTTGAGGGCGGCCACCGCTGTGCCCACGACGGCAGCCGGGTCTGGTGCTGGGGCAGCAACAACGCCGGCCAGCTGGGTCTCGGTCACACGATCGATACCTCGCTGGCAACCGTAGTGCCCGGGCTTCAGGGTGCAACGACGCGATTCCGGCCGGGCATAGCCGGTTTGGGCCTGGGCGGTCGGCACAGCTGTGCCGTCAAGGATCAGAGGGTCAATTGCTGGGGGGACAACCAATCCGGCCAGCTCGGCACTGGTGACCTGATCGACCGCCTGAAGCCAGCCCTGATCGCCCTGCCACCACTGGCTTCCGGAGACTTTGCGGTCAATATCGTCAGCATCGGCACCGGACTGGCGCACAGCTGCGCGCAGGCCTCGGGCGGAGCGAGCTGGTGCTGGGGCGACAATCAGAACGGCCAGACCGGCAGCGACCCCGAGATCGCCGCCAGGAAACCCGTGCCGGTCGATGCTGTGACCATCGGCATAGTGGAGCAATGGGCGCTGGGCGATGCCTACAGCTGCTACCTGTCGCAGGGTGAGGTCTGGTGCTGGGGTTCGAACAGCCATGGACAGCTGGGCGACGGCACGCTGCAGTCGCGCCACGAACCTGCCCGGGTCGTTGGTCTGCCGGACACGATCACCATGCTCAGCGCCGGACCGCGTCATCTATGTGCCAGTGATGGTAACGAGGTCTACTGCTGGGGCGCCAACGAACGCGCCCAGGTCGGCCTTGCCAGCAGTCCAGGCAATGAACGGGTGACCACGCCTGTCGCGATTTCAGGCCTCGCCGGCGAGCTTGTGGACCTGGCACTGAGTCAAAACCGCAGCTGTGCAGCGACGAACACCGAGGTCTGGTGTTGGGGTGCGGCCTGGCTTGGCCAAGCCGGCCAGCCGGATGAGCCCATGGCCAACCTGTCCTGGCAAGTCGATGAGGCGATCACCGCCCTGCCAGACCAGGAGTGCGCGCTTGCTGGTCAGAAAATGATCTGCATCAACAGCAGTGGACGGGGCCAATGGGCGTCACCGCGCGCCGCCCACCGGGTCGCGGACCTGCCGCTGCTGACACCCGGCGCGCCCGACCAGCCGGGCCTGGTTGCTGGTGAGGCCAATGCCTGTATTGTGTTCGCGCACGGTGATGTCTACTGCTGGGGCAACAACAGCTTCGGACAACTGGCTCAATCAGATACCGACCCACGCGACAACGCGGTGTTGCTGTCCTTGCCCGGGGGAGCAACGCCGCGTGAGATCGGCATTGGCAGCCACCATATCTGTGCCACCAGTGACTCAGGTCTTTACTGCTGGGGCTCCAATTTTTTCAAGGCGCTGGGCCGGGACGATGTTCCAGAAAGCGCCACGCCGCTGGCCGCTCCGATCAGCATCTCGCCGGCTAGCCGCCTGATTGCCGGCTTCGGCTTCAACTGCCTGTGGGAGCCCGGGACCCGCGAGCCCCTGCGATGCTGGGGCCAGGTGATACGTGGCATGGCGGCGTTTGCTCCGGAAGGGCAAAGCACCGTCGCCCATCCTTTCGACATTCCCGTGCCTGGTCAGCTGGAGATGGTGCAGGCAGGCCGTGAGCATTTGTGCATGCTGGTCGAGATCGACAGCGGCGAGCGCGAAGTCTATTGCCTCGGCGACATCCAGACCAGCAGCGATTACTACGACACACCGGCACCATTGCGTTACGCATTGCGACGGGTCGTGACTGGCCTTGGCTCAGTGCAATCCATTCAGGCAGCGGCCTTCAGTCAGTGCGCGCTCGGCGGGTCTGGAGTCAGCTGCTGGGGTATGGACCATGCCAGCACCACAGGTATGCGCGGCAACCGGCAGCCCCCGGGGCCTGTGCAGTTTCCGGAAGCCATCGACCCGGCTGGAGACGACTTCCATTTCGCGGTCGGCGGTCGTCATGTGTGCGCCGCTGACGGCGGTCAGAACCTCTGCATAGGGCTACCCCAGCCACTGTCGTGCAACCATGCAGTCGCGATGGGAGAAATCGGCCCCGGCAGTGGCTTCGTCGGCTGTGCCGAAGAGGAGTCCAGACTGACAGCGGCCGAGCGCGACTGGATGACTCTGGCCGGTCTGCCTGCCAGCCCGGCCAGCACCCTGATATCGGGTAACGAATACAGCTGCTCGATTCAGGGCGCGCATGTCCATTGCTGGGGCTGGGGAGCTGCCGTTACCGCCGCCAGGGGGCTTGAAGCCGGCCAGCCTCGGCCGGTACTTCGCCAGGCTTCAATCGAACCTGCGGCAACTGCAGCGATAGACCTGGACTTCGACCAGGCCTGCCCGGCCTTCATTCTCGCCAGCACCCGGCTCCTCGACCCGTTGGACTCGGACTCGGCCGGTAACTGGGGCATGGAAGTGCTGCTGCGCGATGGCGATACCCGCCTCCACGGCGGGCTCAACTTTGGTGGCTTCGCCCGCCTTGCGGATTCGGGCTACGCGGCTTTCCGGATCGACAACAATGGCCAGGGTCCGCAGCGGGTGCGGATAGAGGCCGAGGGCAACGGCGATCAGTTTGTTCTTGAAATCAGCAGCTCAGCGCCTGTTGGCAGCCCGCAGGAAACCTTGTTCAGCGAGCTGGTCACGCTGGATGAATCCCCTGCGTTGATCGATATCGATCTTGAGGAAGGTTTCCATGTGATCCGCTTCAGATCGCTGTTTTCCGAAGACCCTGCCCTGTTTCTGGTTCGCGCCCGCACCGTCAGGATGGACGGCAGCCCGGCGTCGTTCCGCTATGGAGCGGTGGTTGGCGGATATATCGAGCCGGGCTTGAGCGGTTTCGCCGGGCTTTGTACGGATGGCGCCGGCTCCGTGCTGGTGAGGTCGCAGGGCAACCGGACACGCGGCCCGCGCGGTGCCGGCGACTTGAGAATTCGGGTCGAAAACCGGACCAGCGGCGAGCTCATCATCGACAGCGCCGCCAACGACTGAGGCGAGGCTGACCTGAAAACGAATCAGCGCGTGGCCAGCAGGGTCCATTGACCGGAGAAGATGCCCTCGGCTGGCGCCCAGGGCAGACACCACTGAGCTGATTCGAAGCCCGATGCCCGCAGCGTTTCCAGCAAGTCCCAACCAAAGTGGTAAAAGGCCAGCACACCCTCCGGGTCGAGCGGATCGCCATGGTACTCCGGCTCCTCCAGATGCTCGATCTGGCCGTCTGCCAGGACCCTTGCCCGAGTCAGCGTTGACTGAGTCTGATCAAGAAACGGTACGGTAAGGACCAGCTGCCCGCCGGACTTCAACACGCGGGCGAACTCGGCCGCTGCAGCCCGATAATCCGGCACATGCTCGAGCACATCGCAGCTGACGATCGCATCCAGCGTCTGATCGGCAAAACTCAGCGCCGTCACATCCTCAAAGCGCAAGCGCTCGTCAAGGCCAAGACTGTCGCGCATGAAAGCCTGGATGCGATCACGAGCGGATTCCTCGAAGTATTCACTGCCGATCACATCTGACCAGTGCCGCCGGACATGCCGATACAAGGCAGTGGTCTGTTCGGTCAGATAGACTTTCGCCGCGCTATCCGGAGGACAGGCCATTTTCAACAAGCTGGCCGCCACCCGCGCGCGCGCGCTGAGCCCGCAGTCACGGCAGTGCAACTCTTCACGAAGATTGACCGACTGCCCCGGACCCGCCGAAAAACGGAACTCGGTTGGTTTGGCGCAAAGGCTGCAGTAGCCAGGGTAAAGGCCGCTGTGCCGGCAGGCCGCCTCCAGATGCTCACCCCACAACCAGCGAGCCGTAAAGACCTCCGAACGCTCGGCCAGCGCGTCCTTGTAAGCACCCAGTGAGGAAAAGCGAACCAGGTCGATCAGCCCGGTCACCGCCTACTCCCACTCGATGGTTGCCGGCGGCTTGCCGGAGATGTCGTAGACCACGCGCGATACACCGTGGCATTCGTTGATGATGCGGCGTGAGACGTGGTCGAGGAACTCGTGGTCCAGGTAGGCCCAGCGGGCGGTCATGAAATCGATGGTTTCGACCGCGCGCAGGGCGATGACGTACTCGTAGCGTCGGGCATCACCGACCACGCCGACAGACTTGACCGGCAGGAACACCGCGAAAGCCTGGCTGACCTTGTCGTACAGGCCGGCGGCCCGGAGTTCGCTGATGAAGATATGGTCGGCCTTTTGCAGCGGCTCGACGAATTCCGGGCGCACCTCACCCAGTATGCGCACACCCAGGCCGGGCCCGGGAAAGGGATGGCGCATGACCAGTTCGGCCGGCAGACCCAGTTCTATACCGATCTTGCGTACCTCGTCCTTGAACAGCTCTCTGAGCGGCTCGACCAGCTTAAGGTTCATGTCATCGGGCAAGCCACCCACGTTGTGATGCGACTTGATGACCTTGGCCTTGCCGGTCTTGGCCCCGGCCGACTCGATCACGTCCGGATAAATGGTGCCCTGGGCCAGCCAGGCGGCTTCGCGATGGCGCTTGGCGGCCTGCTCGAATACACGGATGAACTCGCGACCGATGATCTTGCGCTTTTGCTCCGGATCAGAAACCCCGGCCAGCGCATTCATGAACTGATCGCGGGCGTTGACCCGCTCGACCCTGACACCCAGGTGCTCGGCAAAGGTAGCCATGACCTGGTCACCTTCCTGGTAGCGCAGCAGACCGGTATCGACAAAAATGCACAGCAGCTGGTCACCAATGGCCTGGTGCAGCAGCGCGGCCACGACCGAGGAATCGACGCCACCGGACAGGCCCAGCAACACCGTGTCACTACCTACCTGCTCACGCACCCGCTCGATCTGGTCCTCGATAATCGCCTCGGTGGTCCAACTCTCGTCACAGCCGCAGATTTCGTGCACGAAGCGCTCGAGAATCCGCCGTCCCTGGCGGGTATGGGTAACCTCCGGGTGAAACTGCAGGCCGTAGTAGCGGCGCGCATCATCGCTCATGCCGGCAATTGGTGCCGACGGCGTGGTACACAAGGTGGAGAAGCCGCTCGGCAGGCTGGTAACCTTGTCACCGTGGCTCATCCACACCTCCAGCAGCGCCCTGCCCCCGGTATCGACTCGATCCTCGATGCCGGTCAGCAGGTCACCGGCCTGATCCAGCACCACCTCGGCATAGCCGAATTCCTTTTCATCCGAAGCGCTGACCGTGCCGCCAAAGTGGGCGGCCATGGCTTGCATGCCGTAGCAAATGCCAAGCACCGGCAGCCCGAGATCAAACACCAGCGGCGGTATCTGCGGGCTGTCGTCATAGCCCACCGACTCAGGACCACCGGAGAGAATGATGCCGCTGGCGCCGAATCCCCGAATGGCCTCATCACCGACATCAAACGGCATGATTTCCGAATAGACGCCAATTTCGCGCACCCGGCGGGCAATCAGCTGGGTGTACTGGGAACCGAAATCGAGGATCAGGATGCGGTGGGCGTGGATGTCGGTCATGGACTCAGGATCAGGGAGCAAGGTTCAAGGAGCAAGACGAAGATTCAAAAAAGCTCGGCGCTAGCCGAGCTTGTAGTTGGGGGCTTCCTTGGTGATGGTGACATCGTGGGCGTGGGATTCGCGCACCCCCGAGGCGGTGATTCTGACGAATCGGGCACGGGTGCGCAGTTCATCGATGCTGGCGCAGCCGCAATAGCCCATGCTGGAGCGCAAGCCGCCCATCAACTGATGAATCACGCCTGAGAGCAGGCCCTTGTAGGGCACCCGGCCTTCGATGCCTTCCGGCACCAGCTTGTCGGCCTCGGCATCGGCCTGGAAATAGCGGTCTGAAGAGCCTTTCTGCATCGCGCCCAGCGAACCCATGCCACGGTAGCTCTTGTAAGACCGCCCCTGGAACAGCTCGACCTCTCCAGGCGCCTCTTCGGTGCCGGCCAGCAG
Source organism: Wenzhouxiangellaceae bacterium (assembly GCA_007695005.1). GTDB lineage: Bacteria > Pseudomonadota > Gammaproteobacteria > Xanthomonadales > Wenzhouxiangellaceae > Wenzhouxiangella. The sequence goes on along the minus strand of REEQ01000117.1, from coordinate 4,455 downwards.
CGAACCGACCATCACCGTCGAGGCGCCAGCCGCAATGGCCTTGGCGATGTCGCCGGAAAAGCGAATACCGCCATCGGCGATGATCGGCACGGACAGCTCGCGCAGTGCTGCTGCGGCCGACGATACGGCACTGACCTGCGGCACGCCGATGCCGGCGACGATGCGTGTGGTGCAGATCGAGCCCGGCCCCTGCCCGATCTTGACGCCGTCGGCGCCGGCTTCGGCCAGGGCCAGAGCGCCATCGGAGGTCGACACGTTGCCGCCGATGACCTGCACCTGGGGATAATGCTGCTTGGTCCAGCGAATTCGGTCCAGCACGCCCCTGGAGTGGCCATGGGCGGTATCAACAACGATGATGTCGATTCCGGCCTCGACCAGCGCAGCAATCCGGTCTTCGGTATCGCCACCCGTGCCCACGGCGGCGGCGGCGAGCAGCTGCTCGGCGGAATCCTTCGCCGCATTCGGGAAGTCGGCTGATTTCTGGATGTCCTTGACCGTAATCAGGCCCTTGAGCTCGAAATCACCGTTGACCACCAGCACCTTCTCGATACGATGCTTGTGCAGCAGCTCCAGCACCTCGTCCTGGCTGGCTCCCTCCTGCACCGTGACGAGCTTGTCCTTGCGCGTCATGATGTTGCGCACCGGATCATCCAGGCGCTTCTCGAAGCGCATGTCGCGGCTGGTGACAATACCGACCAGCTCACCACCGTCCACCACCGGCACGCCGGAAATATTGTGCTCGCGAGTCAGTTCGAAGACCTCGCGAATGGTGGTGTAGGGACCGACCGTGATCGGATCCTTGATCACGCCGGCCTCGTACTTCTTGACGATGCGAATCTGCTCGGCCTGGCGCTCGATGCTCATGTTCTTGTGGATCACCCCCACCCCGCCAGCCTGCGCCATGGCAATGGCCAGGCGCGCCTCGGTGACGGTATCCATGGCCGCGGAGGCCAGGGGGACATTCAAGCGCAGATCGCGGGTAATTCGGGTCGAGAGATCAACATCCTTGGGCAGCACCTCGGAGTAATCCGGCACCAGCGAAACATCATCGAAAGTCAGGGCTTCGTCGATCAGGCGCATCGGGGCTACTCCGGCAGGTAAATCCCGCCATTGTAACATTTCAAAGCCAGCTTGGAAATCAAAAGCTTTCGCGATACAATTGCGATCGCTCCAGGGGAGTAGCCGTTTCGCGGCCTGTTCGCGAAAGTCTCGTTCAACACAATTGGTCGCATGACCATGGGCGAGACAGCCAGCCGTACTCAACCGGCAGGGCCTGGCGAGACCTGTGGCACGACAGCCTTCACCGGACCGGGTGGCAGGCTGTGGTGTCGCATGTCTGTTTCGCCACCCGGTCCCTTTGGAAGCGCACTCCATGGATAGCTTCTTCATCGCCCTGCTGGTTGTCGGATTGGCCGAACTCGGCGACAAGACCCAGCTAGTCACCCTTTATTTGAGCGCCCGCTTCCGACGTCCCCTGGCGATCCTTGCCGGCGTGTTCTGCGCCAGCCTGCTCAACCTCGGCCTGGCCGTTGCCCTGGGCGCCTGGCTGGGCCACCTGCTCGGTGACTGGCTGGAATGGCTTGTCGCCCTGCTGTTCATTGGCATGGGCACCTGGCTGCTGTTTGCAGGCAAAGAAAATGACGAGGAGGTACCGCCAAAAGCCGCGGGCCGCAACGCCTTCCTGACCACCTTCAGCCTGTTTTTTCTCATGGAAATGGGCGACAAGACGCAGCTGGCCACCCTGGGGCTGGCCGCAGGACTCGATCGCCCAGCCCTGGTCTTGAGCGGCGCCGTGCTGGCCATGGTCCTGGTCAACTCACCCGCTATCTGGCTGGGCCACCGCTATGCCAGCCGCTTGCCCAGGCTGCTGCTCAATCGCATCAGTGCCGGAGTGTTTGTCCTGGTCGGATTGGTGCTGATGGTTCGATTGTTGGCTTGAGTTGCTTGCCTGAGCCTTGACTTTGGCGACCTGACGAGTAAACTACGCGGGATTTTTCTGCCAAAGGAGGCAGGTTTTGAGTCGTCACTTAACAAGCGGTGGTCAACCGTAACGCACGTCTCCGATAGCCTGTCTTCTTCCTGAAGGTAGCCTGACGCAGACATGCGTTCGACTGCCGCCCCCTCAAAAACATCTCTTCAAGTGCATGACAAGTGCCAGGCGTATTACTTCGTCTGATGCGTTCTCCCATGCACCTGATGAACGATCGTTTACCTGTCAGGTGACGACCTCCTGCCGTTGTTTTGTTTGTACAACGAAAGAGGTCCAACATGCGTAACACGATTCTTTCCGCAATCCTTGTTGGCGGTCTGCCGCTGTCCGTTCTGGCTGCCGGTGGCCACTATCCCGTCGACGATGCCGACATCACTGCACCGGGCGACATCCAGATCGAAACCTGGTTTACCCGTGTCGATGGCGACAACTCCGAGTTTGCCTTCCTGCCGGCATGGACACCGCCCGGCACCACGCTGGAACTGACCGCAGGCTTTTACCGACTGGACGAAGACGGAGACAGCTTCAATCGCTTCGAACCGGCCGCCAAGTGGCAGTTTTCGCCGCTGGAACCCGGCCGCGTGGCGGTGGCCGCATCCGTGGCGCTGGGCTTTGACGACGGCGACTTCACCGACTGGCTGGTCAACCTGCCGGTCAGCTATGAGCTGCCCAATGCGCCGATCGTCCTTCACGGCAACGTCGGATGGATTCGCCTGCGTGAAGATGAAGACGTCGACCGAGCGTTCTTGGGCGCGGCGTTCGAGTGGGGGGCAACCGATGCCTTCGACCTGATCGGCCAGGTCTACCGCGAAGGTGCCGATGAAGACCCGGAAGCCCAGCTTGGCCTGCGCTTCGGCTTCGGTGGCCCGCTTGACCACATCGACTTTGCCGCTGGCCGCACCTTGCGCGGCGACAAGGACTGGTTTTTCACTGTCGGCTTAGGCCTGACCTTCTGATCGAGGAGAAATCATCATGATCGACAAAAGCAGAGTCATTCAGTTGATTGCCATGGTGCGCCTTGGTCGAACCGAGCGCTTGCATGACCTGGTTACGGAAGCGTCCGCCACAGAACTGGCCAAGGCCATGACCCGCCTGCAGGACGACGAACATCTCGCCCTGCTTGACGCCATGGACGAGCCAACCCGGCAGGCCACCCTGCTTGCCCTGGACTACGTCGACTGGATGCGACTGATCGACAGCGCCGGACCTTTCAATCGTCACCTCATCGGCTGCGGCGACAGCAGCGCCACTCGCGCTCGAAGCTGAGCCGCTGACAACGAGATTTTGGAGATAGAACAATGAACACCTATTCCACCAACATGATCCATCTGGCCACCAGCATGGTGGCCGAAGGCGACCTGAGCGACAGCATCGGTTCACTGCGACGCACGGATTTCGCTTTCGTCACGATCGACGCCCTCGTCGGTGATGCGCTGAAGAAAGTGCGCGAGTCGGAGCTGCCCGATGAAGTCAGCAACAAGGTCTTTGTCGTCGACGGCAGCGGCAAGTACCAGGGCTTTGTCCGCCTGTCACGGCTGCTGCGCAGCGACAACGACAAGCCCGTCTCGGAGCTGGTTGAAGGTCGCGACATCGCCGTGACCGAAGCCACTCATCGTGAAACCGCGGCCCGGCAACTGCAGCGGCTGGACATTTCCTCGCTGCCGATCACCGACAGCAACGGTCGCATGACCGGCATCCTGCGCTTCGACGATGCCATGGATATCCTTGACGAAGAAGTATCGGAAGATATCTACAAGAAAGCCGGTCTCGGCAAGATCTACGCCAAGGATGCCGTCCGTTCCGAGCTGCTCACCTCCGGTCCGCTGCAGTACCCGATCGGCGTGCGCCTGATGTTCCTGATGGTGACCCTGGCCGGCGGCCTGGTCGTCGGTGGCCTGGTCGACTTTTTCGAGGACACCCTGGCAGCGGTGATTGCCCTGGCGATCTTCGTTCCGCTGGTCATGGACATGGGTGGTAATGTCGGCACCCAGTCGACCACCATTTTTGCCCGTGGCCTGGCCCTGGGTCACATCAACCTGGACCGGTTCTGGCGCAAGCACATGATCCGCGAAGCGGTAGTGGGCGTCTGCATGGCGGCCATTATTGCCGTGGTGGCCGGTACCATCGCCTACTTCTGGCAAGGGGCACCCAACGACCTGCCGCTGCTGGGGGTGGTTGTGGGCGGCGCCCTGTTCTTCTCGGTGCTGACGGCCGCGATCCTGGGCTTCCTGCTGCCCTACATCATGCTCAAGATTGGTGTCGATCACGCGCCCGGTGCTGACCCATTCATCACCACGATCAAGGACTTCACCGGCCTGGCCGTGTATTTCCTGCTGGCCGGCTCACTGCTGGGCATCACCACCTGATCAAGGCTCGCGGGGTCAGGTCGGCAATGATCTGACCCCGCACCTTATTAACCCGGCAGGTATGTAGATCACATTCAGGGTGCCAAGCAGGCCCCGAAT
>REEQ01000125.1 GCA_007695005.1 Wenzhouxiangellaceae bacterium | reverse complement strand
CTAGTGGTCCCTGCCAGCAGGCTTGTTCTGCTCGGCAGCTTCCTCAAGTGCATCCTCCATCCGATCCAGGCGCTCGCGCATTTCTCTGTCCACGGCCCGAGCATCATCCAACGCACGCTGATGCGCACTGAGCAAATGTTCAGCCTCATCTGCCGGCTCAGAATCACCGCCTCCGCAAGCGGCCAGACAGAAGCCAGCAATCAGAACCATCCATCGCATAGCCATAAGCTCCTTCCATTCTTTTCAAAAATTCGCCCACGATTTCCAGCAAAGAAGCGAGACGCTCGCGAAGGCGCCGAGACGCCAGGAAAATCATTTTTCTTCTGTCCTTTTCCGTCTTCCCTCTCGCCTCTCCCCGCCCCTCAATACACCACCATTGCCAGGCCAATCGCTACCACCGCCGCCAGCAGCGGCACCAGCACCGTGACAACGAAAATATCACGGTAGGCCTCGGCATGGCGCAAACCCATGATCGTCAGCATGGCAATGACCGCGCCACTGTGCGGCAGGGAATCCAGACCGCCAGAAGCTATTGCTGCGACGCGATGCAGGGCTTCCGGTGCAACACCCTGGGCGATGTAGGTCTCGGCGAATGTCTGCATGAAAATCTGCAGCCCACCCGAGGCGGATCCGACAATGCCCGACACCACACTGATCGACAGCGAGGCCGAAACCAGGGGCGGCAAGTCCAGAGCCATGACTGCCTGTGCAAAACCGGCAAAACCGCTGGTCTGGGTAACCACGCCCCCGAATCCAATCACCGCGGCGGTATTGAGCAGCGGCATGACGGCATCGTTGGCACCGCTGCCCAGCGCTTCCATGAACCGCCGGCGCAAGCTTGGGAAAAAAGCACCACAAGCCAGCGCACCCAACAACAGGGCAAAGCTTGGCCAGACAATCGGCTGACTGTTGGCAAAGGCAGCCAGGCCACCCACCAGTGGCGTTTCAGCAGCAACCAGGCCGGCCGCCGTCAGCAGTCGCGGCAGCAGGATGGTTCCAAGCACCGTCACCAGCGGCGCCAGTGCCAGGCGCCAGTCAGGCATATCATCGGCATCCGGGCTCATCTTCTCCATCGCCGCATCCTGCTGGTTGGGCTGGTAACCCTCGCCACGCACATGGGCCAGGCGCCACTGGCGCTCCAGATAAAACAGCCCGCCGCCCAGCATCACCGCCGCGCCAACCAGGCCGACGATGGCACCAGCGAACAGATCGGTACCCAGGGCCGAGGCCGCAATCACATTATGCACCGAGGGTGTGCCGGGCAGCGCCGTCATGGTGAAGGTGCCGGCGCCCAGAGCGGCTGCACCGCAGAACAAGCGCTTGGGCAGGTCGGCCTCGCGCATCAAGGCAATACCCAGCGGATACATGGTAAAGATCACCACGAAAACGACCACGCCGCCGTAGGTCAGCAAGGCGCAGACCAGGACGGTGACCAACAAGGTGCGCGACGCGCCCAGCCAGGCGATGACGGCGTTGGCGATCGCCGCCGCCGCGCCGCTGGCGGCCATCATCTTGCCGAAGATCGCGCCGGTCAGGAACAGAATGAAGAACTGACCGGCAAAACTGAACGCGCCCAGCGGGCCAAACGGGAAGTGCTGAAGCAACGCCGGTGCAATGCCGATCTGGTTGGTCACAGCCACGATCAGGCTGGCCAGCAGCGCCGAAATCAGGATATTGACACCGCGCAAGGCCATAACGATCAAGGCCGCCAGACCCAGCAACAGTCCCAGATTTCCGATCATTCGCTATCCTTGATCCAAAAGGCCCCGGCCACAGTAGCCGCAGCCGGCAGCTGCGTCAAACCATCAGCCACAGGATCAGGCTCTCTGGCGCATCTGGAGGCATAATTCTCAAAGCATGCACCCATGACGACGACCCCGATGGAACCGGCAGACAAACCCAAACCAGCCCGCGAGCTCAACCAGGCGTTGACCATTGGAGACATCAGGGTCGAGCCGGGTCAGCGACGAAGCATAGAACTGGAAGTCGGCCGGCTATACACCCATTCGCCAACCACCATGCCAGTGCAGGTCATCTGCGGCAAGCGAGCGGGGCCTGTGCTGTTTGTCAGCGCGGCCATCCACGGCGACGAGCTCAATGGCGTGGAAATCATCCGCCGCCTGCTTAAACTCAAGGAGCTCAACAAGCTGCGCGGCAGTTTGGTTGCCGTCCCCATCGTCAACCTGCACGGCTTCATTCACACCAGCCGCTATCTGCCCGACCGTCGCGACCTGAACCGCAGCTTTCCAGGCTCGGAGAAAGGCTCATTGGCCGCCCGTGTCGCCCATCTGTTCATGCGTGAAATCGTCAGCCAGGCCACCCACGGTATCGACCTGCACACCGGCGCCATCCACCGCGCCAACCTGCCGCAAATCCGGGCTGATCTCGATAACCCAGACACGCTCGCCATGGCCAAGGCCTTTGGCACTCCGGTGATTCTGAATGCCGCACTGCGCGACGGCTCCTTGCGTGCCGCGGCCATGGACAAGGCCATCCCCATGTTGCTGTACGAAGCCGGCGAAGCGCTGCGCCTGGACGAGTTGAGCATTCGTGGCGGTGTCGAGGGCGTACTCAGAGTCATGCGCATGCTGGGCATGCTGAGCAGCAAGCGCCGAAAATCGCCGCCGGAGCCGGTGATGGCGCGCTCCAGCAGTTGGGTGCGAGCGCCGCAAAGCGGCCTGTTTCTGGCTGAGGTGCCGCTAGGCGCGCGGGTAACCAGGGATCAGACCGTACTGGGCGTGGTGTCCGACCCATTTGGCGAAAAGGCCGCCGAAATCAAGGCGCCGTTCAGCGGCATCGTTATCGGCAGGCTCAATCTCCCCCTGGTCAACGAAGGGGATGCGGTCTATCACATCGCCCGATTCTGGCGCACCGACCTGGCGGCCGAGCGCTGGGAGGACTACCAGGAGAGCCTGGAAAACGGCGAGCCTGGCCTTTGACGCCGACTCATTCTCGTGCCTGGAGCAGGGCGCGCTTCTGGTGCTCGAATTCTGCTTCGGTCAGGCTGCCACCTTGCTTCAAGCGGTCCAGGCGCTCGAGCTCGTCAATCCGGCTTGTGCCGACGCCAGCGTCGTCGACAAAACACCAGATCATGGCAACAATCCAGCCTATTCCGACAAGCAAGCCGCCGATCAGGTTGACAGCGATAATCGACCAGCGCTTCGGATGGTTCCGGGCCAGCGCAATGATACTGGGCAAAGCATAAATCGTGAGAAACAACAGCAAAGTGAGCGCTTGCCCGATGAGTGTCCAGATCGAAATTTGCATGGTCAAGTAGTTCGGATTGGCTACAACCAACGATATCAAAGGCCATAAACGCTGGCAATGCCAAGCCGCAACATGGCCGTGATCTATAATTGGGAAATTTTTCCATCCGGAGTGTTCCGATGAGCAAAACCATGCGCGCCCTGGTCAAGGCAAAGGCCGCCCCCGGCATTGAGATGCGCGAGGTTGCCAAGCCGCAGCCCGGCCCCAACGAGGTTCTGGTCAAATTGGAGAAAACTGCCATCTGCGGCACCGACCTGCATATCTACCTGTGGGATGACTGGGCCCAGCGTACGATCCGCACTCCGCTGGTCATCGGCCATGAATTCGTCGGCCATATCGTCGAGATCGGGGCGGGCGTCAGAGGCTACGAGGAAGGTCAGCGGGTGTCGGCCGAGGGCCACGTGGTCTGCGGCGTTTGCCGCAACTGCCGCGCCGGCAAGCCGCACCTTTGCCCTTACACCGAAGGCATCGGCGTCAATCGCGATGGTGGGTTTGCCGAGTACGTGGTGGTGCCGGCCACCAATCTGTGGCCGATTCCGGATTCGATTCCTTCCGAGCTGGCCGCCTTTTTCGATCCCTTCGGCAACGCGGCCCATTGTGCGTTGCAGTTCGATCTGGTCGGCGAGGATGTACTGATCACCGGTGCCGGCCCCATCGGTATCATCGCCGCCGGCATCGCCAAGCACGTTGGCGCGCGCCACATCGTGATTTCAGACGTCAACGATTACCGCCTGGACCTGGCCCGTCAGATGGGTGCCACTCGCACCATCAATGTCCGCAATGAGCGCCTGCCCGACATCCTGGATGAGCTTGATATTGACGGCTTCGATATCGGCATGGAAATGTCCGGCAATCCGCAGGCCTTCAACGACCTGCTGCACTGCATGTACCACGGCGGCAAGGTCGCCCTGCTCGGTATCCTGCCCAAGGGCACTGGCGTGGATTGGGACAAGATCATCTTCAAGGGCCTGGAAATGCACGGCATCTATGGTCGGCGCATGTACGAGACCTGGTACAAGATGACCCAGATGGTGCTGACCGGCTTCCCGCTGCACAAGGCGCTGACCCACCAGATTGCGATTGACGACTTCGAAACCGGCTTCGATCTGATGGCGCGCGGCCAGTGCGGCAAGGTCGTGTGCGACTGGAGCGGCGAGATCAAGCGCCAGGCCGCCTGACCTGACAGCCGTGGCCCCACCCGCCACCGCCCTGCCCGATGACCTGGTCCAGACCCTGGGCCAGGCAAAACGGGTGGTGGCACTGACCGGCGCCGGGGTGTCGGCCGAATCGGGCATCCCGACCTTTCGCGAGGCCCAGCGCGGCCTTTGGGCCCAGTTCGACCCCATGGCCCTGGCCTCACCCGAAGGCTTCGCCGCCGACCCGGCACGGGTCTGGGACTGGTATCAGTGGCGGCGCGAGCTGATCGGCAACTCACTTCCCAACCCGGGCCATCACGCCCTGGCCGAACTGGCCGGCATGGTCGACCGTTTCTGCCTGATCACTCAGAACGTCGATGGCTTTCACCAGCTGGCCGGCTCGACCAATGTGCTGGAACTGCACGGAAACATCACTCGCACCATCTGCTCGCGTACCCGAAAAATCGTCGATCCCGACTGGCTGGCCCGCCATGCAGGTCAGCATCCTCCGCCCTCTCCGCATCATCCAGACGGACTGTGCCGACCGGACGTGGTCTGGTTTGGCGAGGCTCTGGATGAGCGGGTTCTGAGCCAGGCGATGCAGGCGGCCAGCCAGGCTGACCTGATGATCGTCGCCGGCACCGCAGGCGCCGTCTACCCGGCCGCCGGACTGCCGGCGCTGGCAGCCGAGCACGGGGCCAGGACCATCGACATCAACCCCGAAGCGACGGCCATCAGCCGCCTTGCCGACTGGCACCTGTCCGGGCCCAGCGCCCACTGGCTGCCGCGTCTGGCCGCCGCACTCGCCGACCAGAATGGATCATCGCCATGAGCAAGTCCAAAGATAACGGCCGCGATATCTACCCGGACGCGTTGCGCGCCCTGGCCCTGACCGTGGTCGTGCTCGGCCACTGGATCGCCACGCTGCCGCGCATGGAAGACGGCTACCTGGTCGATACCGATCACTTGCTCGATATCTGGCCGCTGGCCGGGCTGCTGACCTGGCTGGTCCAGGTCGTGCCGCTGTTCGTATTCGTCTCTGCTGCGGTCAGCACCCCCGGCGTCGAGCGCCGCTGGCTGGCCAGGGAGCGCCAGTTCCACTGGTGGGGCGGCCGCGCCCTGGCCCTGACCCGCCCCACCGTCACCTATCTGGCCGCACTGTCGGCCTTTGCCCTGATCTCGCTGTTTACCGGTGGCCGTCTGCTTGAGCCTTTCAACACCTCGCTGACCGTGCACCTGTGGTTCCTGATCATGCTGCTGACGGTGCAGGCCCTGCTGCCGCTGAGCGTGGCCGCAGACCGTCGGTTCGGGCTGGGTGCCGTATTCGGGCTGATCGGCCTGGCCGCCCTGGTCGACTTGTTGCGCGGCCAGCCCGGCTCCGTCACCGACCTGCTGCGCCTGGGCGAACTGGTCACCGGCAGCCCCGGCGGCATCGGCTGGCTGAACGCGCTGCTGGTCTGGCTGCTGCCGCAGCAGCTCGGCATTGCCTGGCAGAAGAAACGCTTTCGCGGCGCCGCCATGGGCCTGGCCATTGTCATCCTCGGTGCGCTGTGGCTGTGGGGCACCACCGCCAGCGGCTATCCCATCGGCATGGTCGGACGCGATTTCGAAGGCAACAGCAACATGCTGCCGCCAACGCTTGCCCTGATTGGCGTGATGTGGCTGCAGGTCGGCCTGGTGCTGCTCTTGGAACGACCGGCCCGCGCCCTTCTGGCCACGCGCCTTGCCGCCCGCATTGTCAAGATCATGGGCGCACTGGGCATGCCCTTGTACCTGTGGCATAAACTGGCCGAGCTCCCCGCCGCCTGGGTCGGCGAGCGCCTGGGCGTGCCGCTGGACCTGGGAGACCCGGGCGAGCCCAACTTCTGGCTGGGGCGACTGATATGGCTCGGACTGTGTACCCTGATGGTGGCCCCGGTGATGGCCGCCGTGGTCAGCTTCGAGCTGACCCGCAAGCGTGAAGTACCCACTGCCCAATCCAGACGAATGATTGTGGCCGGCGGCGTCGCGCTGATGGCGGGGTTGATTGTCAGTCTTGGTTTCGGAGCGATGCCGGGAGCGTTGATTGGTCTGGTTGGTGTGGTGGCGGCTTCAGTGTTGTTGAGGGAGCGGGCAGGGAAAGGGTAATCCGGTTTCCGGTTTCCGGTTTACCTTTTACCTTCCCTGTTAGACTTTC
>REEQ01000168.1 GCA_007695005.1 Wenzhouxiangellaceae bacterium | reverse complement strand
CCGCCGTCTTCGGCGTCATCCGCAGCTGGAAGGACAAGGCTTGAACCACAGCCCTGGCCAGGGCGATGCACCATGGCTCACACCGCCCAGGGCCAAAATCGAGCCCATCGCCATGGTGTGATTGGTGCAGACACGCCACAGGTCGGGGCCAAGCCCGTCGCCATGGCGGGCTTGCTGCGCGGGAACCTGTGGCCGGCGCTGCACTCCAAGCCTGACTTATTCTCCCACCAGCCTTATTGCGGATGAACGCTTGAAAAACCAGAAACAAGCCTGGAGCATGGCCCGACAGCTGCGCGTATTGTTGCTGTTGATCGGGCTGACTGCCGCGGTCTACGCCCACCAGATCGAGCCGGATCGCATTCCCGTCTGGGATCGACCACTCGTGGTCGGCATCTACCCTTACAACGCCGACGGCAGCCCGGAGGTGGACGAGTACCTGACCCGTCTGGCGCTCCAGGATTTTGTTGCCATAGAGCACTTCATGACGGCGCAGGCGCGGCCTTATGGCCTGGGGCTGGAGCGACCTTTCGAGCTGCGCCTGGCCGCACCCTCCGCCGCCGGCGCACCGCCCGGCCCACCGCCACCAGGCAGCATGGCGGCCGACCTGCGCTGGTCGCTGGCCTTGCGGCTGTGGCGCTGGCGCCTGGACCGCCAGGGCCTGGCACCCGACATATTGATGGTAGCCAACTACCACTCACCACAAATGCAGCCAGAGCACCTGCACTCCATCGGCATCCTGAACATGCGCCTAGCAGTAGCCAATCTGGTTGCCAATGAAGCCCTTGAGGGGCGCAACCAGGTGGTCCTGGCCCACGAACTGCTGCACACCGTCGGCGCCAATGACCTCTACAACCCGGTCAGCGGCCTGCCGCTGTTCCCCGAAGGCTATGCCAATGCGCTGCAGCAACAGCGCTACCCGCAACGACAGGCTGAACTGATGGCTGGCCGAGTGCCGTTGCAGCCAGGCCTTGCGCGCGAGGCGCATGGCCTGGAAGAGGTGGTGATTGGCCCGGTCAGCGCCCGCGAAATCGGCTGGTTGCCACCCGGCTGAGCACAGGCGAAAAATTACGTGATACAGCGCACAGAGTCAGGGTTTTTGGCCCGACTCGTGCTGCATAGTCCTGTGCAGGGCCGATCATCGGCCCCGAAGCCAGACGCTATAGAGGCGCGCATACCCACCCAGGCACCTGGAACAGACAAAAGCGGTGACAAGAAACGACAAAATCTGTCAGAACTGACAATTTTTGTCACATCCAGCCAGCCTCTCCAGTTCCAAAGCATCGGCCAGAGCGCTGATCGGGCGACTGAAGCTTGACCCTGAGGGAGGCAACAAAGCAATTGGCCTGGAAATTGCATTACTCTATCCGAGGGATAGATTCCCGACCGCGTCAGAACCAGGCGCAAACTGTAAAGCCACTTTATCCAAGGAGCAGTCGCATGAAAAACATCCGCAAAGCCCAGGGTTTCACCCTGATCGAACTCATGATCGTGGTCGCGATCATCGCCATTCTGGCCGCCATCGCCATTCCGGCCTTCCAGAACTACACCGCCCGTTCGCAGGCTGCTGCCGGTCTGTCCGACATTCGCGGTGGCTTGACCGCTTTTGAAGAGCTGGTCAACCGCGGCCTGCAGGCCACCATTGACAATGACGCGATCGGACTGGCGGCAGACACCACCCGCTGCGATCCGCTCACGGTTACGCCTGGGGCTGATGGCAGCATTGCATGTACCCTTCAGGGTAACCCGCGTGTCGACGGTGAGACGATAACCCTCACCCGTGATGACACGACTGGCCAGTGGACCTGCACCACCTCGGTTGACGCTCAGTACGCGCCGGACGGTTGCATCTAATTGCGACGTGAGAGCAGCGTGAGCAGACTCTCAAACTCCGCTGTTGCACAAGCCCGCCCCTGGCGGGCTTGTGTCTTTTCAAGCCCCGGAGCGCACCGACGAGCGTGCGGGTTTACCCTGATCGAACTGATGATTGTCGTTGCCATCATCGCCGTATTGGCGACGCTGGGCTTCGTCATTTATCAGGACTTCACCATCCGCTCCCAGGTGACCGCCGGCCTGGCCGACATTGCCGCCGGACGGTCCAATTTCGAGTCGCTGGTCATTGCCCGTAACCTCAACACCTTTGATGTAAATGATCTGGGCCTGAGCGCGCAAACCCCGCGCTGTGACCCGATTGACATGCAGCCCGGCCCTGACGGCTTTATTCGCTGCTCGCTGGTTGGACACCCCGCGATAGCCGGTGAGGCCGTTACCCTGCAGCGCACCGTGGATGATGCCTGGGTCTGCGAGGCTGGCGGCGTTGCACCACGGCATCGTCCCGAGGGCTGTCAGTAGGCCAGTGTGATCGCCCGATTACCCTGGACAGCAAGCCCCGGCCTGAACTATCCCCGCCATCCGCTTGAAATTTCGCGCAAAGCGACCGACAATCCCTAGGCAAGACGATGCTGATCGGCCGGCCAGGGTGGCCAGTCGCAGCCGCCACCAGGCAGGAGCAGGACTAGAGCATGGCAGTTACCAAGGACGAGCTTGTCACCTTCCAGTGGACCGGCAAGGACCGCCGCGGCAAGGTGCTGAAAGGCGAAAAGACCGGGCGCAGCGATACCATCATCAAGGCCGAGCTGCGCCAGCAGGGCATTACCCCGACCAAGGTCCGCAAAAAGCCGAAAAGTTTCGGCGAGGCCGGCAAGCGCATTACCGCCCGAGATATCGCCACTTTCTCGCGCCAGCTGGCCACCATGCTGACCTCCGGTATCCCGCTGGTCCAGTCCTTTCTGATCATTTCCCAGGCCACGGAAAACCCGCGCCTGAAAAAGCTGCTCGACACGATTCGCAAGGACGTTGAAGGCGGCTCCACCCTGGGCGAGGCGCTGGCCAAGCACCCGGTCTACTTCGACGAGCTCTATGTCAGCCTGGTCGAGTCCGGCGAATCGGCTGGTGTGCTCGACAAGGTGCTGGACTCGATTGCCTCCTACAAGGAGCGGATCGAGTCGATCAAGGGCAAGATCAAGAAAGCCCTCTTTTATCCAGCCGCCGTGATCGCCGTGGCCGTCGCGGTCACCGTGCTGCTGCTGATCGTGGTCATCCCCCAGTTCGAGGACATGTTCCGCGGTTTTGGTGCCGACCTGCCGGCCTTCACCCGCTTTGTCGTCGGCCTGTCCCATTCCCTGCAGACTCACGGCTGGTGGATGGCACTGCTGTTCATTGCCGGCGTGATCGGCATCATTCAGCTCAAGAAGCGCAGCAAGCCCTTTGCCCATCTGCTGGACCGGATTGCACTGAAACTGCCGATCATTGGTCCGGTCCTGGAAAAATCCGCGCTGGCGCGCTTTTCGAGCACGCTGGCGACCACCTTTGGTGCCGGTGTGCCGCTGGTCGATGGACTCAAGACCGTGGCCGGCGCGACCGGCAATATCGTCTATACCAATGCCGTGCTCAAGGTCCGCGAGGACGTCGCCACCGGCCACCAGATGCAGCTGGCAATGCAGCAGACCGGGGTGTTCCCCCCGATGCTGATCCAGATGACGGCCATTGGTGAGGAGGCCGGCTCCCTGGACGAGATGCTGATCAAGGTCGCCAATGTCTACGAGGAAGAGGTCAACAATACGGTCGATGCCTTGTCGAGCCTGCTCGAGCCCATCATCATCGTCATTGTCGGCGTGCTGGTCGGGGGCATGGTTGTCGCCATGTACCTGCCGATCTTCCGCATGGCCGAAGTGGTCGGGTGAGCCTGGGCAAGGCGCCAGTCTCAAGAAGCACGACCAGGCAGTGCGGATTTTGAGCACGCCAGCAGACCTGCGTCTGGACAAGGGGGCCGACTTTGGAGTTTCTTGACACGCTCAACGCCTTGCATCCGGCCGTGCTGGTCGGCTTTGCACTGCTGCTGGGCGCGGTGGTGGGCAGCTTTCTGAACGTGGTCATCCTGCGCCTGCCGGCGCAGATGTTTTACGACTGGCGCTGCCAGTGTCGCGAACTGCTGGAAATCGAGGACAAGGAAGCTGCACCGCCCGGGCTGGTGTTCCCGAGTTCACATTGCCCGAAGTGCAAGACCAGCATCGCCTGGTACGACAATATTCCGATTCTGAGCTGGCTGCTGTTGCGGGCTCGCTGCCGCCACTGCGGTGTTGGCATATCCTGGCGCTATCCGCTGTTCGAACTGGCCACCGCCCTGCTGACAGCCGCCGTGATCTGGCATTTCGGCGTTACCGCCGAGGGCCTGGCCGCGCTGGTGCTGACCTGGGTGCTGGTGGCCGCCACCGGCATTGACTTCGACCACCACCTGCTGCCCGACCAGATCACCCTGCCGCTGCTGTGGCTGGGGCTGGCGCTGAACCTGGGCTTTGGCCTGTTTGCCAGCCTGGAAGACGCTGTCATTGGCGCGATTGCCGGCTACGGCGTGCTCTGGACCATCTTCCATCTGTTCCGACTGCTGACCGGCAAGGAGGGCATGGGCTTTGGTGACTTCAAGCTGCTTGCCGCGCTGGGCGCCTGGCTGGGCTGGCAGGCCTTGCCGCTGATCGTTTTGCTGGCATCCATCGTCGGCGCAGTGGCCGGGCTGACGCTGATGGTGGCGCTGCGGCGAGGTCGAGAGATTCCGATTGCATTTGGCCCTTACCTGGCCATTGCCGGCTGGATCGCCCTGCTCTGGGGCGATCGCATCCTTGACTTCTGGTTGTATTGAGCAGCAGACATCATGCACCGAAGAAGTCGGGCGCAAAGGCCTGAAATCTTTGCAATCATGGCAAACGACAAGTAGCATTGAAACGAGCTGAAACGCCGCCCACCAGGAGAGAGTTCGTGTACGCACAATCCACCCCTTCAATCCGACTGTCCAGCCTGGCACGCAAGCTGGTCGAGCACGGACTGATGTCGGAGGAGCAGGCCCTGGACGCCATGGCCAAGGCCGCGGAAAAGGGTCGCACCTTCACCAGCCACCTGGTACGTGAAAAGCTGGTCGATGCGGCCGGCTTCGCTCACCTGGCCGCCGAGGACTTCGGCCTGCCGCTGATTGACCTGGCGGCGATGAACTTCAAGCACGCGCCGCTGGATGTGGTCAAGGAAGAGCTGCTGCGCAAGCACCTGATCATCCCCCTGGCCAAGCGCGGCAAGCGCCTTTTCGTGGCCGTTGCCGACCCGGGCAACAAGGCCGGCATGGACGAAATCGCCTTTTCCACCGGCTTTATCGTCGACAACGTGCTGGCACCCTACAACGCCATCGACAGCGCCATCGACCGGGCGATGGCGAACACGACACAGGCGTTCAATGATCTGACCGAGGAAGAAGACGACCTCGAGAACCTCAAGTTCGATGCCGGCGACAGCGAAGAAGACAAACAGGACGCCGCAGCTGAAGGTGCCGACGATGCGCCGGTGGTTCGCTTTGTCAACAAGGTGCTGGTCGATGCCATTCGCAAGGGCGCATCTGACATTCACTTCGAACCCTACGAAGAAGAATACCGCGTCCGCTTTCGCGTTGACGGCGTACTGGTTACGCAGGTCCGGCCGCCCAAGAAGATGGCACCGCGTCTGGCTGCCCGCATCAAGGTCATGGCCAGCCTCGACATCGCCGAGCGCCGCGTTCCACAGGACGGGCGCATCAAGTTGAATATCTCAAAGGGCCAGGCGTTTGACTTTCGAGTTTCCACCTGCCCCACCCTGTTCGGCGAAAAGATCGTGTTGCGTATTCTGGACTCTTCCGGCGCCTTTCTGGGGCCGGAGAAGCTGGGTTTCGAGCCGGCCCAGCAAGAGTCCTACCTGGCTGCCATCAACAAGCCTTACGGCATGGTGCTGGTCACCGGCCCGACCGGTTCCGGCAAAACCGTCACCCTGTACACGGCCCTGGGCCTGCTCAACGACGAAGGGCGCAATATTTCCACCGTCGAAGACCCGGTGGAAATCCGCATGAAGGGTGTCAATCAGGTCCAGCAGAACGCGAAACAGGGCCTGACCTTCGCCGCGGCGCTGCGCTCGTTCCTGCGCCAGGATCCGGATATCGTCATGGTCGGGGAAATCCGCGATCTGGAAACCGCCGAAATCGCGATCAAGGCTGCCCAGACCGGTCACCTTGTGCTATCAACCCTGCATACCAACGACGCTCCGGCAACGGTCGCCCGCTTGACCAACATGGGCGTGCCGGCCTACAACATCGTCTCGACCGTCCACCTGGTGCTGGCCCAGCGTCTGGGACGCACCCTGCATAGCTGCAAGGTGCGTGAGGAGGTGCCTCACGAAGCGCTGGCGCGTATTGGCTTTACCGAGGAAGAGATTGAGGAAGGCCTGCGGATTTACGCCGCCAAGGGCTGTGACCAGTGCACCGGCGGCTACAAGGGCCGGACCGGTGTGTTTCAGGTCATGCCCATTTCCGAGGCCATGGAAGAAATCATCCTGGCCGGCGGCGGCGCCCTCGACCTGGCCCGTCAGGCCGAGCGCGATGGCGTCATCGACCTGCGCCGGGCCGCGCTCAACAAGGTCAAGGCTGGCAAGATCAGCCTGATTGAAATGAACCGCGTTACCAAGGAGTAACGCGGATTCGTTGTTCAGGCGTCGTCCGGCGTGGCGAGCTTGAAGCCCATGCCCTGGACGGTGTGCAGC
>REEQ01000089.1 GCA_007695005.1 Wenzhouxiangellaceae bacterium | reverse complement strand
ACCAACGACCTAGTGATTAACAGTCACCCGCTCTAACCAGCTGAGCTACCGGGGAATTGCAAGCCCGCAATTATGATGGGGCAGGCGTTTTTCGTCAAGCCCTGGTCCTGGTATTTGTCTCAGATCAGTCGCCGAACTCGTCGTGGTAGTCGAGGATTGAAGCTTCCACGACCTTGCAGGCGTGTTCGCGGCCGTAGATGTTGTCGATGCTGATCTCGGCTTTTTCCCCGGGGAGCAATTTGTAGGTCAGAAAATAGTGGCGCAGACGTTCGGTCAGTGAACTCGGCAAGTCGCTGATGTCGCTGGCTTCTCCCCACAGGCTGTCGTTTTCGAGAACGGCAACGATCTTGTCGTCGGCCTCGCCTTGGTCAAGCATTTGCAGTCCGCCGATCACGCGCACGTTGAGAACGACTTCGCTGCGCGAGATCGGCCGTTCGCTGAACACGCATATATCAAGCGGGTCGCCGTCACCGCGCTTGGCGCCAGGCAACAGGGCCCCGACACGGTCGCCGCAAAAGGTTCTGGGAATGAACCCGTACAGGGTCGGTGGTTGTGAGGATGTGCGCTGGGGGCGGTCGACAAGCAGATATCCGGTTTTCTTGTCGATCTCGTACTTGACCGTGTCGAAGGGGGTGATCTCGATGTAGGCACGCACGCGCTCGGGTGGCTCGCGGCCGGTTTCCAGTCCGTGCCAGGGGTGCGGCCGCCAGCGGTAGAAAGGGTTGGGGAAGGGCATGGGATCACTCGCTATCGAATTTCGTCCCGATTGTATACCGGCGCGCGCGACTTAGGGCCGGTCGAGCCTATCCGAGCCACTGATTCGGTTACGATGACGGTCTGTCCGTTTGGGAGCCCATGACCTTGAAGGGAACTGCACCAAAGGCGGCTGAACCCGCCATGCCCCCGCATCCTGTGCTGTCAGGCTATTACGCCAATGCCGATAGTCGCCAGGCCAGGGTGGATGCAATGTTTGACGCCAGCGCCCCCCACTACGACTGGATCACGGCCATGATGTCCTTTGGTTCAGGGCGGAATTACCGGGCCGAGGCGCTGCGCAGGCACGGGCTTGCAGAGGGTATGTCCGTACTCGATGTCGGCAGCGGCACGGGAGCGTTGGCACTGATTGCGCAGGATGCGGTTGGCGATGGCGGTCGCGTGCTTGCGGTCGACCCGAGTGCCGGCATGCTGGCCCAGGCCCGCGCCAATGGTGTCTGCGAGACGGTGCAGGCCACCGGTGATGACATTCCGCTTGATTCAGACAGCTTCGATCTGCTGAGCATGGGCTATGCCCTGCGCCATGTTGCTGATCTGGAGGCGACTTTCCGGGAATATCGGCGGCTGCTCAAGCCCGGCGGAAAGCTGCTGTTGCTGGAGATCACGCGGCCACGCAATCGCCTCGGCTTCTGGTGTCTGCGTTGCTACATGCGTGGAGTGGTGCCGGTGATCACCAGGGTGTTCAGACGCTCGCCGGAGGCCCAGGAACTGATGCGCTACTACTGGGATACCATTGAGAACTGCGTGCCGCCGGAAACAATACTGGCGGCCATGCAGGACGCGGGCTTCAGCGAGGTTCGGCGGCACGTGGTGATGGGGATTTTTTCGGAGTACACGGGCATCGCCTGAGACAGCGCGGCTGGCTGTTCGCGCTTTCAGGCGCGCAGCAGCTTCCACGCCAGGCCGGAGACGATCAACGCGCCGAGTACCAGCAAGGCCCAGAGCAGATAGCGCTGCCAGGGGATTGGCTGCGGCGGCTCGACAAGCATGTCGCTGCCGCCATGCACTTCGCGTGGGCCTGCGCTCAGGCGTGGCCAGCTCCACGGCTGGCCACGACGCTCGATCAGTTCACCGAGCAGGTCATCGCTGAGGGTCTGTCGCATGGGTCGGCGACTGCCGGTTTCCAGGCGCCAGGGTCCTTCGCCCTGGGCGAGAAAGACGATTTCTTCTACGATCATATCCAGCTTGATCTCAGGCAGGTCGCTCAACCCCGGACTGGCGAGCAGACGCCAGTGTCGGTCTCGCACGATGCTGCCCAGACTGAACCCTGCTGCCGGAGCGCTCTCCATATCCAGGGTGCTCAGGGTCATTTGCGCGCGATCACGCCAGGCATGTTCAGGCTGAGCACGCGACTGGATTCGGACCTGGCTCAACACGCCGGGGGCGGTGCTGGCCAGTTGTATCGCCTGAATCGGGAGCGGGCCAGGCAGGTCGAATCGGATCTCGCCCTCGTCCTGTTCAAACCAGACCTGATCAGGGCGGACTGTGCTGTTTTGCCGGTGTTCAATGCGCTGACGCTGTTCGAAAGAGACTCTCTCCAGGTTCAGGCCAGAGGGCGTGTCCCTGCCGTAGCAGGCCAGGTCCCAGACTTCGGGCAGGCTGACGACGGAATGCCGTGCCTGGTACAGGCGCGGTCGCTGGTCACCCTGGCGGTGCAGATGAACTCTGGCGGTGCCAGCTGCGGGGTCGCGGGCATTGCCGAGATAGCATTCAAGCTGCAGGTCGTGGTTTGCTCTCAGGCTGAAGCGTAGCTGGCTCGAGTCGAGCGGCTCTGCGCCGTTGGCCCCGGGCGAGGCAATCAGGGCCTGGAACACCAGCTTCAGTCGATCGTCGGGCAGCGGACGCCGGGGTGCCTGCATCGACAGGCGGGTCTGATCATGTGAGAGTTCAAGGACAAGCGGCAGGGAAACCCCGGCGTCGGCCTCGATCAGGCTCTGCTCAAAAGTCAATGTCTGGCTTTTGCTGACGGTCTCGACCAGGGCATTTTCGGGCAGGCGCACCGCAGCAACCACGCTCCCCCGGGCATCGACAATTTGCCAGTCGCGACCATCGTCACGGTGAAGACTGGCGACCACGGCTTCATCCATGGCCAGCCGCAGCACGCTGCCGGCTGGTCTGTCTTCGATCCCGAATTTCCAGGCCAGTTGCGGAGCAGCCGCAACGGCAGCTGGCCAAAGGCAGGCAAGGGCAAGCGCCAACAATCGAAGGAGATTCAATGCTCTGTCTCCGCTGTTTCATGTTCAGGACTGCGCCGCGGGGGGGCAGGGGCAAGAAAACCGATGCCGATCGACAGCAGTCCGAAAGCCAGGAAGGACAGGATGCCGGCAACGGTTGACAGATAGACGCGATCGACCACCAGCAGCTTCATCAGCACCAGTCCCAGCAGCAAGGCGCCACCCAGCCACAGGGCATACTGCTGCCGGCGTGAGCCGAGGACCCAGGCCAGGGTGCCCATGATTGTCCAGATAATGCTGAGTGCCGCCTGGGCGCGGCCGTCATCGAGCAGAGGTCCCAGCCGCCAGGGCAGCTCGAACAACTGGTGACTGGCGCGCAGCGACATGACAGTGACCACCAGCCAGGCCAGCGTTGCGATGGCCGCCGCTGGCAGGACAAGATGCCGCGGTCGACCGGCGCGGGCGGCCAGCACCAGTACCAGTATGGCGACACACTGGGTCAGTTCCAGCGGATTGAGCAGCGGCAGCCACGGCAGCGGATCGCTGGCGCCGGACTCGGCAAGGCTGATCAGCAAGCCGATCACAATGCTGAGAAGACCGATCAGTAGCAGCAGGTCACGATCCGTGTCATTCACGGGGTGTCGGCAAAGTGGTGCGTCGGTGCGCGACAACAACCAGCCAACCAGCAGCAGCAGCGGCATCGAGCCCAGCAGCCATGCCCAGGCATTGCCCAGAGCCAGGCTCTCGCTGGCGAGATGAACCAGACTGGTCGATGCGGCAGCAAGCAGTGCGGCGTGGGCGGCGAGCGCATGCCAGCCGCGCCACGGCCCATCTCGCAGGCATCGATCTGCAAACAAGGCCGCCACCAGCACTGCAGCCCAGGCAAGCGCTCCCCAGTTGGCCAGGGGGGCGCCGTGCAGTTGTTGGTCGGGAATCATCAGCGCTGCCAGCACCATGCTGGTACCGACCGCGAATCCGGCCACCGGCCAGTTTCTATGGGCATACAGGGCAGCTGCCAGGCCCGCGGTCAGGGCCCAGAGGCCGACCAGGCTGGCGCCGGTCAGGGCGCCTTCGGTCAGCCGCACCAGCTCATGGGCACCGTTAAGCGACCAGAACAGCAGCGCCCAGACACAGAAAAAACCCACCCGCACGACATCAGCACCCGCACGCTCATAGGCCCGGGCGCTGAGCAGACCGGCGCCGGTCAGCGCCAGGCCGCCGAGGAAGTCCGGGCGGGTGACCAGCCAGCTGCTTGCCAGGCTGGACAAGCCCAGCAGCAGCAGCCAGAAAGTACCGGCTGCGGTTTGCAAGAGAACGCCGGCAAACCGGGCCAGTCTGGAAGATTGCAGGCTGCCATACCAGACCAGTGCAGCGCCTTGCAGGGCCCAGATCAGGATGACGGTATGGCCCTGAAAGGCCAGCGGCACGGCCAGCGTTGCCAGGGCGATGGCGAGCACGGCATGAGCCTGGCCCAGCTTTCGACAGTGTTGGCCGCGAATCAGCCAGGTGGCGCTGGCCAGGTAGAGCAGGGCGGCGATGAACACCAGTACTGCCAGTTCCACGCGATCACCGCCGATGATGGCTGCCTGCAAGGGCAGCGCCAGCAGCGGCAGACCGAACACGAGTACCGGGTCGATGCCAGTCTCGCCGCGGTGACGCCTGGCATCGAAGATCGGAATCAGGAAGTAAAGCAGGAAGAAAAGCAGCAGGTAGAGCTGTGCTGTTTCTCGATGGGCAGGCGACCAGGCCAGAACGCCCCAAAGGCTGGCAATCACGAAGGTAAAGGCAAACCCGAGACGGTTGAGTAGCGGCCAGTTTCGAGCCCAGGCGAGGTAGAACAGTCCAAGGTTGAGCAGGGCATACCATGCGAACAGACCGCCTGGTCCGGCATCTCCCTCGCCCAGAACCAGCGGTGCGGCGAAGCCGGCCAGCATGCCGAACAAGGCCAGCCAAAATGCATTTTGGTAGGCGGCAAGAACGCCTGTGCCGATGATGAGGAAGGCGCTCAGGCCGAAGCTCAAGGGGGCGGGGATGACCGCGTAGAGGCGAAATCCGGCGAACACTGTCAGCAGCAAGGTGCCCAGTGCGCCACCTTGCAATGACAAGGCAAACGACCGGCGCCGATTACGTTGCTGCCAGGCAAATACCAGCGCGGCCAGCGCGGCCAGCGCGACCAGGGCAAGGCGAGCTTCGATGGGTATCTGGAGCCAGCCCTGCTCGACCGCGTGGCGCAGCAGGGCGGCGATACCGATCAGGGAAAACGCCACCCCAATCTTGACCGGCAAATTGCCGCCGAGCAGCCGCGCCGACCAGCCGGCTGATCTCGATTCTGCGGGCCAATCCTTTACCTCAGTGTTCGCGGCCGGACTGGCTTGGGTATTGGCTGTCGCTGTCTCGGACGCCGGCTCAGGCACTGGCTCTTGCGGCTGGTGGTTGGTGGGCGTCGGCGCTGCACGGCTTGCAGATGGCGGCGTCTTTACAGCCACCGGGGTGATGGCTTCGGCACCTGCTGCTGTCGCTGCCAGTTTGGGCTCGGACGCTGCTGTGGATGGCCCTGCCGACCGGGTCGATGGCGGGTCAGCGCCGGGTCGTTTTTCCATGGCGTCGAGACGGGCGCTGAGTTCAAGCAGCTTTCCCCAGAGTCCACCGATGATGCCGCCGAGCAAGGCACCCGCCCAGGCATCGCTGGCCAACAGCCCGAGACCAGTGCCTCCGGTTGCCAGGGCCAGGCCAATCAGGACACCGATGATGATCATTGCCGGCAGCATGTCGATTCAGATGATCTTGGTGGCAGGCTTCCCAGCCGCCAGTCTACTCTGCCAAAGGAGGAAAGTCTTGAGCGCGGCCGTGCCAACTCGCCAGCCCGCAGCCATCGCGGTGGCGACTGCGTGTAAGCTGTTGGCGCCTGGAGAGTGTGAATCATAGAGAGTGGAATGAGCTTGCTGGCGAGAGCCTACTGGCTGCTGCTGAATGCCGCACAGCTGGTTATCACCCTGCTTTGGACGGTGTGCTGGATTCCTTTAGCACTGCTTGTGCGACTGCTGACGGGGAGTGCTAGCGTGCCGCTGAGGATGGCGTCCTGGATCTGGGCGCCGTTGCTGGTTCGGGGCGCGCCTGCCCGCCTGCAGCTTGTCGGCAGTGAAGCGATCGACTGGGATCGGCCTTGCGTCCTGGTGGCCAACCATCAATCGATGATGGATATTCCGGTGTTGTTTATGGCGGTTCCCACGGGGCTGCGCTTCATGCTCAAATCAGAGCTGGGAAAGGTCCCGTTTCTGGGTTGGTACACCCGTGCCATGGGAATGGTGTTCGTTGATCGTGACCGACCTGGCAGCGCCCATGGCCAGCTCGCCCGCGCCGCGCAGCTTGTACGCCAGGGCGCTTGTCTGGTTGCCTTTCCTGAAGGGACGCGCAGCCGCGATGCAACGGTCGGACAGTTCAAGACCGGGGCCTTTCGAGTTGCGATCGCTGCCGGTGTCGATGTCGTCCCGATAGCGATCAGTGGTTCTGGCAAGGTGATGGCACCGGGCGGCTTCAATATCCGCCCTGGACAGATCAGGGTGAGCTTCGGCCAACCCATTGCATCCACCGGCATGAGCACGCGGGACGCTCGCGAGCTGGCCAGGCGAGCTCGTCAGGCCATCATCGACATGCTGGAGTCTGA
>REEQ01000042.1 GCA_007695005.1 Wenzhouxiangellaceae bacterium | reverse complement strand
AATAAATTCGAGATCTGGTTGAATCAGGCTTACCAGCGGTCCTTCTCCACCTCACGCAAGAAGTCCAAAAGTACCGGAGCCAGCTTCTCGTGCAGCGGCATGTCAGGATTCAAATAACTGGCCATCTGTTCACCCAGTGGACCACTCTGTTTCTTCAGAACATGATTCATGCCTTCGATCCAGACCGATTGACTGGCATGGCTGGCCAATGCATCAAAGTCGGCCCGGGCTACCTGCAAATCAGTGCTGCCGGAGACCACCAGCAGCGGCACATCGATCTGGTCGGCCAGTTGAGCCGGATCAATCGCCAGCCAATCGATCAGGTAGGACTGGACCGACGGTCGGAACAAGGCAGCAAGCAGAGGTGGCACATTGTCGACCATGCGCCCGGCTTCCAGCTCGGCAAGAATGTGGCGGAACTGCCGATCAATATCCCCTGGACGACGTCCTTCGGTCTGCTCCAGCAGCAAGGCAGCCATGGGTCGGCCTGATCCGGCCAGGGAAATGACGGCATCGACTCTGGCCAACGCAGTCGCTGCCTTCGCAAACATGGCACCCTCACTGTGGCCGAGCAAAACCACAGCGCGGAACCGGTCTGTCGACCTGGCCCACTCAACCCAGGCGGCCAGGTCTTCGATATAGTGCGAAGGCCTGAGATCTGACTCGGCCTGGGATGACTGGCTTTCTCCCACACCGCGCTTGTCGTATCGCAGCACGGCGAAATTGGCTGCGGCCAGGGCATCAGAAAGCAGCAGCAGGCTGTTGTTGACCATACCGGGCTGGTTGCCGTTGCGGTCGGTCGGCCCGCTGCCGGTATGAAGAATGACCAGCGTAACCGCAGTCGACGGCTCTACCAGGGTGGCATGCAGGTCCACTCCTTCCACGCTCAGACGCAAGTCGTGCAGTTCGGCCGCCGGACTCAACCGCAGCCATAGCAGCATCATGATGGCGACAAGCAGCACTCGATTGCTCATGTTCTCGCTCCTTATTCTTGATCAAGACTTGGAAATAAAGTTGGACCAGGCCTGGAAATACTTGACTAATTATGCAATAATATTAATGCACTGATAAATAATATCAAGATTTGTGTTTATTAAATGAAGAAAACACCCTCCAGCTGCCCTGCCTGTGGCAGCGAGTTGGCCGTCACGGAACTGACCTGTCTGAGCTGCCAGACCGTGGTCAGTGGACACTATCGACTGCCGCCGCTGCTCCGCCTGGATCCGGACGCCCAGGCTTTCGTGCACGACTTTGTACTGGCTTCGGGCAGCCTGAAAGCCATGGCAACGCGCCTCGGGGTCAGCTATCCGACCGTGCGCAATCGCCTCGACGAAATCATCGCAACCATGAGCGAGGAGCCTGAATCGTGAAGACCTGGCTGTTGAAGCCTTTCGAGCGCATCGCTGGCGTGCCTGCACTGGCCGCCGGACTGGTGATCATGACCGTTACCGCTTTGCTGGCCTGGCGTGCCGGCCTGCATACCGACGGCGTACTGGATCTGCATTTCGGCCCGTCAGTGCCGGTCTGGCAGCTACTATTGCAGGGGCTCATCAACTGGCTGAGCCTGGCCCTGCTGATGCTGCTGATGGGGCGCCTGCTCTCCCGCACTCGCTTTCGAACCATTGATCTACTCGGCACGCAAGCACTTGCCCGTTGGCCGATGCTGATCGGGGTGCTGTGGCTCTCCATTCCCGGCATTGCCGGGCAGATCGAGCGGCGCACCGCCAGTCTGCTGGAGGCTGTTCCGGATGATCCCAGCCAGGTCATCGCCCCGGCAGAATACCTGCTCGAGGCAATGTGGCTGACCGTCTTGTCTCTGCCGGCGCTGGCCGTGCTGGTCTGGATGATCTGGCTGATGTATCACGGCTACGCGCTGGTCACCAATCAGCGCGGTCAGCGTGCAGTATTCAGCTTCATCGGCGCCCTGGTCGCGGCGGAAATCATCAGCAAGCTGCTGATCTGGCTGCTGCTAAGCGTTGATGGTCACCTCTGACGAGCAGCCGACCGCCTGATCCGACGGCAGCCAAGGCATTCAGTCAATCCGAAGGGCCGATGATGATGCCGCGACCGAACAACCAGCCCTGGGCGTGATCACAACCGGCTGACTGCAAAAACGCGGATTCCTCGGCTGTCTGAACACCCTCGGCGGTCACTGTAAGACCCAACTCTCGGGCCAGCGTAAGGATGGCCTTGACGATGGCCGCGTTCTCGCGGACACGTCCGACGCTGCGAACGAAGCTCTGATCTATCTTCAGGCGCTGAATCGGCAGTTTCCGCAAGTAAGACAGCGACGAATAGCCGGTCCCGAAATCGTCAATGGCGATGGCAATGCCGGCAGACCGCAGGCGCCTGATCTGCTTCAGTGCGCCGTGTGACTCTTCCATCAGGAAACGCTCGGTCACCTCGACCTCCAGACGATCCAGAGACATGCCGCAGGCGGCGGCCAGGGAAACGAGCTGGTCACAGAAATCCGGCTGGCGCAGTTGCGCAGGAGCCACATTGATGCTCAGGCGTGCGCCATCAAGGCCGGCAAGGTGCTGCATGGCCTTGCGATAGACTTGCTCGCCCAGCGGGGCGACCAGACCTCGACTTTCGGCGAGACTGATGAAGTCTTCCGGGTCGATCCAGCCATCGTCGCGATGGTGCCATCTGGCCAGCGCCTCATAGCCCACCACTTCGCCGCTGGCAAGGGCAACGATGGGCTGCAGCGCCACCTGAATCTGCTCCCTTTCTATCGCCGCCCTGAGCTCGGTCTCCATGTAGCGACGGGCCATCGCCGCCGCGGTCAACTCGGGGGTGTAGCGCGCCCAGCTGCCAGGGCCATCGGCCTTGGCCTTGTACAAGGCGGCATCGGCATGCCGCAGCAGGTCCTCGGCCGTTTCACCATCGTCAGGAAACAGGCTTACCCCGATTGATCCGGTGACCCTGACGACCCGCCGGTCCAGCTCAACAGGTGTAGCCAGCACCGAGCACAGCGCGCTGGCCAGCCGCTCCGACTGACTCAAGGGCTCAGGCCCCTCGACCAGAATCAGAAACTCGTCGCCACCGATGCGACCGATCTGCCCCTCGTCGCCAACGCAAGCACCCAGGCGATCGGCCAGCTCCAGAAGCAATCGGTCCCCGGTGGAGTGTCCCCAGACATCGTTGATGTCCTTGAAGTTGTCCAGGTCCAGATGCAGGACGGCCAGACCATTGCCCAGTACGCTGGCGTCGGCAATGCGTTCCTCCAGCAGCAGTTGCAGCTGGGTACGGTTGGGCATGCCGGTCAGCACATCATGGTAGGCCAGCCGCGCCAGCTCTTCTTCCATGCGCCGGCGCTCGGTAACCAGTCGCGCGAAACCATGCCAAACGGTCGCCCCATCAGCCAGACGCTCGGGCGTGGACTCGACTTCGACCCACTCGGCATGCTCGGCACTGCCGCCCGCCGGACACAACCGGAATTGCTGGCGAAAGGTGCTCAGATTGCGGGCACTGACCTCGACAGCACGCATCACTCGTTCACTGTCTTCGGCAAAGATGCGTGCGAACAGCGGCCCGGCATCCTCTGCAACCTCATCATGTCGAACTCCGAAGACTTCGTACAGCTTGGCACTGGCATAGGGCATGCTCATGCGGTCGCTGCCCGGATCGTGACGAAGCTGGTAGATCACGCCCGGTACGTGGCCAGCCAGATGCTTGAGCTGCTGAGCCCGCGCCGCCTCGGCTTCCTGGGCCTGTTTGAGTCGGCTGACGTCAAGACCCATGCCGGCCAGGAAAGGCTTCCCAGCCAGAGTAACCAGGCGGCCGTAGTAGCTATACGGACCGGTCGTTCCGTAGCGAGTAAGGAGATCCCCCTCCAACACGGCCCGGCCGGTCTGAAAGGCTTGCTGCAGCGCCTTGCTCAGACGCTCTTGCATGACTGGTTCAAACAGGTTCATGACATCCATG
Source organism: Wenzhouxiangellaceae bacterium (assembly GCA_007695005.1). Classification (GTDB taxonomy): domain Bacteria; phylum Pseudomonadota; class Gammaproteobacteria; order Xanthomonadales; family Wenzhouxiangellaceae; genus Wenzhouxiangella. The sequence continues at coordinate 75,727 of REEQ01000042.1, read as the reverse complement.
CCGGCCAGCTCTTCGGCGGAGTAGCCGGTGACGGTCTCCATATTGCCATTCCAGAACCGGAATCGACCCTGTTGGTCGATCAGATAGAAGATGCCAGGCAGACTGTCAAAGGCTGCGTCGAGAAACTCGGGCAAGCATTCATCAGGCAGGGCACGCAGCACACTGTCGGGTTTCGAGGTGGCGTCTTTCGCCATTGATGCTGTTCCCTCCTTGCTGTCAACCCCGGCGGTCTCGCCAGAACGGCAGGTTAGCATGGCCGTGCCCGGATTGCACCGGCGCGCGGGGCTTGAACCAGGCTCTCTAACAGGCTAGTCTAGGCGATGTATCTCTTGATCGCGATAAAAGGATAAATCCATCAACCTCGACCTGATCAACCGGCACTGCAGCCTGCTGGGCGACTCGACCCGGCTGCGGCTGCTGTCGCTGCTGGAAAGCGAAGAGCTGACCGTGGCCGAGCTGGCGCGGATTACCCGCCTTGCCCAACCGCGGGTTTCCACCCACCTGGCCCGTCTGCGCGAAGCTGATCTGGTGGTGGATCGGCGAGACGGCGTATCGGTGTTCTATCGGATTCGGGAGGGCACCAGTCAGGAGCCACTGCTGGCGCTGTGGCGTCTGCTGAAGGAAAAACTGGATGATGCCCTGATCGAATCCGATCGCGAGCACCTGGCCGAGGTCCTGGCCCTGCGCAAGGACGGCGACAGCTGGCCGGACATTGTCGCCGGCGACATGGAGCGCCACTATTCACCAGGACGCACCTGGGAGGCCACGACCCGAGCGCTGGTGCAACTGCTGACGCTGGGCCGGGTGCTGGATATCGCTTCGGGCGACGGCGTCATTGCCGAGCTGCTGGCCGGACGTAGCGAGCGAATAGACTGCCTCGACCTCTCACCCAAGGTCGTCCGGGCAGGCAGCGACCGGGTAGCGGCGCTGGAACACGTGCATTTTCACCAGGGCGACATGCACGCGCTGCCCTTTGAGGATGGCAGCTTCGATACCGTCTTGCTGCTGCATGCCCTGACCTACAGCGAAGCACCGGCCCAGGTGCTGGCCGAGTGCGCTCGGGTACTCAAGCCTCGCGGGCAGCTGCTGGCCGCCACCCTGGTCCGGCACCGATACACCCAGGAAGTCAGGACTTATGGTCATGTCAACAATGGCTTTACGCTCAAGCAGCTTAAATCACTGGTCGAAAGCGCAGGATTGAGCATCCGCTTTTGTGAAAACACCTCGATTGAACGCAAGACACCCAACTTCCGCATCATCACCCTGCTGGCCCAATCGCAATGACCCATCTACCCTGGCACGACCCCGAACGCGTCACCGCACTCGAGCAACAGCTCGCCCGGCGCATCCTGGTGCTTGACGGCGCCATGGGCACCATGATCCAGACCTTCAAACTGGGTGAAAGCGACTACCGCGGCGAACGCTTCGCCGACCATACTGATGACCTGAAGGGCAACAATGACCTGCTGTCGCTGACCCGACCGGAGCTGATCAAGGACATCCATCGCCAGTTTCTCGAAGTCGGCTGCGATTTTGTTGAAACCAATACCTTCAATGCCAACCGGATCAGCCAGGCCGACTATGCCCTTGAAGACCTGGCCGAGGAGATCAACCTGGCGGCTGCCCGGCTGGCGCGCGAGGCCTGCGATGAATACAGCCAGGCCACGCCTGAGCAGCCGCGCTTCGTGGTCGGCGTGGTCGGACCGACCAATCGCACCGCCTCGATCTCGCCGGATGTTTCCAACCCCGGCTACCGCGCCGTCACCTTCAGCGATCTGGTCGAGACCTATCGCGAAGCCGTTCGCGGCCTGCTCGACGGCGGTGCCGATGTGCTGATGATCGAAACCATTTTCGACACCCTGAACGCCAAGGCCGCCATTTTTGCCGTGCAAGACGAGTTCGAAACCCGCCAGGCGCGCTGGCCGCTGCTGATTTCCGGCACGATTACCGATGCCAGCGGCCGCACCCTGTCCGGCCAGACGCCGGAAGCCTTCTACTATTCGGTCGACCATGCCCAGCCCAATGCCGTCGGCTTCAACTGCGCGCTGGGAGCCGATCAGCTCAAGCCCCACGTCCGCGCCCTGGCCCGCGTTGCCGACTGCCTGGTCAGCGCCCACCCCAACGCCGGGCTGCCGAATGAGTTCGGGGAGTACGACGAAACGCCTGAGCAAATGGCAGCGGTGATCAAGAGCTTTGCTGCCGAAGGCCTGATCAACATCATCGGCGGCTGCTGCGGCACCACGCCCGACCATCTGCAAGCCATCATCAAGGCCGTGGCCGGACACGCGCCGCGCGCCCTGCCCCAGCGGGAGGCCGCATGAACGACATTGCAAAGGGCAATGAGCAACCCCGGCCGAGGCGGCCTTACACGCGCCTGAGCGGGCTGGAACCGCTGGTGATTACACCAGAGCTGGGTTTCGTCAACGTCGGCGAACGCACCAATGTCACCGGCTCGGCACGTTTCAAGCGCCTGATCCTGGACGGCAACTACGATGAGGCCATCGAAATCGCCCTGCAGCAGGTCGAAAACGGCGCCCAGATCATCGACATCAACATGGACGAAGGCCTGCTCGATTCAGAAGCGGCCATGGTCACCTTCCTCAACCTGATTGCCGCCGAACCCGACATTGCCCGGGTGCCGGTGATGGTGGACTCCAGCAAGTTCAACGTCATCGAGGCCGGCCTGCGCTGCCTGCAGGGCAAGGGCGTGGTCAACTCGATCAGCCTGAAGGAAGGCGAGGAAGCGTTCCTCGACCAGGCCCGGCGGGTACGCCGCTATGGTGCCGCCGTGGTCGTGATGGCCTTTGACGAAAAAGGCCAGGCAGACGATGCCGAACGCATGGTCGAATGCCTGTCCCGGGCCTACCGCCTGCTGACCGAGGAAGCCGGCTTTCCGCCCGAAGACATCATCTTCGACCCCAACATCTTTCCGGTCGCAACCGGCATGGAGGAGCACAACAACTACTCCATGGAGTTCATCAATGCCACCCGCGCGCTGAAAAAGCGCTTCCCATACAGCCATGTTTCAGGCGGTGTCTCGAACATGTCGTTCTCGTTTCGCGGCAACAATGTGGTCAGAGAAGCGATGCACTCGGTGTTCCTGTACCACGCCACCAAGGCCGGCATGGACATGGGCATCGTCAATGCCGGTCAGCTCGAAGTCTATGACGACATCGACCCCGAGCTGCGCGAGCTGGTCGAGGACGTGGTTCTGAATCGGCGAGCGGATGCTACCGAACGTTTGCTGGAGGCTGCCGACCGTTACAAGGGCGAAGGCAAGCAGCAGGAAAAGGATGAGGCCTGGCGCGACAAGCCGGTCGCCGAGCGCCTGAAATACTCGCTGGTCAAGGGCATCGACAAATTCATTGTCGAAGACACCGAAGAAGCGCGCCAGCAGCACGCCAGCTCGCTGGAGGTTATCGAAGGCCCGTTGATGGACGGGATGAACTACGTTGGCGACCTGTTCGGCGATGGCCGCATGTTTCTTCCCCAGGTGGTCAAGTCGGCCCGGGTAATGAAAAAGGCCGTTGCCCACCTTGTGCCCTACCTGGAAAAGGAAAAGAAGGTTGGCGAGAAGAAGGGCAAGATCCTGATGGCCACGGTCAAGGGCGATGTCCACGATATTGGCAAGAACATCGTCGGCGTGGTCCTGGCCTGCAACGGCTTCGATATCGTCGACCTGGGCGTGATGGTGCCGACCGAGAAAATCCTGGCCGAGGCACGCAAGCACGAGGTCGACGTGATCGGTCTGTCCGGCCTGATCACCCCTTCTCTGGACGAAATGGTCAGCGTCGCCGAGGCGATGAACAGCGAACAATTCGACCTGCCGCTGATGATCGGCGGGGCGACCACCTCACGCGCCCACACCGCCCTGAAGATCGACCCCTGCTACCCGCATGGCGTGGTCTGGGTCAAGGACGCGTCCAGATCGGTGGACGTGGCCCGCAAGCTGGCCAGCAAAACCCACCGCAAGGACTACGCATCCGGGATACGCGAAGAATACCAGCAGTTCCGCGAACGCCAGGCCCAGCGCAAGACCCGCAAGCCGCTGGCCAGCCTGGACCAGTCCCGCGCCCGGCGACTGGAACTGGACTTCGCCGCCAGACCGCCGCAAGCCCCGGCACGGCCAGGCCTGCACGTGATCGAATCCTGGCCGCTGGACGAGCTGGTTGATTACATCGACTGGACGCCGTTCTTTCGAACCTGGGAACTGGCCGGGCGCTTTCCCGACATTCTTGAAGACGAGGTCGTAGGCGAGGCCGCGACCAGCCTGTTCGAGGATGCCCGGGCAATGCTTGAGCGCATCGTCAGGGAGCGCTGGCTGACCGCACGCGCCGTTTGCGCCTTGCTGCCAGCCAACAGCGACGGCGATGATGTGCTGCTCTACACCGACGAATCACGCCAGCAAGTGCGGGAACGGCTGGTATGCCTGCGCCAGCAGGCCGACAAGGATGGACCCAACCTGTGCCTGGCCGATTTCGTCGCTCCCGCCGACAGCGGCATAGCCGACTGGGCAGGACTGTTCGCCGTCACGGCCGGCCTGGGGATCGAGGAAGCGCAGAAAAGATTGCCCGACAACGACGACTACGCTGACATCATGCTCAAGGCCCTGGCCGACCGACTGGCCGAAGCCCTGGCCGAGGCCCTGCACCACAAGGTCAGAACCGAACTATGGGGCTATGTCACGGATGAACAGCTCGACAACGAAGCGCTGATCAATGAGCAATACCGCGGCATCCGTCCCGCCCCCGGCTACCCGGCCTGCCCCGACCACAGCGAAAAGACCAAGATCTTTGATCTGCTGGACGCGCCGGGCAACGCCGGCATGCAATTGACCGAAAGCTTCGCCATGCTGCCGACCGCCGCCGTCAGCGGCTACTACTTCGCCCACCCGCAATCAAAATACTTTGTCGTCGGCAAGCTCGACCGCGACCAGGTCGAGGATTATGCGAAGCGGAAAGGTGTGAGCCCGGAGCAGGCGGAGAAGTTCTTGAGGCCGAATCTCGCCTACTGAGGCAGGCGGGGACAGGGAAAAGGTGGACGGGGAAAGTATGCAGGCAGAAAAGTCACAAGTTTCAAGCCCTTTTCCCGTTCCCCTTGTGCCAGTGAGCGCAAAGCGCTCACCAGATCAAATCATCCGGCACCGGTGGATAGTGGCTGCCGTCGTCTTCGGGCTCGTCCTTGCCTTCCAGCTGCGGCACCAGGTCGGGTGCGATTTCCTTGTAGGCAGCCAGCGTTTCCAGGCTGACCAGCAGATATGAGCCGCGCAGGTTGACCACGCCGATTTCACCACGATTGAGCTGATCGCGCTGCTCGGCCGTGCACAATACCCGCCGAATCCGGCCCAGGTGCTCGAAATAACGCGGCAGCTCGGCGTCCTTGCGATTGAGCGTATTGCCGTTGATCAGCGCATCCAGCTGCAGGTTGCGCTGGCGACGCTCTTCCTGGGCCTTTACCCGGCGCTGCTTCTCGGCTTCCTTCTCCTGCGCCTCGGCCCGTTGGCGGGCCTTGTAGGCCCTGGCCAGATCGGACTCTGCGCTGGGCTTCGTCTGCCGTGCCGGCCCGCTGCCAGACCTGGGCCTGGGCTTGCGCTTGCCAGACGGCTTTGCAGTGGTCTTTTTACTGGGAGCCGGACGCGCAGGCTTGCTGCGCGCCTTCTCGATCTGCTGTTCGTCAGCCAACCCTGCCTTGAGCAGGGCATCCTGCAGTGAGCCCATCACGATCAGCCCTGATTGATTCAATCGCCTTGAACTTCGATCAGCTCGACTTCAAAGATCAAGGTCGAGTTGGGACCGATCGGGCCCGGACGGCCCATCTCACCGTAGGCCAGCTCGGCCGGGATGAAGAACTCGAAGCGGGCGCCTTCCTGCATCAGCTGCACGCCCTCGGTCCAGCCGGGGATGACCTGGTTGAGCGCAAAGGTGGCCGGCTCGCCACGATCGAAAGAGCTGTCGAACTGGGTGCCGTTCAACAGGGTGCCACGGTAATGAACGGTAACGACGTCGCTGGGTCCAGGGCTGCGGCCATCACCGGCTTCGATGACACGATACTGAAGTCCAGACTCCGTCTCGACGACGTCGGCACGTTCGCGGTTCTGGGCCAGAAACGCCTGCCCTTCCTCCAGGTTGCGGCGCGCATCACGGTCACGCTGCTGCTCCATTTCAGCCTGTCGGGCCTGCATGAATTCGTTGCGCACAGCCAGCGCCTCTTCGTCGGTCATGAGCAATTCCTCGCCCTTGAAGCTGGCCCGCAGGGCATCGATCAGCACCTCGATATTGAGGTCCATGTCCTGCTCACCCAGCGACTGGCCAATATCCATGCCGATCATGTAGCTCACACGATCTTCCATGGACTGCAGATCATTGGCCAGGGCGGAAACGGAAAACGCTGCGGCGACCAGACCGGTGCCGATGACTTGCTTGATTTGCATGGTGAAAAAAACTCCTTGGAAATAGTTGGGATGGCGCGAAGACGCGCACTCCCGCTTTACGACCACCTCCCCCTGTGGTGGTTCAAGCCGAGCAGTTTAACAGAACGCCTTGACGGCTGACAAAGCCCGTCCCCTTTCCCGATACCGCCCGATTGAAAAAAAACTTGACTCCGTCGTGGTGTTTTACTAGACTAGTACACCAACACGATACGTCACCGCACACAGGAGAGCAGCCATGTTGCCAGTCGCCAAGCGCAAGACCCTGGAAATTCCGCACGGACTGGCTGCCGTTGCGGCCGCAGTCTGCCTGGTCCTGGCCTTCGCCTCCGATTTCAGGCAGGAAGAGCCGGCGCTTCACGCCAATGCGACCGACACTTCCGCGGTGGAAATCATCGCCAGTCGCAGCGAGGACCAACCAGCAGATCAGGCGGGCAACCGCCTTGGCGAACGCAAGGCAGGCAGCGAATCTGCTCGTCAGAGCATCAACCAGCCTTCTGAAGGCAGCTCCATGCGTTGGCTGTTCACCCTGCTGCCGCTCCACGACAAGGGGGGTCGATGAGCGCGAACTGGGACGATAACCAGCCCATCTACTGGCAGCTGCGGGAAAAAACCGTGGCTGCCATCCTCGATGGCACGCTGGCCGAAGGACAGCCCCTGCCCTCGGTCCGACAGGTCGCCGTGGATTTCCAGATCAACCCGTTGACGGTTTCCAAGGCTTACCAGTCTTTGGTAGATGACGATCTGGTGGAAAAGCGCCGCGGCGTGGGCATGTTCGTGCGCGAGGGTGCCCGCGTTCGCTTGCTGACCAGCGAGCGCGAGCGTTTTCTCACTGAAGAGTGGCCCCGCCTGGCCAGTCGCCTGCAGCAACTTGGACTGACCCTGGACGACCTGCGCCAGACCGACCCTGTCAAAAGGAAAACAGCATCATGAATCCGACCATCAAGGCCCGCAACCTGCGCCGCCACTTTGGCCGCACTCGCGCCCTGGACGGCATCGATCTCGACATTCCGGCAGGCCGGATCGTTGGCCTGATCGGCCCCAATGGAGCAGGCAAGACCACGGCATTGAAAGCCATTCTGGGCCTCAGCAGCTACGAGGGTGAGTTGTCGGTGCTCGGCCTGGACCCGGCCCGTCAGCGCGATCGCCTGATGGAGCAGGTCTGCTTCATCGCTGATGTGGCCGTGCTGCCGCGCTGGGCGCGGGTTGGCCGGATCATTGATCTGACCGAGCGACTGCATCCGCGCTTTTCGCGCGAGCGCTGCATGCACTTTTTGAAAAACAGCAAGGTGCGCCTGGACAGCCGCATCCGCGCCCTGTCCAAGGGCATGGTCGTTCAACTGCACCTGGCACTGGTCATGGCCATCGATGCCCGTCTGCTGGTCCTCGATGAACCGACCCTGGGTCTGGACATCCTGTTTCGCAAGCAGTTCTACTCCAGCCTGCTCAACGAATACTTTGACGAGGAACGCACCATCCTGATCACCACCCACCAGGTCGAAGAGGTCGAGCACATCCTGACCGACCTGATTTTCATTCGCGATGGCCAGCTGATCCTCAATAGCAGCATGGATGAAGTTCACGAGCGTTATGTCGAGCTGATGGTGCGCGCAGACCAGGCCGAAGAGGCCCGGCGCCTGGGTCCACTGCATGAACGTGTCCTGTTTGGCCGCCATATCTTCCTGTTTGATCGTCCTGACGATGAGCGAGTGGAAGCGCTGGGTGAGCTGCACAAACCCAGCGTGGCCGATCTATTTGTGGCCCTGATGGGGAATGAAGCCCAAAGCGGGCAGGAGCGTGCAGCATGACCCGGCGCTCCCTGACCACGATCTCGACCTTGTTGCGCCGCGAACTCTGGGAGAGTCCGGTAGCGTTCATGTGGACGCCGCTGGGTATCGCCCTGCTGATTCTGGCCTTTGTTGTTTTCTCTCTGATACTGGGCGGGCGCTTTGACGCCGAGATGGCCTATACCAGCGACATGCTGAAAATGCTGGCCGAACAGCCCGACCAGCAACGGCGACTGATCGTCTCAGGCATGCTGTTCTGGATATCGGCGATCTTTTTCCAGCTGATGCTGCTGATCATCCTGTTCTACCTTGCCGGCAGTCTGTTCGATGATCGCAAGGATCGATCGATTCTGTTCTGGAAGTCCCTGCCAGTATCGGACTGCATGACCGTGGCCTCGAAGCTTGCCGCCGCCTGCCTGCTGGTGCCCGCCCTGTTCTTTCTGGCGATTGTCCTCACCCATCTGGTCCTGCTGCTTATCGCGACAGGTTATTCTCTGGTCGCCGGCGTCAACCCCTGGACCACGATCTGGGCACCGGCGACGCTGCCGCGGCTGTGGTCGGTGATGCTGCTCGGTCTGGTGGTGCAAGCGGTCTGGCTGCTGCCCGTCTATGCCTGGCTGCTGTTCTGCTCATCCTGGGCACCGCGGCTACCGCTGCTGATCGCCATCGCCATTCCGGCCGGACTGGCCCTGACCCAGCACGCCTGGACCCTGATCACTCGCTTTGGCCTGCCGGAGTTCAATATCGGCCTGATCATGCTCAAGCGCCTGGGCAGCGGCACTCTGCCAATGAGCGCCAATGTCCAGTTCGATGGCGGCTTCGACTCAATCGAGTTCAGCGATGAGTTGTTCATGAGTTTCTCGACAACCCTGGGCCATCTCGCCAAACTGGAAACCTGGGTCGGTGTAGCGATTGCCCTGGTGTTACTGTGGGGAGCGGTCTGGTTCCGTCGTCGCGCCACCGATGGCTGAAACGTCTCGCGTCGCCAATGTCGCCCTGGCGATCCTGTTGATCGCCATCTCCGGCCTGGCTATCTGGCTGATCACGGCGGATTACCCGCTTATGCTGGGCCTGGGTCTGCTGCTGGCAGCTGCCGTGCCGCTGGCATTCCTGGCTGGGCAAGCGCTGCGTCCGCAGCAGCCCGGCAAGCAGCATCCAGTCATGGTATCCGTGGGCTGCGGCCTGGGCTGCGTCATGATCATGGTGGCCATCCAGCGCTTCGGTGAGCAGCACCAGTGGGTATTGGTACCGGCGCTGGCTGCGCTATGCGGCTGGATGGGCTATCAACGCTGGTGCCTGAGAAAGGTCGGACAGACCGGGAGCGCGGAGCAGGGTTGACCAACCTTGAGGCTGCGGCTTGGCCTTGATCCTCGCTCGGGGTACCATGAAGGATGGTCAGCCGTCTGGCAGTCGTTCACGCAGGGGACATTGAATGAATGAAGTTCGCAAGGTACAGGGGCGCGATGCCGTTGCAGCCCGAATCGAGGCCTGTGAGCGCCTGGTAGGCAGCGACATCAACTTCGCCTTCCAGACCATCATCGACGCCAGCGCACAGGAAGTTGTCGGCTTCGAAGCCCTGGTGCGAGGCATCGATGGTGAGCCGGCAGCCACAGTCATCAGTCGGATCAGCCACGACCAGCGCTTCGATTTCGACCAGGCCTGCCGCATCCGGGCGATCGAGGCTGCGGCCCGCTTCGGCGTCGAAGGCATGCTTCATCTCAACTGCAGTGACGTCAAGCTGAACAACATCGGTGAGGTGATCGACGTCTGTCTGCACATGGCCAGCCAGCACAGCATACGCCCCGACCAGATCGTACTCGAACTTGGCAATCTCAACATGGTGGCTCAGAACAGCCACCTGGCCGAGATTCGCAAGGCGATTCGCAACGCCGGTTTCCATGTACTGGCGGACAACTTTGGCCGCCGCAATGCCGACCTCAAGCCCATTGCCTACCTCGAGCCCAGCCTTCTGAAGCTTGACCATCACCTGGTGCATGGTATCCACCGCTCTCGCCAGGCCCAGGCGATTGTTCGCGGCACCCTCGCCCTGTGCGCCGACCGAGGTATTGAAATGATGGCCGCCGGCGTGGAAAGCGCCGAGGAATTTCGCTGGCTGCAAAATGCCGGGATCAAGCTGTTTCAGGGCTACTACTTCGCCCAACCCGGCATGGATGAGACCGGCGCTCTCTAAACGGTCGACAGCCAGGGCGGCAGGGGCAGGTCGCGCTCGCGCAGAAAATCCGGGTTGAAAAGGCGCGATTCGTAGCGACTGGCCGAGTCGCAAAGAATGGTGACGATGCGGTGTCCCGGCCCCATTTGGCGAGCCAGCCGGATGGCCCCGGCCACGTTGATGCCGCTGGATGCGCCCAGATACAGGCCCTCTCTGCCGATCAAGTCCCACAGCACGGGCACCAGCTCGCGATCCGGGATATTGAATGCGTCATCAATTTTTGCGCCCTCGAGATTGCCGGTCACCCGGTTTTGACCGATACCTTCGGTGATCGAACTGCCAGAAGAACGCATTTCACCGTGCTTGATCCAGCTGTAGATGCCGGCGCCGTCGGGGTCGGCAGCGGCAATGACGATATCGCTGCGCTTTTGCTTCAACCAAAGCGATACCCCGGCCAGCGTTCCGCCCGTGCCCACCGCGCAGCTGAAGCCATCAATTCGACCAGCCAGCTGTTCCCAGATCTCCGGCGCAGTCGAGCGCATGTGGCCTTCGCGATTGGACAGATTGTCCCACTGGTTGGCGTAGAAAACGCCGTGATCGTCGCTCAGGGACTCCGCCAGTCGTCTGGCCTGGTGAACGTAGTTATCGGGATTCCTGTAAGGAACGGCGGGAAAGGTTCGCAAATCCGCACCCATGCCGCGCAGCGCTGATTTCTTTTCCTCGGACTGGGTCTCGGGCATGACGATGATGGTCTTCAGACCCAACGCGTTGCCGGCCAGGGTCAGACCAATGCCGGTGTTGCCCGCCGTGCCTTCGACGACGACGCCGCCGGGCTCGATGAGACCCGCTTCAAGGGCATCAAGGAGCATGTACTTCGCCGCTCGGTCCTTTACAGAACCGCCGGGATTCATGAACTCGCACTTGCCGTAGATCTCGCAGCCGGTCAGTTCCGAGGCGTGGCGCAATCGGATCAGCGGCGTTCGGCCAACGGCGTCGAGGAAATCAACTCGAGTAGTCATGGCGGGAGAAATATCAGTTTGTCCAGAACCTGCAGTCTAGGCGCTCAAGCGCAGGCATATCGTCGAGTCGCGGCATATCGTTATTCGCAAGCGTTCTTTGTTTCAGGCCAAGATAGCCCCTAGGCTTTGCCCATCACTCCTGAACACGAGCTTTTGCGAAATGAAGTCAAAAATCCTGATTCTGCTGGCGGCCTTGCTGCCTTTCACTTTGGTCATCGCGGACCAGCCACTGGTCAACACCGAATGGCTGGCAGCCAATTTGAACAATCCGAACGTTCGCGTCGTCGAGGTCAGCGTGAACCCGGGCATTTTCGAACAGGGACATATCCCCGGCGCGGTCAACCTTCGCTGGCATACCGACCTTGTCGACACGGTTCGCCGCGACCTGGTAGCGCCGGAGCGCTTCGCTCAGCTGCTGTCCGAAGCCGGCGTCACCGCCGATACTCGGGTCGTGCTCTACGGCGACAACAACAACTGGTTTGCCGCCTGGGGCGCCTGGGTTTTCAACCAGTTCGGTCATGATCGAGTCAGCCTGCTCGACGGCGGCCGCAAGAAATGGGAGCTGGAGCGCCGCCCGCTATCCACTGTTCCGGTCAGCCATCGTCGGACCGAGTACCAGATCACTCAGCCCCGTCCCGAGCTGCGAGCCCGCCTTGCCGACGTGCTGGCGGTGGTGGAAGGGACCAGGGAAGCGGACCTGATCGATATTCGCTCGGCCGACGAGTTCAACGGCAGAGTGATCGCCCCGGCCGGCGTGCAGGAACTTGCCGTCCGTGCAGGGCACATTCCCGGCGCGGTGAATGTTCCCTGGCACAAGGCGGTCAACGAGCATGACGGCAGCTTCCGCTCCGTCGAAGAGTTGCGCGCGTTGTACGCCGAAGCTGGCGTCGACGGCTCTCGCCCCATCATCACCTACTGCCGCATCGGTGAGCGCTCCAGTCACACCTGGTTCCTGCTCAAGCACCTGCTCGGCTACGAGGTTCGCAACTACGACGGCTCATGGACCGAATACGGCAACGCCGTCGGCGTGCCGATCACCAACCCGGCCGGGCGCATCTGGACCGGCACCTGAGCATTTGAGCCTTCAGGGGAGGCGGCCCAACCGCCTCCCCGTTTCCTGTTCCGCTGCTCCCCTGTTTCCCTGCTCCCCTTTTCCCGCCCTGACCCATGCTCCTGCTTCGCCATCTGCTCGCTCTGGCCATACTCGCGACCCTGATCTGGATGGGCTTCCAGCTGCACGAATCCCTTGGCCGACAGACCTCGTTCGTGTTGATCTGCGGTGCGGCCTTCGGCTTTGTGTTGCAGCGCTCCCGCTTCTGTTTCTTCTGCATCCTGCGCGAATGGATGGAAGAAGGCGATGCCAGCGGCGTGCTTGGCATCATTGCCGCGCTGATCGTCGGCACGCTGGGCTACCTGATTCTGTTCGGCGCCTGGGTACCCGATCCAACCGCCGGCTTTCTGCCACCGCGGGCCCATATCGGCCCGGTGAGCTGGGTAGTGGTGCTCGGCGGGCTGTGCTTTGGGATCGGCATGAGCCTGTCCGGCTCCTGCTTGTCGGCCCACCTGTATCGGCTGGGTGAAGGTTCATGGGCCTCGCTGTTTGCCCTGGCCGGGGCGGTGGCCGGCTTCATGCTCGGATTTGCCGTCTGGAACCGCCTCTGGTCGCCGACCCTGGCCGATGCCGAGGCCATCTGGTTGCCGGCCAGTCTGGGTTACGCCGGCGCCGGCGCACTGCAGCTGATGGTTCTAGGCGTGCTGGGCGTCTGGCTGCTGTCCCGAGTTCGGCCATCAGCCGCAAGTCTGGTCTCGGCGGACAACAGCCTGGCGGGACTCTGGCGCCGAGTCATGGTGGAACGCTGGCCAAGCTGGGTTGGCGGCTTGAGCGTTGGGCTCATTGGCACGGCGATGTACCTGCGTGCCGATCCTTTGGGCGTCACCGCCGAACTCAGCCGCCATTCGCGAGATCTCGGCACCGCTTTAGGACTCGTCCCCGAGCGACTGGAAGGGCTGGATCGCCTTGCCGGCTGCATCGTCAGCGAAACCGCACAACGCATTGGCAACAACGGGATCTTCGTCCTCGCCATGATTGCCGCCGCCTTGGCCGCAGCACTGCTTGCCCAACAGTTCCGTTTGGAAAGGAAGCCGCTGCGCACCCTGGTTTCCGCGTCACTGGGCGGCGTGCTGCTCGGCTTCGGCTCGATGATTGCCTTAGGATGCAGTGTCGGCACCCTGCTGTCAGGCATCTCCGCCCTGGCAGTATCCGGCTGGCTGTTTGCGCTGGCGATGGTGGCGGGAGTCTGGATCAGTCTGCCGGTCAGGAGAAAGATCCTGGCCTCGTGACTTCACGCGCTTGACGGTTTCCGGGCAAGCAGGTGAGCAGCACTTCTTGCCTGCGACAAACGGCACCTGCGCTGGGCCAGGCTGCAGTTTTGTTCGTAGGTGGGAATCAGGATAATGGAACCTTGCTGGCGTTGGCTGTCCAATGAGCGCTGCAATTTGCCTGGCCTGAGGAAAATCTTTATGCGTATTGTTCTCCTTGCTGTGGGTGTGCCGCTGGCGCTTGGGCTTGGCCTGAGCGGCTGTACCTGGGTCAAGCCGGAAGCAGGGGCGGATGATGTTGTGGTTCGCACCGCAACCCAGGTTGGACAGTGCGAACGAATCGGCCAGACCACGACCTCGGTTCGTGACCGGGTGGCTGCGGTGCAGCGACGCCCTGGCCGCGTTGAAGAAGAGCTCGAAACCCTGGCTCGCAACAGCGCGGCAGAGCTGGGCGGCAACACGCTCGTGGCTGATGGACCGGTTCGCGATGGTCAGCGCAGATTTCTGATCTACCGCTGCCCTCGCTGACAGACCCGGGCCGGGGTGACTTTTGGCCTATGCAGCATTGACACAAACGCGGTACTCTCCACGGCTGGATTTAGTCAAGGGGAGAGCATCCTTGCGAGCATTCATCGCCATTTTTCTGGCCTTCACGCTGACGCCGGCCCTGGCGTCAGACCTGCGCCAGCCCGTCCCCGGTGTCCATGCCCTGGTCGATGTGCGGATCGTGACCGCACCCGGACAGGTCATCGAAGGCGGCACCATCGTCATTCGCAACGGCATCATCGAAGCGGTTGGCGCCAACACCACGCCTCCGGCTGACGCACGGATTCACCGTTTCGAGCGCGACGAGGGCCAGGAGCCGATCACGGTCTACCCTGGCCTGATCGAACCCTACCTGACGATCGAGCTGGAGGGTGACGACAATGCCGAAATCCCGCCTGGCCGCCATGAACTGATCCAGCCTGATCGGCGCCTGCATGCGGGCCACTGGCCGGCAGACCGCGCCGCCGAACTCAGACGCGCCGGATTCACGACCGCTCTCATCTCCGCCGACAAGGGCCTGCTCCGTGGCCATGGTCTGGTTGCAAACCTGGGCGAGGGCGGCCTCAGCAGCAACCTTGTCCGCCAGCAGTTTGGACAGTTTGCCAGCTTCGAGGGCCGTGCCTCCGGCCGGGCTTTCCCCAACTCGCTGATGGGCGCGGTCGCATTGATGCGCCAGTCCTTTGCCGACGCGCGCTGGCAGGCAGAAGCCCGTGCCGCCTGGCAGCGCAATCCGGCTCAGACCCGCCCGCAGTGGCTGGAGGGCCTGGATGATCTCGCGCCAGCGCTGGATGGTCGCACGCCGCTGGTGTTCAGCTCTCAGGATCTGCTTGATACCCTTCGAATTTTCGAATTCATCGAGGCTGGCACCGTTGATCTGGTGCTGGTTGGCCATGGCGAGGAATACCGCCGCATCGAGGCCTTGGCGGCCCGACCCGTACGCCATATCCTGCCGCTGAATTTCCCCGACGCACCCGACATCCGGGACGAAAACGACCGCAATGTCAGCCTGGAGCAGCTGCGGCACTGGCATCGTGCCCCGGACAATCCCGTTGCCCTGCATGAAGCCGGCGTCAGGCTGATGTTCACCACCCACGGGCAGTCGCAGCCCGGTCAGGTATTCGAGCGCCTGGCCAAGGCGATTGAGCGCGGTCTCGATCCCGATATTGCCTTGGCCGGCCTGACCACCGAACCTGCCGCCTGGCTGGGCCTTGGCGACCGCGCTGGCCGGATCCGTTCCGGCGCAATGGCCAACCTGGTGCTGGTCGAGGGTGAGCTGCTGACCGAATCTCCATCGATCACGGAAGTCTGGGTGGACGGCCAGCGCCATGTGCTCGCCGCCCTGGTCCCGCCGGCCGTGGATCCCGCGGGCACCTGGGCGCTGACTCTTGGCCTGGGGGCAATGGGCGATGTCGAGGCGCAGCTGGTGCTCAGCGGCCCACCGAGTCGGATGGAGGGCAGTCTGACCGTGATGGGCAATGAAACCCCGCTATCCGAAGCCCGGGTCAGTGGAGAGCGCCTGATCGCCAGCATCGATGCCAGCCGTTTTGGCGGCTCCGGCAATATCTCGATTCGCCTCGATATCGATGGCGACCGCGCCCGCGGAACAGGCAGCGGCCCATTCGGCGAATTCACCATTCGGGGTCGCAGAACTGGCGGGCCCGACGAAGAGGAGAAGCTGTAATGCGCCACCTGATTTTTTCCTTGAGCGTGGCCGCGCTGACCAGCGTCGCAGCTCATGCTGACTGGACTCCGGACATCGAAGCATGGAATAGCCCCATGCCCGAGCAGCCGGCGGCAGTCGTCGTCCGCAATGCAACAATCTGGACCGGCACCGATGCGGGTGTCCTCGAAAACGCAGACCTGCTGGTTCGCAATGGTCGCATCGGCGCGATCGGACAGAACCTGACGGTACCGCGCGGCGCAATCGAAATTGATGGCGACGGGCACCACATCACGCCGGGCATCATCGACGCCCACTCGCATGCCGCAATCATCGGCGGCGTCAACGAAGCATCACGGATCAGCACCGCCGATGTGCGCATTCGCGATGTCATCGATTCGGAGTCGATCAATATCTACCGTCAGCTTGCCGGCGGCGTTACCGCCATCAATCTGCTGCACGGCTCGGCCAATGCCATTGGCGGCCAGATGTCGGTGATCAAGATGCGTTGGGGCGCGAGCCCGGCGGAACTGGTGTTTGCCGATGCGCCTGAAGGCATCAAGTTCGCCCTCGGCGAAAACCCAAAGCAGAGCAACTGGCAGGCGGCTGAACCTCGCTACCCGCAGACCCGGCATGGTGTAGAGCAGATCATTCGGGAACGGTTCCAGCAGGCAGCTGACTATCGTCGTGCCCACGAGGAGCACCCGAGCGGCCGGGCCGGGCGTGACCGGGTGCCGCCCCGCCCCAATCACGAGCTGGCTGCGATCGCTGAAGTGATCCACGGCGAACGCGATGTTCATTCGCACGCCTATCGGGCCGATGAGATGCTCGCCTTGATGCGTCTGGCCGAGCAGTTCGAATTCACCATCAAGACCTTTCAGCACGTGCTCGAAGGCTTCAAGATCGCGCCGCAAATGGCCGCCCACGGCGTCGGCGGCTCGACTTTCATCGACTGGTGGATGTTCAAGTACGAAGCCATTGACGCGACCGGCTACAACCCTGCCCTGATGCACGAGGCCGGCGTTCTTACCGGCCTGCACTCAGACAATCCGGAGCTGGCCCGGCGGATGAACCTGGATGCTGCCAAGGCCGTACGCTATGGCGGTGTGGATCCGCATGATGCCCTGAAGATGATCACCGCCTGGCCGGCGGCCCAGCTTGGGATTGACCACCGCACGGGCAGCCTGGCTGAGGGGCTGGATGCGGATTTCGTGATCTGGAACGGGCATCCGCTATCGACCCGCTCACTGGTCGAACAGACCTGGGTGGACGGCCGCCGCTTCTTTGACCGCGAGGCCGATCAGCGCATGCGTGAACGCCTGGAGCAGGAACGCAGCGAGCTGATTGCCCTGGCTCTGGCCAGCGACGACAACAGCAACGGTAACGGCAACGCGGACGGCTCCGACTCGCCCGAACGTCGTCGCGTTGTTCACAGCTTTGCCGCTCACCTGACCGGATATCGCCCATCGGAACTGGACCATGACGAATTCTGCATTTTCCATGATCACTAAGACTTTCACTGCAAGCCTGCTTGGCCTGGCCCTGCTGGCACCGACTGCCTGGGCTGAAGTCACCGCCCTGGTCGGCGCAACCGTACATCCGGTCAGCAGCGACCCGATCGAGAACGGTATCGTCCTGATCCGCAATGGCCGCATCGAAGCCGTGGGGAGCGACATCTCCATCCCGGAAGGAAGCCGACGCGTCGCGCTTGACGGTCTGCACCTGTACCCTGGCTTTGTTCACGCGGCCACCCAGCTGGGGCTGACCGAAATCAGCAGCGTGGCGGGCACCGTCGACACGACAGAGATGGGTTCCATCAATGCCGCCATCCGGGTCGAAGTCGCCGTCAACCACGACTCCGAACTGCTACCCACAACCATCGCCGGCGGCGTGCTGTCGGCCCATATCGTGCCAGGCGGCGGCCTGATACGCGGCACCTCGGCGGTGATTGGGCTGGATGGCTGGAGCTGGGAAGAAATGGTCATTTCTGCCCCGACTGCCATGCATATCGCTTTCCCGGCCGGTGCTGTCGACAATAACGACAACGAAGATCTCAAGCTGATCGAAGAAGTCCTTGACCAGGCCCGTCACTGGCATCAAGCGCGCGCTGCTGCCGCCGACGGCAATGCCCATATGCCGGCCCGCAATGATCAGCTCGAGGCCCTGGGCCCACTGCTTGCGGGTGAACAGGCACTGATTCTGCACGCCAACCGTTATGACGTGATGGAAAAGGCGCTGGACTGGGCCGAAGGCCAGGGCTTCGAGAACATCATCCTCTATGCCAACCCGGACGTGCAGTACATCGCCGAGCGGCTTGCGCGTGACGATATCCCCGTGATCCTGCGCAACGTCTACTCCCTGCCCAGCCGGCGTTGGGAGCCTTACGACATGGCCTTTGTCGCGCCAAAACGATTGCATGAGGCCGGAGTCCGCTTTGCCATCGCCGACACCGGCGGCGGCATGGATGTCTCCAATGCACGCAACCTGCCCTTCCAGGCTGGCAGTGCCATTGCCCATGGCTTGCCCGCTGATGCGGCGATGAAAAGCGTTACGTTGTGGCCGGCCCAGATTCTTGGCGTGGGCGATGAATTGGGCTCAATCGAGGCCGGCAAGCGCGCCAGTCTTTTTGCCGCCACCGGCGACCCGCTGGAGCCGATGACTCATATCCAGCAGGTCTGGATCGATGGCGAACAATATGATTTGCACCGCGACCGCACCCTGCGCCTGTATGAACGCTATCGCCAGCGCAACGCCAACGTGCAGGGGAGATAACGAGAGCGCGCTTTGGGGGCTTAGCCTCCCAGATGGCGGCGGCGCCAGAGCCAGCCTGCAAGCAGGGGATCGAGCCGGGCCATGACCCAGTAGCTGAAGCGCTGGCGCAGGCGGTCAAGCAGCGTGCGTGAGCGGCGCCATCGATCAAGTTCGATGCGCTGGCAGTGATGAAGCAGGGCGTCACAGTAGTCCTGCGCCCACTGAACATGATCGGCCTCAGCCAGGCGCAGCATCAGCTCGTAATCGATGTGCAGGCTGCGGGTGTTGAAGTTGGCCGAGCCAACCATCACCATGCGATCCGTGCTGACCAGCTTGGCGTGCAGGACCTGCGGCTGGTATTCGTGAATTTCCACGCCGGCGCGCAACAGTCGCGCATAAAGCGCGTGCGCAGCATGCTGGGCAAGGGCGACATCGCTCTTTGCCGGCAGAATCAGCTGCACTCGTCCGCCGGCGCGGGCCAGCTTCATCAGGCGACGGCGCAGCGGCCAGGTCGGCAGAAAATAGGGGCTGACGATGCGGATTGACCCCGCCTTGGCCAGGTCAGCATACAGGCGTTTCTTGAGCGGGTTGCGGCCGACGCCCGGCCCGCCCAGCAGCAGCGCGCAGCGATTGCTGCCGACCTGTAATCGCTCACGCGACGGACGCAGACGGGCGAAGCGGCGGGTCGACTTGCCGGCCAGAACAAACATTCGATCGAAAGCCAGGGCCAGCTCTTGGGCCACCGGTCCGCTTAGCTTGAGACCGAGATCGCGCCAGCCGTGGTCAACGCCGTCGCCGGCATATTCATCGCCGATATTGAAACCACCAACCACCGCCTGCTGCCGGTCGCAGATCAAGGCTTTGCGGTGGTTGCGATATGACAATCGAAACAGGTGGATCGGGTTGAACTGCCGAACCTGGCCACCAGCGGCGAGCAAGGGCTGGAAAAAGCCCTCGGGCAAAGAAAACGAGCCCAGCGCATCTACCAGCACCCTGACTCGCACGCCGCGCCTGCTGGTATTCGTCAAGGCATCGCGCACCCGCGCTCCCGTTTCGTCGTCGCGAAAGATGTAGGTCTGAAGCTGGACGCTGCGCCGGGCACGCTCGATCGCCTGAACCATTGCGTCAATGCCCTCGCCCCCCGTGGCCAGCCATTGGCCAGCCTTACTCACGACTTCAGACCGCAGAACCGGAGGATGGTCAGAACCAGGGTGCGGGTCACTGCCTCGAGCTCCCGGATGGGCACATACTCGTCGGGCGCGTGAGCCAGCCGGACGTCGCCCGGCCCGAACAACACGGTGGGCGTCTGGCCCTGCTTGACCAGCAGATGCATGTCGGCACCATAGGGCATGCCGCGAATCATGGCCTGCTGCCCGCAGGCCGCCTGCCAGGCCGAGCTCAACTCCGTGACGATGGGATCATCGACCGGAATGGCGGCCGGCATGAAGCGCGCGCCCCACCATTCGACCCGCATCGGATGCTTGCTCAGCCAGGGGTCGGTCGCAGCCAGGTCGGCTATGGCCTGGTCCAGCTCGGCGCGCGCCTGGTCAGGGTCTTCATCGATGCCGACGCCGTAGCGGCCCTCCAGAACCAGCGTTTCCGCCACCGTCGATGCCCAGATACCGGCCTGGACCTTGCCGACGCAGATCGCGTAAGGCACTGCATAGTCGGCAAACAGTGGATGGCGCAGGCGTTCGTTACGTGCCTGCTCCAGCGCGCGCAGCCTGCGATGGATACGGTCAAAAAAATCCATCGGGTCCACGCCTTCAGTGCGCAAGGCCCCGTGCGCGGCCAGACCCGGCACGGTGATGCGGAAACTCAGGGCCCCACCCTGGGCCGGTGCAATGGCCATTTCCGTTGGCTCCAGCACGATCGCCGCATCGGCGCGGTGGCCGCGAACCACGGCGGCCAGAGTGCCGGCACCGCCATCCTCTTCACCCACCACCGGCTGGATCATGACCTCACCGGCCAGCTCCAGGCCGGCATCCATGATCGCGCGCACGGCATGAATCGCGCAGCACAGGCCGCCTTTCATATCCACCGCGCCGCGGCCGTAGACACGGCCATCGCGAACCGTGGCCTGAAACGGCGGCACACTCCAGCGCCCCGGCTCCCCAGGCGGCACGACGTCAACATGACCGTTCAGAATCAGCGTCTTGCCGCGCCTGCCACCCCAGCTACCGACCACGCCCAACGCCTGTTCGCGTTCGATCTCGGCGCCGTAAGCCGGATGCTCGCGCAAGCTGTCCAGGTCGATTTCCCACACGTCCGTCCGCATGCCCATCCCGGCCAGCAACCCCGCCATATGGTGCTGGATGGCCGTCTCGCGGCCGTGATCGCTGGCATAGGCGATCAGGTCGGACAGGGTCATGATCAGGGCATCGATATCGACCTGGTCCAGCGCCGCCTGTTCTGCACGCGAAATCACGCCAGGGCCTGGTCCAGATCGGCGATCAGATCGTCGGCACTTTCAATGCCCACCGAGTAGCGCAGCAGACCTTCCGGAATGCCGGCCCGGGCACGTTCTTCGGCGCTGAGCTCGACATGGCTGGTCGTGGCCGGCGGTCCGGCCAGTGTCCCCACCGAGCCCAGGCTGGCCGCTCTGTGAGCCAGTTTCAGGCGCTTGAGCATGGCAGCCATGGCGTCGAAACCGCCAGCCAGGTCGAAGCTGAGTACGCCGCCAAAGCCTTTCATCTGCGCCCTGGCGATTTCATGGCCGGGATGTTCGGGCAAACCCGGATAGTAGACCGCGGCGACCTTGGGATGCGCCTGCAGGTATTCAGCCACGGCCTGGGCCGTCTGATTCTGACGCTCGACCCGCAAAGCCAGGGTTCTGACCCCGCGGGTCAGCAGAAATGCTGACATGGCATCCAGCGAGGCGCCGTTGATTTCGCGGAAGTGAAACAGCTGCTGAATCAGAACCGATGGTCCGCAGACCACGCCGCCCATGGCGTCGGAGTGGCCGCCGAGGAACTTGGTCGCGCTGTGCAGGACCAGGTCGGCGCCCAGCGCCAGCGGGTTCTGGTTGATCGGCGTGGCAAAGGTATTGTCGACCACGACCATGGCGCCCGCTGCACGGGCGGCCTTGCCCAGCCGGGCAATGTCCAGCACCTTCAGGGTGGGATTGGTCGGCGTTTCCAGGTACAACATGCGACAGCCTTTGGCCACTTCGGCCTCGATGGCCTCATGGTCGCCGGTATCGCACAGCACGGCCTCGATACCGAAGCGCGGCAGAAACTCGATGAACAATTTGTTGGTGCCACCGTAGGTATCGCGGATCGAGACCACCCGGTCGCCGGGCGACAGAAAGGTGAACAGGATATTGGAGATCGCGGCCATACCGGTCGAGAATGAAGTGGCCGCCTCGGCACCTTCCAGCGCCGCCAGCTTGGCCTCGAACACGGCAACGCCCGGATTGGTGTTACGCGAGTAGATATGCCCGGCCTGCTCGCCCAGCGCAACAGCCCGCCACTCGTCAAGATCGTCGTAAGCATAGGTCACGCCGTGGAACACCGGCATCACTGTGGCACCATGCGGCACCTGCGCGGGCTCCCCGGCCCACACCGCCTTGGTCGCCGCATCAGCCTTTTCTGCCCCTGCATGACTCTTCGACCCGGCCCCCGCTCGATTTTCAGCCATCATTTCCCTCCACTGGAAAAAGCGCGATCATGACAACTCAGTGTAGAAATGACAAGCGCCGGCATGAGCCTGCTGGCGAGGTGCGCCCTGGGCTGAGCTTTCCACCTGCTCGAACATCGAATGCTCGATCGGTGGAGATGCATCGGGGGGCATCCGCCAGCTCACGACCTGCCCCTTTGCCAGTCTCCACCTTTTCCCTTCTCCTCTCACCACATCCGCCCGAAAACCTGAACCCCACCAAGGTCCAGTGGCCCGTTGACACACATTCTGGTACTCTCCGGTTTGTGCGTTGCACAAACCCTGCCGGAGAAACCAATGCTTTACCAGATGTATGAATTTCAGCGCTCCTTGCTCAGCCCCTTGAGCCTGTGGGCCGAGGCCAGTGCGCGCGTGTTTTCCGCGCCCGGAAGCGCCTTTGCGCGGCTGCCTGGAGCAGAACGGGTGGCAGCCGGCTACGAGCTGCTGCACCGGCTGGGCAAGGATTACCAGAAGCCACGCTTTGATATCCACAGCGTGCAGGCTCATGGCCACGAAGTGCCGGTGGTGGAGCTGGAAGCGATGAACCTGCCATTCTGCCGGCTTTTGCGAATGAAGCGCTACACCGATGATCCTGCCACGATCGCGGACCTTCGCGATGACCCGCCGGTGCTGGTGGTAGCACCCCTGTCAGGCCATCATGCCACGCTGCTGCGCGATACCGTCCGCACCCTGCTGGCCGACCACAAGGTCTATATCACCGACTGGATCGATGCCCGCATGGTGCCGGCCGAGGCAGGCCCCTTTCACCTGGCCGACTATGTCGCCTATATCCGCCGCTTCATGGAGCATATCGGTACCGACAGTGTGCATGTAATTGCCGTCTGTCAGCCGGTTGTGCCCGTGCTGGCCGCAGTCTCGCTGATGGCCAGCAACGGTGAGGCCACGCCGCAAAGCCTGGTGCTGATGGGCGGCCCGGTCGACGCCAGAAAAAGCCCGACCGGGGTCAACAACCTGGCTGAGGAAAAGTCGATGAGCTGGTTCCGCGCCAATCTGATTCACCCGGTACCCGGCCACTTTCCCGGTGTTGGACGACGCGTCTACCCCGGTTTCATGCAGCATGCCGGATTCATGGCGATGAACCCGCGCCGGCATGTGTCCTCGCACTGGGACTTCTACAAGCAGCTGATCGCGGGTGACCTGGAAGACGCGGAATCTCATCGGCGCTTCTACGACGAATACAATGCCGTGCTGGACATGCCTGCCGAGTATTATCTGGATACGGTGGAAATCGTGTTCAAGCGCCATCTGCTGCCCCGGGGACAGTGGGAAATCAACGACCAGCGGGTTGAACCTGCGGCCATCAAAGGCACTCGGCTGCTGACCATCGAGGGCGAGCTGGACGATATCGCCGGCCTTGGCCAGACTCGGGCAACTCATGACTTGTGTACCGGCCTGCCTGAGAGCATGCGTCATCACCTCGAGGTCGAGGGCGCCGGTCATTACGGGATTTTCAGCGGCAGGCGCTGGCGCAGCCAGGTTTATCCGAAAGTTCGCGAGTTCATCCGCACGGCGCGCGATAATGCGATCAAGACCTGACCACCTTTTCGTCCCATGCTTACCCTGAACGAGATTCTGATCGGCCTGGCATTCAGCCTGCCGTTTCTGCTCCTGCCCATTTTCATCGGCCTCTGGCGCGGTCACCCTCATAAGGGGCGGTTGGCTCTGCTCAATATCCTCGGCCTGCCGTTGTTCGGCATCGGCTGGATACTGGCCTTGATCTGGGCGGTGACCGTTCCCGACTGGGGCAGCACGACCAACAGCGCTCAGCGCCAGGAAACCGAGTAAAACTGCCCGCCGCGGCAGCCAGCGGCCCACTCAGGCCTGGGCCAGCCCCAAACCTTGCTCGCGGAGCTGCTTGATGCGATCGCGCAGCTTGGCGGCCGTCTCGAATTCCAGGTTTTCGGCCGCCTTGAACATTTCCTTTTCCAGCTTGGCGATTTCACGCGCCGCCTGGTCCGGCGACATCGGGTCGAAACCGTAGTCGGCTTTCGGCTCGGCGGCCCTGCGAGCCTTCTTCTTGCCCGGCACCTTGTGCGCATCGGCCATGATGTCGGCAATGTTCTTGACGATGGTCTGCGGCGTGATGCCATGGGCCTGGTTGTGGGCAACCTGCTTGGCCCGGCGCCGCTCGGTTTCATCAATCGCCCGGCGCATCGAATCAGTCAGCTTGTCGGCGTACAAAATGGCCTTGCCGCGCACATTGCGTGCCGCCCGACCGATGGTCTGAATCAGCGAGCCTTCGGAACGCAGAAAGCCTTCCTTGTCAGCATCCAGGATCGCCACCAGAGAGACCTCGGGCATGTCCAGGCCCTCGCGCAGCAGGTTGATACCGACCAGCACATCGAAAGCGCCCAGCCGAAGATCGCGGATGATTTCGACCCGCTCGACGGTGTCGATATCGGAGTGCAGGTACCGCACCCGCACATCGTGTTCGCTCAGGTATTCGGTCAGGTTTTCGGCCATGCGCTTGGTCAGGGTGGTGACCAGCACGCGATCACCCTGCCCGACCCGATCGGCAATCTCCGACAGCAGATCATCAACCTGGGTTGACACCGGACGCACTTCAACCTCGGGGTCAATCAGCCCGGTCGGGCGCACCACCTGCTCGGCGATCAGGGCAGATCGCTCCAGCTCCCACGGCCGCGGAGTCGCCGAGACCAGCACCATCTGCGGCGCGCGCTCCTCGAACTCTTCAAAGCGCAAGGGGCGGTTGTCCATTGCCGAAGGCAGCCGAAAACCAAATTCCACCAAGGTTTCCTTGCGCGCCCGGTCACCACGATACATGCCGCCTATCTGCGGGATGGTTACGTGGGATTCGTCAGCAATCAGGATGGCATCGCGCGGCAGATAGTCAAACAGGGTTGGCGGCGGCTCGCCCGGCTGGCGCCCGGTCAGATGGCGAGAGTAGTTTTCAATGCCCTGGCAGTAGCCCAGTTCCAGCATCATTTCAATGTCGAACTGGGTGCGCTGCTTGATGCGTTGCGCTTCCAGCAACTTCCCGGCGCTCTCCAGCTGCACCAGTCGCTCTTTCAGTTCAGCCTTGATTGCGTCGATGGCATCAAGCACTACCTGGCGCGGCGTCACATAGTGCGTCTTCGGGAAGATGGTCAGCTCGTCGAGTTTCCTGTGAACTTCCCCGGTCAGCGGATCAAACTGGCTGATGCGCTCGATCTCTTCATCAAACAGCTCTACCCGCACGGCCTCCATCTCGGAGTCTCCGGGAAACAGGTCGATGACTTCTCCTCGCACCCGGTAAGTGCCGCGTCGCAGCTCGAAGTCATTGCGCGAATACTGCATTTCGGCCAGCCGTCTGAGAATCTCGCGCTGGCCCATGCGCGCACCAACCTGCAGCGGCAAGGTCATCTTCAAAAAAGAGCTGGGATCACCGAGACCGTAGATCGCCGACACCGTGGCCACGATCAGCGAGTCCGGGCGCTCCAGCAAGGCCTTGGTCGCCGACAGCCGCATCTGCTCGATATGCTCGTTGATCGACGCATCCTTCTCGATGAATGTGTCGGTCGAGGGCACGTAGGCCTCGGGCTGGTAGTAGTCGTAGTAACTGACGAAATATTCGACCGCGTTGTCGGGGAAAAAGGACTTGAACTCACCGTACAGCTGGGCAGCCAGGGTCTTGTTCGGCGCCATCACCAGGGCCGGACGCTGTACCCGCTCGATTACGTTGGCCATGGTGAAGGTCTTGCCGGAGCCGGTCACGCCGAGCAGGGTGAGGTGCGAATGCCCTGCCTCCAGCCCCTGGACCAGGGTCTGGATGGCCTCGGGCTGATCACCGGCGGGCTCGTAGCCGGATGCCATTCGGAAACGACGGGTCATACTATAATTATGGCACCGTCACATCATCGCGGCGGCGGCAACCATCCACCAGTAGGGAGAACCTCCGTGAGCATCCGCCTGTCATCCCGAGTCGCCCAGGTCAGACCGTCAGCGACCATCGCCATGAGCATGAAGGCCGCCGAACTGAAGGCCCAGGGGAAGTCGATCATTTCCTTGAGCATGGGCGAGCCGGATTTCGACACGCCGGCACATATACGCCAGGCGGCCATCGAGGCCATTGAAGGTGGCCAGACCCGCTACACGGCCGTTGACGGCACGCCTGCGCTCAAGCAAGCCGTGATCGGCAAGCTATCCCGCGACAACGGGCTCGATTACCAAGCTGCCCAGATCCTGGTTTCCTGTGGCGCGAAGCAGGCCATCTACAACCTGCTGCAGGCGCTGCTGAATGATGGTGACGAGGTACTGATTCCCGCACCCTACTGGGTTTCCTACCCTGACATGGTGCGTCTGGCCGATGCCGATCCGGTCATCCTCAACACCACGGCCAAGACCGACTATCTGATCACGCCCGGCCAGCTCGAGGCATCCATAACCGAACAGACGCGCCTGCTGATCTTCAATTCGCCATCCAACCCGACCGGCAGAGCCTACAGCCGCCGCCAGTTGGCCGAGCTGGGCGAGGTGCTGCTTGAGCATCCGCGCATCGTGATCTGCACCGACGACATCTACGAGCATATCTGGTGGGCCGATGAAGCATTCCACACACTGCCTCAGGTGGTGCCGGCGCTGAAAGATCGCTGCGTGGTCATCAACGGCGTTTCCAAGGCCTATGCCATGACCGGCTGGCGCATCGGCTATGCCGCAGGACCAGCCGAACTGATCAAGGAAATGCGCAAGATTCAGGGCCAGAGCACATCCAACCCCTGCTCGGTTGCGCAGGCCGCCGCCGTGGCTGCGTTGAACGGCGACCAGAGCTGCGTAGCCGACATGGGCAAGGCCTTCAAGGCGCGTCACGACTGGCTGATTCCGGCGCTGGATGCCATCGAGGGCGTGACCTGCGCACCCGGTCAGGGCGCGTTTTATGCCTTTGCCGACTTTTCCGTTGCCATCGAGAAGATGGGACTGGCTGATGACCTGGCGCTCGCGGAGCATCTGCTGGAACATGCCGGTGTTGCGACAGTGCCGGGAACCGCATTCGGCGCCCCGGGTCACCTGCGGCTGTCCTTTGCCTGCGACCTCGATACCCTGAAGGACGCAGTTGTACGCATCGAAAAGGCGCTGGCTGGGTAAGGCTCAGCCGAGGTATGCGTCCGAAACTTCGATAAAGCGGCGTGTCTGCGTCAGCAGGCTGTCCAGTGCGCCTGCGCGCTGGTCGCCGCCCTCGGCCTTGGCCAGCTCGGACAGGAAGTTCTGCTCTTCGGCAACAAACTGCCGGAGCAAGCGCTGCTCCGCGGTCTGGTCGAGCTGGCCAAGCACCCAGTCTCCGAGCCGGCGCAGGTCGTCAAGCTCACCATCGCCATCCCGCGGCAATAGCCCGGCCTGCCGGCACAGCTCATCGAGCAGCTGCTGGGCCTGTTCATGCTCTGCCAGGCGCCCAGCCAGGTGCTCACGCCCCATCCCCGGCTCCAGCAGCTCTGCTACCGCCTGGCGATAGCGACGCGACAGAGAGCGACTGAGCAGACCTGCCTCGAGCAGGGCCGCATCTTCATCCGAGCTGATCAGCGCCATCGACAGTCTCCTTCGGTGTCATCGGTTTTCATTCCGGGGCAAAAACGCCCAAAGCCCCCGGACATACGCTACAGCTGACCGGCGTTCGGGTCAGAAACTCGCCGTCGGCCGTGATCTCCAAGGCTGGGCGAGTCTCTACCTGCAGCTCGCGACAGCGCCAGTGAATGACATTGTCAGCGCCCCGGGTCTGGCCGGTACGAAAACGCAGGGCGTTGAGCAGCAGGCTGAGTCGACTCTGCCGCTCGACCAGCAGCACATCCAGCATGCCATCATCCAGCTTGGCGTCCTCGGAGACGGTCATGCCGCCCCCGTAGTGAATGCCATTGGCAACCGTAATCTGCAGAAAACGACCAACACGGCGACGGCGCTGGTCGCTGACCTCGGCGGCAAAGCAGCGCTGCCCACGCAGCGCCCGGACGACGCCAATCAAATAGGCCAGTACGCCGAATCGCTGCTTGATGTCGCCGTCCATCTCGCGGGTCATGCGTGGCCCCAGGCCCATGCCAATCGCATTGACAAAACTGACATCGTTGGCCCTGGCCACATCGATCCGGCGCAGATGTCCGCGAGTGATGATATCCATCGCCGCGTTGATGTCTTCGGGAATGGACAGGGAGCGGGCCAGATCATTGGCCGTCCCCAGCGGCAGCAGGCCAAGCGGACGATTGACTTCGATCAGCGCATCCAGGGCGAGATTGACAGAACCATCACCACCGCCCAGCACGACCTGGTCAACTTGTTTGCCATGTTCCCTGATGGCCTCGGGCAATTCTTCGGGGGTCTCGGGCTGAATGCGAATCAGCTTGCCCAAGCGCTCGAGACGATCAGCGACTTCGTCCAGGCGGGTATCGCCCGAACGGCTTCCCGGGTTACTCAACAGCAAGCTGGCTATGGACATGTTCTGGTACGCCGTGTCAGGTTTCGATGCGCCGCAGCGCGGCATTCGTCAGACAATATACTCCGTACAACGACAGCCCGACCGCGGTCACACCGAGCATCAGCCCCCCAAACTGGTCGCGACTGAACAGCCGCCACAGCGTGGAGGCAAGGTCCGCCAGCTCGTCGCTGCTGGCCAGCCAGCCTGTCCGGATCGCGGCCCAGCCCAGAAAGACGAACAACAAGGCACGTATGCCAATGCCCAGCGAGCTCATCCAGGCCAGCGGCGCCAGCACCCAGGCTATCGACTCAGGCGCAGCCCATTTGTCGCGAAACGGCTGGAACAGTGCACGCCAGCCCTGATACAAGCCCACGCCGATCACGCCCAGGCCAAGCACACCAACGGCAAACCGCCCACCGGGCCAGGAGAGCGCGCGGTCTGCGAAATCCGCCGAGTCAGCCGGGTTGGAAACCAGCCCGGTCAGCGCACTGATGGTTACCAGCAGCATCGATCCGTAGATACATGCACTGACGAGAAAGCCGCTGCGCTGAATCAATGCCAGCCAGCTTCGCCCCTTCTCCGCCGGGTCCAGAAAGGCCTGGTAAAGCCGCCAGAAGACGTGCCCGCCCAGCCCGAGAGCAAGCAGACTGAATCCCCATCGACCGGGCATCTGTCTGCCGATGACATGGATGGCCCCACCCGTCCCGGTGACCCTGCCTTCGGCAAAGCCAAACAAGGCAAGCAGCGCCAGTACCCCGACGGCAAGGAAAATCAGCCCCTTGGCGACATATCCGAGGCGGGCAAGAATTTCGACCATTGAGCGGCCAGCGATGAACATGGGTTTTCGCAGCATGGTGTGAGCTCAGCCGGGCGATGAACTCGCCAGCCAGCGATCCCGGCTGGCCCACTTGCCTGCCCTGCCTCTCAGCAACCACGCACACAGCGCCAGCCACGCCAGGCCGGCCAGCCAGCCGGCAATGACATCGGACGGCCAATGGACGCCAAGATACACCCGGCTGAGACCGGCAATCAGACTCACGCCCAACGCGCAGAAAATGACATACCGGCGCAAGCTGACTGAGCGCAATCCACGCCCGACCAACCAGCCCAGAATGAAATATGTCACCAGCGAGGCCATTGCATGACTGCTTGGGAAGGAACTGGTAAAAACCTGGACCGGCTCGGACAGCAGATCAGGCCGTGGTCGACTGAAAAACATCTTCAGCAGGAAACTCAGTGCCGTGCCGCCGGAGATTGCAGCAAGCGCCAGCGCACCGCTGCGCCACAGGCCCAGCAGCCAGAGCCAGCCGAGGGCGGCGACCGTACTCAGAACCAGGACGCTCATGCTGCCCAGTGCGGTCAGATCCCGCCCGGCTTCGCGCAACCATGCCGGACCGCCGGGACCGACATGCTCGCCACCTGTCTGCATCAGCAGCAACAGATACTGATCCATGGCCGCAAGCGGCCCGGAATGCTTCAACCACGCCAGCAGCACGAAGCCGATGGTAGCAAGCGCTGCCAGAAGCGGCCAGTGATGATTGGGGCTATGTTTGGCAGTACTGGTCATTGCAATGTCATTCAGCGTCGATACTTTGGGCATTCATCCAAGATGGGATGAATGCGGTGGCCTTCACCCTAA
Source organism: Wenzhouxiangellaceae bacterium (assembly GCA_007695005.1). GTDB lineage: Bacteria > Pseudomonadota > Gammaproteobacteria > Xanthomonadales > Wenzhouxiangellaceae > Wenzhouxiangella. The sequence continues at coordinate 45,334 of REEQ01000042.1, read as the reverse complement.
CAGGAAATATCCATCAAAAACGTGCGGGAATTGCCGAGCGGTCGTCAAAAGGCGTACTATCGAACAGCAGGGTAAGCAGCCCCCCCCGCCAAAGGGGAACGTCAAACCATAATCAGTTTAGATTTTAGGGAGTTACACGCATGAACTGGTATCTCGCAGTCCTCAAGAAATATGCGGAATTCTCAGGCCGCGCCAGCCGCTCGGAATTCTGGATGTTTTTTCTCATCCATTTCATCATCCTGGTCGTGCTCGCCATACTGGCCGCCCGATTCAGCTTCTTCAACCTGATTTACCTGGTCTATGCGCTGGGTACCCTGGTGCCCTATCTGGCAGCCGCTGCCAGGCGCTTGCACGACACGGACAAGAGCGGCTGGTTTCTGCTCATCGGCTTGATCCCCCTGGTCGGCGGGATCATTCTGATCATTCTGCTGGCTCTGCCCGGCAGTGATGGCGACAACCGCTACGGATCACCGCCCCCGACCGCTCCCCCGGGCTGACCCAATCTCGCCTCCGGACCAAACGGCGGCACGTCCAGCGTGCCGCCGTCGGCCAGCCTAACTTGAACCTCCTGCCACCAGGCAGGATCGAACAGCTCTCCGTGCGTGCTGGCAAGCAGGTCCAGATGACCCTGGCTCAAACCCATGAAGCGCGGAAACTGTTCGGGAAATACATCGTTGTCGCCGATATGAAACCAGGGCTCGTCGCTGAATTCGAACAAGTCATCGCGTGAGGGCGGCAGCTTTCGGAATTGACACTCCGACATCAAACGGAGCTCATCGTAGTCGTAGAAAATGACCCGGCCGGCGCGGGTCACTCCGAAATTCTTCGGCAGCAAGTCGCCGGCGAAGATGTTGGAGCGGGCCAGGTCCTTCAGGGCCTGAGCATAGTCAAGTACCGCCAGCTCGGCTGCCGGACCATCATTTTCCTTCAAGTAAAGGTCCAGCGGGCGCAGGCGGCGCTCAACGTAACAGTGCCTGACCACCAGGCTGTCGCCGTCGACCTCGATGATTCTTGCACACTCCGACTGCAGCTCGGTCAGCAGCGCCGCTGACACCCGGTCCAGAGGAAAGCGCAGATCGCGGAACTCCTGGGCGTCAATCAGGCGACCGACCCGATCGTGCCGAAACACCAGTCGGTAGCGGTCCAGCACCTGGCGGCGACCAAACTTCTTCACCGGCGCGAAGCGGTCCCGGATCAGCTTGAAGACCACCGGCACACCAGGCAGGGTAAAGACCAGCATCACCAGGCCGCGCTGCCCGTCCGCTTCGACCAGACGATCCTCCGGGCAGATCTCGATATGGCGAAAAATGCGCCGAAAACGCTCGGTCTTGCCCTGTTTGGCCCTCCCCAGTACCGTGTACAGTTCGTCCAGCGGCTTGTCTGGCAGCAGGGTGCGCAAGAAAACCACGGTGTCACCCACGGTCTGCAAGTCTGCAAGGAAGTAGCTGAAGGTATAGCCGAACAGAATGCTGACCTGCTGCCGCTGCGTCAGCAGCGCCTCAGCGTGAATCAGCCCGTCACGACAGCTCAGGGCGACCACGCAAGGCAGAAAGCTGCCCGCTCCGAAAGCGCGGCCAATCAGGTACGCCCGACCCTCGCGGTAAAACACCACATCCAGCAGTTCCAGTGCAACAACCTGGTCCTCGCCGCGTTCCAGGAAGGCCTGGCTCAAGCGATCAGCCAGCGCCAGTGAGTCGGCACTCAGATCCGCCCAGGGCTGCCTGAAGTGCTGGTCGGCGAGGATCTCGACAAACACCCGATCCAGTCGCCCGCTGACTGAATGAGTGCGGCGGGCAACAGGGTGGCTGATCCGATCAGTGGGAATAATGTCCAGAGCGACAAACTCGATCGCCGGATCCACCCCCCGGGTCTTGAACAGGCGCCGGGTGACGGTATTGAAAAAGGTCTTGTAGAGTTCAGCATCGATCTCGACGTCGATCAGCCGCCCATAGATTCGCCGAATATCTCGCCACAAGCTGCGCGAAAACAGGCGTTCGCTCAAATGCGCTTCGAGCTGACTGATGGCGCGGTCCGCCGAACGATCGTAGAGCTCCAGACGGGCAATCACATCTCGTTGCATACCACGCCGGTCGGACTGCTCGAAACGCCGGCGAGCCCGGCGGGTAATGTCGGAGAAGCTTGCGTTATAGTCCTCGAAGGCTGATTTCAGCGCGCCTGCGGCCTTCTCCACCAGCCGCGCATGACGGGTGTCAGCCGCCATCGGGCCCGATCACGTAGAAACGATCAACGGTAGTCACACAGGATTTCTTAGCCGGCATCGACAGCACCGGTCGGCGCCAATCTGGCACCGCGTGAATCGGGCAAGGAAATGTTGATTGCCGGCAAGGCAGCCTCGAGGTTGCAGTTGTATCTGGTTTGATTCTAACCGAGACCTGGCAAATCGACGAGGCTTCGACGGGCAAAGGCCATTGTAACCAGGTCGGTCAGCTCAGCCATCATCCGGCAGGGTAGCCTCGAAAGTCAGGTAGATCTCCTCGACCTGATCACTGCTCAGCACCAGAAAAACACCGCTGCGGGTCAGCTCGGCGAAGAACTCGCCCTGGTTATTCGGCAAGCCGACCAGTTCGCCGTGACCGAACCTCAACTCACGACTCAGCAGGCGCCAGAATTCGCGGACCTCTGACAGGCGCCCGCCGACGACGACGATGACCGGCGCCCGCTCATGCAGGTTGAGATGCCGAACCACGGCCGGGTCGACCCGCGGATCAAGAATCGGTGCAGTGGATTGGGAAAGCGCCGGTATGGCCAGCAAGGCAAACAGGACTATCAGGCAGCGACCGATCACTGGCAAAGCACACAAAAAAACCAGTGACCTAGCCTAGTGTGCAGGAGTTACAAGCCGGTTACCCCGCTGTCACGCCAACCGGAGGTGATCGGATAACGGCGGTCGCGGCCGAAGGCCTTGCGCGTGATCCGCGGGCCCGGCGCGCCCTGGCGGCGCTTGTACTCGGCGGCGAGCACCATCCCGGCAACGCGCCTGACCGTGGCCTCGTCGATGCCCGCGGCAACAATTTCGGAAATCGGCTGGTCCTGTTCGACGTAGCGAACAATGATGTCGTCCAAGACCTCATACGGTGGCAGACTGTCCTGATCAAGCTGATCCGGCCGTAATTCGGCAGAAGGCGGTCGGCTGATCACCTCCTCCGGGATCGCCGGTGACTGGCTGTTGCGCCAGCGGCTCAAGGCATAAACCTGCTGCTTCAGACAATCTTTCAGCGGGCTGTAGCCGCCGCACATGTCGCCGTAAATGGTCGAGTAACCGGTTGCGAGTTCACTCTTGTTGCTGGTCGCCAGGGGCAAATGGCCAAACTTGTTCGACAGCGCCATGATGATGTTGCCGCGCGCACGAGCCTGAAGATTCTCTTCGGTGAAGTTCTCCCTGGTGCCGGCGAAGGCTTCCGCCAGCTGCCTGGTCAGCGCCTGGTAGATCGGCTCGATGGAGATGTTGTGCCAGCGCAGCTCCAGCCTGTCAATCTGCTCGCTGGCCAGAATGAGGGAAAGCTCGGAAGTATGGCGTGATGGCAGCATGACCGCGAGCACATTATCCGGACCCAGAGCATCGGCAGCGATCGCGGCCGTAAGCGCCGAGTCGATCCCGCCGGACAGGCCAAAAACGACCGAGCGAAACTTGTTCTTGTGCACATAGTCACGCAGTCCGCGCTGCAGCACACGATAGACCACCGGCGTTTGCTCGGTCTCGCCGGCCGGCCATTCCAGGTAATGCAGGGCACCGTCGGCGGGCTCGAAGGCCACCAGCAGCAGGGCTTCCTCACAAAGCGGCGCCGGCACTGACAGCTGCCCCTGGCCGTCGATAGCCAGTGAGTGACCGTCGAACACCAGTTCGTCCTGACCGCCAACGCAGTTGAGGTAAATCAGCGGCAAGCCGGTCTCGCGGTGTCTGTCCTTGAGCACACGGGCCCGATCAAGATGCTTGTTCTGGTAAAACGGCGAGGCATTGGCCGAGACGATGATCTGCGCGCCCGCAGCGCGAGCAGCAGCAGCCGCCCCCGCCGTCCAGGTGTCTTCACAGATCAGGACGCCAACACGAACACCGGCTACTTCTATGACCAGCGGCTGATCACCGGGGACAAAGTATCGCCGCTCATCGAAAACGGCGTAGTTCGGCAAATCCCACTTGTCATATACGCCCAGCACCTTGCCGTCGCGCAGCCAGGAAACCGAGTTGTAGCGCTGCTCGTTCTCGGCCCGAGGATGACCAAGGATGACGTCGATTCCCCGAACCTGCGCCGCGATCTCCGCCAGGGCTTGCTCGGTTCGACGCATGAATCCGGGCCGGAGCACCAGATCCTCCGGCGGATAGCCGGTCAGCGCCAGCTCCGGCAAGACCAGGAGGTCGGCACGGTGCTGGTCACGTGCCCGCTCGATCAAGGCGATGATTCGATCACGGTTGCCGGTGATGTGGCCAACCAGGAAGTCATCCTGGGCAAGGGCAATCTTTAGCATGCATCAGTTCCCGGTTAGCAGTGAGCGGTCTCCGGCACCCGTGGGCGGCCCGCGGGGAACCGGAGACCGGAAGCCGGAAACCCTTACTTCAGGCGATCGGCAATGGCGGCACCCAGTTCCACCGGCGAGCGTACGGTCGTGACGCCAGCCTCTTCCAGGGCTGCATACTTCGCCTCGGCCGTGCCCTTGCCGCCGGAAATGATCGCACCGGCATGACCCATGCGCTTGCCCGGGGGGGCGGTGACGCCTGCAATATAGCCAACGACCGGCTTGGTGACGTGATCAGCGATGAACTCGGCCGCGTCTTCTTCAGCGGAACCGCCAATTTCCCCGACCATGATGATGCCCTGGGTATCGTCATCTTCCTGGAACAGGGCCAGGCAATCGACGAAGCTCATGCCATGGATCGGATCACCACCGATGCCGATACAGGTGCTCTGGCCCAGTTCGGCCTGGGTGGTCTGATAAACCGCCTCGTAGGTCAGGGTGCCGGAGCGGGAGACGATTCCCACCTTGCCGGGCTTGTGGATGCGACCGGGCATGATCCCGATCTTGCACTCACCCGGGGTGATGATGCCAGGGCAGTTCGGTCCGATCAGGGTGACGTCTTCATAGCCGGCCAGTGCCGCCTTGACCTTCATCATGTCGAGTACCGGAATACCCTCGGTAATGCAGACGATGACACGGATGCCAGCGTCGGCAGCCTCGAGAATCGCATCGGCGGCAAACGGTGGCGGAACAAAGATCATCGAAGCGTCGGCCCCGGTTTCCTCGACCGCCTGATCAACCGTATCGAACACCGGCAGGCCGAGATGATCCTGGCCGCCCTTGCCCGGCGTCACCCCGCCGACGAGGCGGGTACCATAGGCAATGGCTTGCTCGGAGTGAAAGGTACCCTGGGCGCCGGTGAAGCCTTGGGTGATGACCTTGGTTTTCTTGTTGACTAGTACGCTCATGTCAGATTCCTTCAGGCAGCGGCGGCGGCTTCAACGGCCTTGCGAGCGCCGTCATTGAGATCGTCGGCGGGAATGATGGCAAAACCACTGTCGGCAAGCAGCTTCTTGCCCTCGTCGACATTGGTGCCTTCCAGGCGGACTACCACGGGCACACTGACGTCTATGTCCTTGACCGCGTTGATGATGCCCTCGGCAATCAGGTCGCAGCGCACGATACCGCCGAAGATGTTGACCAGAATGGCCTTGACGTTGTCACCGGACAGAATCAGCTTGAAGGCTTCCTTGACGCGTTCGGCATTGGTGCCACCGCCGACGTCGAGAAAGTTGGCCGGCTCGCCACCCGCCAGCTTGACCACGTCCATGGTCGCCATCGCCAGGCCTGCGCCGTTGACCATGCACGCGATATCACCGTCCAGGGTGACGTAGTTCAACTCGTGCTTGCTGGCGGCCAGCTCGGTCGGATCTTCCTGCGACTCGTCACGCATTTCGGCCAGGTCCGGATGGCGATAAAGCGCGTTCTCGTCGGCATTGAGCTTGGCATCCAGGGCAATCAGGTCGCCCTTGTCATCGATGATCAGCGGATTGACCTCGATCAGGCCGATATCCTTTTCCACGAACAATCGGTACAGAGCGTCCATGATCTTGCTCAGCTGGCGAACCTGCTTGGCATTCAGACCCATCTGGAACCCGATCTGGCGCGCCTGGTAGGGCATGAAACCAGCGGCGTTGTCGACAACGGCCGTAATGATCTGATCCGGCGTTTCCTCGGCGACTTTTTCGATGTCGACGCCGCCGGCTGCCGAGCCCATGAAGACGACGGCCTTGTGCGCACGGTCGACCAGGGCGCCCAGGTAAAGCTCCTGCTTGATGCTGGTCGCTTCAGCGACGAGTACGCTGTTGACCGGCAAGGCACGACCGCCGGTCTGGTAGGTTTCGATACTCATGCCGAGCATGCGCTCGGCTTCAGCTCGAACTGCATCAAGACTGTCGACCAGTTTGACGCCGCCGGCCTTGCCGCGACCGCCTGCATGGACCTGCGCCTTGATCACCCACTGCCCACCGCCGAGCTTCTCGGCAGCAGCCACGGCCTCGTCAGCCGTGGTGGCCAGTTCGCCGCGCGGCACCGGAATGCCATACTGCTCGAACAGCTCCTTGGCCTGATACTCATGAAAATTCATTGCTTAACCCTTGGGATTGGAGGTTGTCTGTCAAGATAGGACGGCGGCATCCGGATAAGGCCCGACGCCACAACCGCCCTATTTTGGTACAGACAGGCTGAATTATCAAACCGTAATTAATGCGTATAATCGGCGTGTATAGGGGCTGTACGGGCGCATCGATGACGGCTACAGGCTGATCTGCCCGGCGGCATCAACCCGGCAGCCCGTTCGCTTGCCGGCTTGGAATTCATCCAACTGCCTGATCGAGGTATGGAAATGAAGGCGCGCAGCTCGCTGGTGGCAGACGACAGCATCGTCCGCAGGGCGTTGCACTATCTCAACGGCTTCAGGCTCATCCTCTCAGTCATTCTGCTGGTGCTGGCTTTCAGCCCGCTGGCTCAAAGCCTGGTGCCAGCCTACAAGGCCTTTCTGGCCCAGGCAGCGGCCCTGACCTACGCCGGCGCTACCGGCATCTTTCTGGTCGTGCACCTTCGACGATCCACCCCGGCCCAGGAGCTGGCTTCGTTCTCGCTGGCCACCGATCTGATCATTGTCAGCATCATCCTGCACTGCTTTGGCGGGATTGAAAGCGGCCTGGTCATCCTGCTGCTGTTCACGGTCGGCATTGCCGGACTGCTGCTTTCGCTGCGCACAGCGCTGCTGTTTGCCAGCCTGGTTGCCATAGGCCTGGTCATTGATGCCGCGCTGGCAGCAAGAATTTCGCCGGCCACCTCGCTGGCAGTGCAGGCAGGCCTGTACGGCATTGCCGCCTTCGTCACCGCCCTGGGCTGCTCGCTGCTCGGGCGCTGGGGCCGCGAATACCAACTGCTGGCCGAGCGGCGCGGCGTCGACCTCGCCAACCTGGAACAGATCAACGAGTTGATTATTCATCGAATGCGCTCGGGTGTGCTGGTGGTCGATGTGGCTGGCAAGATTCGGCAGATGAACGAAGCTGCCTGGTATTTGCTGGGGAATCCGCCGGTCAGCGAGCGTAATCTGAAAGTCATTGCTCCGCCGCTGCATGAGCGCCTGGAGCAGTGGCGGCGCACCGGCAAGAGCGAAGATGAGGGGCTGCTGCTGCATGCAACCCAGGTTGCCGTGGTGCCGCGCATGCTGAGCATGCCGGGGCTCAACAGCGAGGCCACGCTGATCTTCCTCGAAGACACCTCGGTGGTCAGCCGTCGCGCCCGCGATCTGGCCCAGGCATCGCTGGCCAGACTGTCGGCATCGATTGCCCATGAAATCAGAAATCCACTCGGCGCCCTGAGCCACGCCGCGCAGCTGCTCGGCGAGTCAGAAGAGCTCACCGCGCCTGACCAAAAGCTGGTCAAGATGATTCTCAACCACTCGGTGCGCGTTAACGACATCGTTGAAAACGTGCTCAAGCTGTCGCGACGCGAGCGAGCCCGCGTCGAGGCGGTCAACCTGGTCAGCTGGGCCCGCAAGCTGGTCAACGAGTTCCGCCGTTATCACAAGCTGCACGAAGACAAAGTTCGGCTGGAAGCCCCGTCTGCCGCAATCATGGTGCTGATCGACCCTGGCCAGATGACCCAGGCGGTTTGGAACCTGATGGAAAACGCGCTCAAGCATGCCCGCGTCGATGATCGCACGCCCACCATCACCCTCAGAGTCAGCCCGATCCGCGGTCATCGCGAGATGGCCCTGGACATCATCGATGATGGGCCCGGCATTCCGCTGGAAAAGCGCTCGCAAGTGTTCGAGCCGTTCTTTACCACGCACAAGCAGGGGTCCGGCCTCGGCCTGTACCTGGCGCGCCAGCTGTGCGACGCCAACCAGGCGCCGCTGGAGTATGTCCAGGTTCCCAATGCCGGCGCCTGTTTTCGCATTCTGCTGCGTCGGCCCGACGCGGATAGTCAGCCAACGAGAGCGACTACCGCCGCCAGGTCAACGACGGCCTGACCGCATCATGTTGCGCCCAAGGAGCAAATAGTTAGATGAGTCAAATGCGCGCACTCGTCGTCGACGATGAACCCGACCTTCGCGAGCTGCTCGACATCACCCTGAGCAGGATGGGACTTGATGTCGATACGGCCGAGGACCTGGCATCCGCCCGTCGGTGCCTGGCCGACCGCTCGGATTACGCCCTGTGTCTGACCGACATGCGCCTGCCCGACGGCAACGGCCTGACCCTGATCAAGGAAATCAATCGTGACCATGAGCAGATTCCGGTCGCCATGATCACAGCATTCGGCAAGGTCGAAGACGCGGTAACGGCACTCAAGTACGGTGCCTTCGACTTCGTATCGAAGCCGGTGGATCTCGAGGTCTTGCGCAATCTGGTGCGAACCGCCTTGAAGTTGCGTCAGGACGACGCTGAGAAAGCGGCCGCGGAGCCCGCCGCTACGGTGGGAAAAGCACCAGCCACCGAGAAGCCCGCGGCACCGGAGGTCCTTGACGATGATGAGAAGTCGCTGCTGCTGCAACGCCTGATCGGTCGATCCGAGGCAATCAAGCGGGTCCGCCAGACCATCGTCAAGCTGGCCCGTAGCCAGGCGCCGGTGTTCATCAGCGGTGATTCGGGCACCGGCAAAGAGTTGGCCGCCAGACTAATTCATGATCTGGGTCCACGATCGGAAGAGCCCTTCATCGCGGTCAACTGCGGCGCCATTCCATCGGAGCTGATGGAGAGCGAGTTCTTCGGTCACATCAAGGGCAGCTTTACCGGGGCCGATGCCGACAAGGAGGGCCTGTTCCAGGCAGCGCAGGGCGGCACCTTGTTCCTCGATGAAGTGGCCGACCTGCCGTTGCCGATGCAGGTCAAGCTGCTCCGGGTGATCCAGGAAAAGACCGTACGCCCGATTGGCGGGCGGCAAGAACTCAAGATCGACGTTCGCATCCTGTCGGCCAGTCACAAGCCGCTCAAGCCCCTGGTCGAAGACGGCAGCTTCCGCAATGATTTGTACTATCGCCTGAATGTAATCGAGCTGCACATGCCTTGTCTTGCCGAGCGGCGCGGCGACATCGCCCTGCTGGCCGGGCATTTCCTGGACAGCATCGGCGAGCAGTGGGGCGAGCCGCCCAGAACACTGGGCGAGGACGCCATCGAAGCGCTGCGCCAGCACAATTACTCGGGCAATGTCCGGGAGCTGGTCAATATACTGCAGCGCGCCGTCACCCTGTGCGAGGGCGATGTAATCACTCGCGACGATCTCAGCCTGGATCAGGATGCGATACCGGCTGATGGCGGCATCGCCGAGCGCCCGGAAGACCGAAGCCTGGATGACTACATTGAGGATGTCGAGCGGCGCATCCTGGAAAACGCCCTGCGCGAAGCGCGCTACAACAAGACCGAAGCGGCCCGACAGTTGGGAATTACCTTCCGCTCGCTGCGATACAAACTGAAAAAGTACGGAATCGACTGAATGCTCAGGTCCTGATCAGGCTCACGGGGCAAGCAAGGCGAAGCGATCCCGGTAGATTCGATCCTGGCTGCAGGTCACCGAACCGTTGGCCGTATTCATGCTCAGACGCGGCAGACCGCCTTCCATGCTCAGGGTGACGCTGCCGAGCAGATCGAGCTCCGCACCATCGATGACCAGGCGCAGCCCGTCGGAAACGCCCGGCCCGGGTCCATTCCCATTGGACAGGCTACACTGAAAAGCGCCATCGGAATCGACCACCAGCACGCGTCCCTCGGCCTGGAAGCCGACGGTCGGCGCTTGCTGATAGGGCAGATCCTCGTCATTGATTTGCACGAGCAGGGCTGGCGATGCGGCTGGCAGCAGCACAGTGGCCAACGCCGTGATGGAACAAAAGTATCGGATCATCCTGTTAACCTGATATTGGAATCAATTCAGGATTCTTGAACATCGACGGTTAGCCACGGGGAAAGGCAATGTTAGACAGGAGTGAAGATTTTTACCCGGAATTCACTCATCTTCGCCAACAGGGATTTAACATTCGCAATTGGACCACGATCGCGCCTGCGGGCGCCGTTTAGCCGTAGACCTGAAGCAAGCATGCCCGAAGCAGCCAAATCACCTCAATCCGTCCACTTCAACGAGATGCCGCCCATGCTGATCGGGCAGGATCAGGCCGTGAGCGCCTACCAGCAGGTGCGCTCTACAACCGATGCCTTCAGTGAAGGGCTGACGGCAGAAGACCAGAACCTGCAATCCATGGCCGATGTCAGCCCGATCAAGTGGCATCGAGCCCATACCAGCTGGTTTTTCGAAACCTTTTTGCTGAAACCCCATCTCCCCGACTACCGCCCCTACAACGATGACTTTGCCTACCTGTTCAATTCCTACTACAACAGCCTGGGCGCCCAATATCCGCGAGCGGCAAGAGCCCTGATCTCCCGCCCTGACTCAGCCGAGGTCGGTCGCTATCGGGCGCATGTCGATCAGGCCATGTTGGTATTGCTTTCCCGGGCCGATGCCGACGCCGAGCGCGCCCGGATCATGAATTTGATGATTCTCGGCCTGAATCATGAGCAACAGCACCAGGAGCTTATGGTCACCGATCTCAAGCATGCCTTCAGCCATAACCCGATCGCGCCGGCAATCGTCGATCTCAACGGACAAGATGGATCTGAACGTCCCCTGCAGTGGTTGCACTTCGAAGGCGGCCTGGCAGAAACAGGGTTTGACGGCGACAGCTTCCATTTCGACAACGAGGGACCGCGGCATCAAGTCTTCCTGGCGCCGTTCTCGCTGGCCGATCGGCCCGTCAGCTGCGGTGAATTCGCCGACTTCATCGACGACGGCGGTTACCAGCGGGCGGAACTCTGGCTGTCCGATGGCTGGGCCTGGATCAAGGAGCAGTCGATCAGTCATCCGCTCTACTGGGAGCGACAGGACCATCACTGGCACATCTATACCTGCGGCGGCCGGCGCAGCCTTGATCGCAGCGAGCCGGTCTGCCACCTTAACTTCTACGAGGCCTGCGCCTTTGCCGAATGGGCAAATGCCCGTCTCCCGCTGGAAGCGGAGTGGGAGCACGCCAGCCGGCTGGCCGGCACCCCTGGCATCCTTGCCGATGACCGACGCTATCATCCCGACGCGCCCGGACGTTCAGACGGACAGCTGGCTCAGATGTTCGGCGGCGTCTGGGAATGGACCCGCTCTTCCTATGCACCCTACCCCGGCTTCCGTCCGGCGCGCGGTGCGGTGGGCGAGTACAACGGCAAGTTCATGGCCAACCAGATGGTACTGCGCGGCGGCAGCTGCGCCACGCCTGGCGGACACATTCGGCCCAGCTACCGCAATTTCTTCTACCCGCGGGATCGCTGGCAGTTCAGTGGCCTGCGCCTGGCCCGCGACGGTGCGGCGGGGCGCAGCGCATGAAGCCCACCCGCGCCAACTTCCTGGCCGACGCGCTTGCCGGCCTGGCCAGCCATCCTAGAACACTCCCATGCAAATACCTGTACGATGCGCGAGGATCAGAGCTTTTCGAAGCAATCTGCGCCTCCGACGACTACTATGTCACCCGCGCCGACCTGGCCTTGCATGAAACCCACATCGGCGAGTTTGCCAACCTGATCGGCCCGCAGGCCCATGTCGTCGAATTCGGCAGCGGTGCCGGCATCAAGACCCGCAAGCTGCTCGCCGGGCTGGATCGGCCGCGCGCCTACACGCCCATCGAGATTTCGGCCGCAGCCCTCGCCGAGGCGAGCCGCGAGCTCGAAACTTCCTTCCCCGATATTGAGATTCGTCCGCTGAGGGCGGACTACACCGGCGACATAGCCAGCGAGCACCTTGCGCTCGATCCACCGGCCGCGCGCCGCGTGGTTTACTTTCCGGGCTCCACCATCGGCAACTTCGAGCGCGCAGAAGCCAAGCGCTTCTTGCAGCGGATGGGCCGCATCGCCGACGCCAACGGCGGCATATTGATTGGCGTCGACCTGCTCAAGCCCGTCGAACAGCTGCTGAGAGCCTACGATGACAGCGAAGGCATCACCGCCCGCTTCAACCTCAATCTGCTGGAACGGCTGGCTGGCGAACTCGACGCCAGGCTGGAGCCCGAGGCCTTCCGCCACGAGGCACGCTACGATGCCGACCATCGTCGCATCGAGATGCACCTGGTGGCTCAACGCCCGACACGCATCGAGCTCGGCGGACAATGTTTCGACTTCCAGGCCGGCGAGTCCATTCATACCGAAAACAGCCACAAGTACTCGGTCAGCGATTTTCGCGAGCTGGCGGCGTCGGCCGGCCTGCAGTCAAGCCGGGTCTGGAAAGACCCGGCAGGATTGTTCAGCATGCACTGGCTGGAGCCAATGGCAGCCTGACCGGGCCGGGATCAGTCTTCCCACCCCCAGGGAGCCGGTGGCGCCTCGACTGGCTGTGTCAGATCGAAATCCACCTGAAAGACCCGCGGTGTTCCCAGCCGCCACAAACCATAGGTGAATTTTTCACCCGGGAACACCCGCATCACCCAGACATTCGAGAACGCAGCCTCGATGACCCCGCGGGTCTGCTCGCCGGCCGGAAAATACTGCTCGTTGGCTCGGCCCAGATTGGTCGTCGTGCCACCGTACATGGTGGTTTCTTCCGGCGTTCCGTCGTCATGACGATGATCGTGCTTGAGCTCGAGTCGGTCGTCCTTGCGAGTCAGCACCCAGGTCCGGGACAGATCGTCGCCCACCACGAAGGGGATGCGAATGCGGTCCTCCTGGCAGTCTCGCACGTGCATCACCAGACGATGACCGACGAAGCCGTCCTCTCCTTCCGGATGGGTGATCAGCTCCCCCTCAAAGGCCTGGCCGCACAGCGACTCCAGATTCGACCAGTACTCGTCCAGCGGATTGGCCCATAGCGGTACCGACACAGACAACAGGGCGGCAAATGCCGTCAGCTTCTTGTACATCGTTTTGATCCTCTTGAGGTTTTTTGAGTTGTCAGGGGCAGGCATGGCCGCCATCAATAGCCCGCTGCCTGGCCATCCTTGCGCGACTCGGATGCGCCGCGGTAGACGCCGAATTCATGATCGCGCATGACCGCCTGGAAGCCACCGTACGGCCCCAGCGCCCATTGCACCCGATGACCGCGTTTCATCAGCGCCCGCACCGTCTCGTAGGGGAAACCGGATTCCAGGTTGACGATGCCGCCGTCGGTCATCTGCACGGCCTGGCCGGTCGGCTCGGTTGAACCGCTGTGGTGGATGCGCGGGGCGTCGCCGGCTGCCTGCAAACCCATGCCGAAATCTACCATGTTGATAACGATCTGGGCATGGCCCTGGGGCTGCATACCGCCGCCCATCAGGGCAAAGCTGACCCAGGGCTTGCCATCACGGGTCAAAAAGGCCGGAATGATGGTGTGGAAAGGCCGCTTGCCTGGCGCAAAGCTGTTCGGGTGCCCCTCTCTCAACACAAACATTTCACCGCGGTTTTGCAGAATGAAGCCGCTGCCCGGCGGCGTCATTCCGGAGCCCATGCCACGATAGTTGGACTGGATCAGCGACACCATGTTGCCATGGCGATCGGCCGTAGCCAGGTTGATCGTGTCGCCCTGATTGAGCGCCGGATGACCGGCCTCAACGCTGCGCGCGGCGCGCTCGGGATCGATCAGCTGGCGTCGTTGGGCAGCGTACTCCTTGCTGATCAACCAGGACACATCGACCTCCATGAAGTCCGGGTCGGCATAGTGACGAGCACGATCCTCGAAGGCCAGCTTCTTGGCCTCCACGAACAGGTGCACATGCTCTGGAGAGCCGAAACCGTAGCTGGCCAGGTCATAGCCTTCGAGGATGTTGAGAATCTGTAGCCCGGCCACTCCCTGGCCATTAGGCGGCAGCTGCCAGACATCGACACCTCGATAGTTGGTCGACACCGGCTCGATCCACTCACCACGGTGGCTGGCCATGTCCTCATAACTCAGAAACCCGCCGTTGGCGGCCATGTAGTCGGCGATGCGCTGGGCCAGCTCGCCCTTGTAAAAACCGTCACGGCCTTCCCTGATCAATATCTCCAGGGTGTCGGCAAAGTAAGGGTTCTTCCAGATCTCGCCGGCCCGCGGCGCACGACCGTCGATAGTGAATTGTTCAACAAAACCCGGCCACTCGGACAGTATCGGCACCGAGCGCTCCCAGTACCAGGCTATCAGCTCAGGGACTGGATGGCCGTTGCGGGCGTAATCGATACTGGGCTGAAGCAGGCTGTCCATAGGGGCAGAACCGAAACGCTCGTGCAGCGCAAACCAGCCATCGACAACGCCGGGCACGGACACCGGCAGCGGGCCGCGCTGGGGTATGTCAGCAAAGCCCTGTTCCAGCAACCAGTCCAGGCTCAGGCTCTGCGGCGAGCGACCGGAACCGTTATAGCCGTGCAGCGACTCGCTGTCCGCATGCCAGACGATGGCGAACAGATCCCCGCCTATGCCGTTGCCGGTTGGCTCCATCAAGGTAAGGGCAACATTGGCGGCAATGGCAGCGTCAATGGCGTTCCCCCCCGCCTTGAGCACATCCAGCCCGATCTGGGTAGCCAGCGGATGCGAGGTGGCAACCATGCCATGCTCAGCCACCACCTCCGAGCGCCCGGCACGTGGGTCACCTGAAATACGGTCAAAGCCGGCCATTACCTTCCCCGATGGCACAACCAGCAGCAGCGCCGCACTGAGCACGGTCGCAAGGGCAAAACGTGGGCACATTGCAGTCTCCCGATTCAACTGCCTGCCAGCTTACCACCAGTGCCAGGTCCGGCCGACAGCATCCGTCATCCTCTGACCTGCAACATCAGCATCCAGCGACGCCTCAACCAGGCAAGTATGTAGATCGCATTCAGCCGCAGCGACCAGGTCGTGGTCGATGATCCAAATTTACCGAGAGCCGGCCCGGCAATCCCTTCAAAGTCGCTAGAATAGGAGGTTTGCAACCCTCAGGAACGTGGAGAAACCCATGAACGAACCCAAGCGCATTGCCATTACCGGCGCTGCCGGCCAGATTGGTTACCAGCTTTGCTTCCGCATCGCCTCGGGCGACCTGCTTGGTCCGAATCAACCCGTGATTCTGCAGTTGCTGGAAATTCCGCCGGCGCTGGATGCCCTCAAGGGAGTGGTCATGGAGCTTGATGACGCCGCCTTCCCGCTGCTGCACGGGGTGGTTGCCACCACCGACCTGGAAGAAGGCTTCCGGGATGCTGACTACGCCATTCTGGTTGGCGCCAGACCCCGCGGCCCCGGCATGGAGCGTGCCGATCTGCTCAGCGAAAACGGCAAGATCTTCGGCCCCCAGGGCAAGGCACTGAACGCTGTGGCCAGCCGCGACGTCAAGGTGCTGGTTGTCGGCAACCCAGCCAACACCAATGCCCTGATCGCGCAGGCCAATGCGCCGGACCTGCCGGCGGAGAACTTTACTGCCATGACCCGGCTGGACCACAATCGGGCCCTGGCTCAGCTGGCTGCCAAGAGCGGACTGCACCATACCCACATCAAGAAGATGACGATCTGGGGCAACCACTCCTCGACCCAGTACCCCGATCTCCATCACGCGCTGGTAGCCGGCGAGCCGGCGCTGGAGGGGATCGATACCGCCTGGTACACGGACGATTTCATCCCCACCGTGCAACAGCGCGGCGCCGCCATCATCAAGGCGCGCGGCGCGTCCAGTGCCGCCTCCGCAGCTTCAGCCGCCATCGACCATATCCGTGATTGGGCCTTGGGCACCGATGGCGATGACTGGGTCTCCATGGCTGTTCCCTCCGACGGCAGCTACGGCATCGCCCCCGGCGTCATCTACTCCTTCCCCTGCACCTGCGAAAACGGCAAGTACCACATTGTCCAGGGTCTGAAAATCAATGAGTTTTCGCGGGCACGGATGGATGCCACCGACAAGGAGCTGCGCGAGGAGCGGGCGGCGGTTGAGGCGTTGCTTTGATGGTATGGAAAAGCTGAGAGGAAAGAGGTAGGGAGAAGAAGCAACCCTCCCGGGGTTTTTCCTCTACCTGCTCACTTCCGTCCTCACCCGGGAAGCCTGGCCGTCAGGCCAGGCTTCGGTGTTTTCTAACCACCAACATCGCCATTTCCAGCGCCTGCTCGTAGTTAAGGCGCGGATCGACGGTGGTCTTGTAGCAGGTGGCCAGGTCTTCTTCATTGAGTTCGCGGGCGCCACCAACGCACTCGGTGACGTTTTCGCCGGTCAGCTCCAGGTGTACCCCACCCAGGCGTGAGCCGCAGGCGGCGTGAATCTCGAAGGCCTGCTCGAGCTCGGCCTGGATATTGGCAAAGCGGCGAGTCTTGTAGCCGTTGGCAGCACTTTCGGTATTGCCATGCATGGGATCGCAGATCCACAGCACCGGTGACCCGGTAGCCTTGGCCGCTTCGATCAAACCCGGCAGATGATCACCGACCTTGCCGGCACCCATGCGATGAATCAACACCAGACGACCGGCTTCATTGTCCGGGTTGAGGGTGCGGATCAGGTCCTTGAGCCAGCTGGCGCTCATACCAGGCCCAACCTTGATACCCATCGGATTGCGGATGCCACGGAACATCTCGACATGGGCACCGTCCATCTCGGCGGTACGCATGCCGATCCAGGGAAAATGGGTCGCCAGGTTGAACCATCCCCACTGCCGCGGCACCTGGCGCGTCAGAGCTTGCTCGTAGTGCAGGTGCAAGGCCTCGTGCGAGGTGAAAAAGTCGACCCGCTTGAGACTGCCAGGCTGCTGACCGGTAATGGTTTCGACGAAGCGCACCGACTGACCTATGCTGTCGGAAATGCGATGAAATTCTGCCGCCAGCGGCGAATGCTCGACCCAGCCCAGATCCCAGTACTCGGGGTGATGCAGATCGGCAAAACCGCCGTCAACAAGAGCGCGGACGAAGTTCATTGTCATCGCCGAACAGGAATGCGCCTGCAGCAAGCGGGACGGGTCGGGCCGCCGCGCATCGGCATTGAAGTCCGGCGAATTGACCATGTCGCCGCGATAGCTGGGCAAACTGACGCCATCGCGGGTTTCGGTGTCGGCCGAGCGCGGCTTGGCGTATTGGCCAGCAAAACGGCCCACCCTGAGCACCGGCATCTCCAGCCCATGCAGCAGGATCAGCGACATTTGCAACAGCACTTTCAGGCGATTGGCGATGATCGAGGACTGGCACTCACCAAACACTTCGGCGCAATCACCGCCCTGAAGAAAGAAACGTTTTCCGGCCTGGGCCTCTGCGATCTGCTGCTTGAGCGCGAGAATTTCCCAGGAGGTGACCAGCGGCGGCATCGCCGCCAGCCGCGCCAATGCACCGCGCAGTTCATTTTCATCCTCGTAGCTGGCCTGCTGCCCCGCCGGCTTTTGCTGCCAGGAATCGGGTCGCCAGCCCTTGGCCGGAGTAATGGTCTTGAAACGTTCAGTCATTTACAAATCCAGCGTAATCAGCGCTTTCCAGCGATAAGAACCCACAGCATAAACGCTGCAAGCCCAACATACCAGATCAGCGTCCATCCGGGCATTGACAAGCCCAGGAAAACCCAGTCGATCTCGGTGCACTCACCCGTGGCGGTAAAGGCTTCACGAACCCGATCGGCCCAGGGCCACTCGGTTTCGACCATGAACTGCCAGTCGGCGGCACAACCACCCATGAGATCCGGCTCCGTGCCCTGGATGCGCAGGTGGCGACCAGCAGTGCTGATGCCCCAGGCCGCGCCGCCAAAGAACGGCAGCGCATAGACCCAGCGGCCCCAGGAGCTCGGGTTGTGCACGAGCATCAGCAACGCGACCAGCCCCATCAGCATGAAACCGTAGCGCTGCAGCATGCACAGCGGGCAAGGCGGCAGTTCCAGCACGAACTGGGCGTAAAGCGCGTAGGCCAGGAGACCAGCGCAGGCGAGAAAAATCAGCAGGTACGGGGTGCGACCCCGGATCAATCGGTTCATGCTTGGGTTATCAGGTCAGCGTGGATGAAAGATGTGCACGGCCAGGAGTAGCAGCCCGGCGGAAGCGCCCCTGCACCCTGTTTGAGCGCGGACGGGCCCAAGGGTTCAGCCCAGCCACCGCAACAGCTTCATCTTGAAGTCGCTGTAGGGCGCAAAGCGCACCGGCAACTCCGGGAAACGACTGCGCTTCATGACGGCCTTCAGATGGCTCAATCGGTCAAAACCCGCCTTGCCATGATACTGGCCCATGCCGCTGTTGCCGACCCCGCCAAAAGGCAGCTCCGGCACGGACATGAACATCAGCACATCATTGATGCACAAGTTACCGGTACTGACCTCATCGACGAAACGCCGTTCGCTTTGCTTGCTCTTGGTAAAGAGGTAGGCGGCCAGCGGCTTCTCCCTGGCCCTGATAAAGGCCACCGCCTCATCCATGCCCGACACGGTCAAGACCGGCAGGATCGGCCCGAAAACCTCTTCCTGCATGACCGGATCGTCCGCCTGTACATCGACCAGTACGGTAGGCTCGATGCGCTCCCTGGCTTCATCAAGTCGCCCACCGACGACAACCTTGCCAGCCGCCAGGTAGGCCCTGAGACGATCGAAGTGGCGACGATTGATGATCTTGGCATAGTCGCCACTGGCCAGCCTGTCCGGGCCGTACATCGCCTCCAGCTGTTGCTGCATGGCTTGAATCAGGGGCTCACGCTGCTCCGGCTGAACAAGCACATAGTCCGGAGCGATGCAGGTCTGACCCGCATTCAGACACTTCCCCCAGACCAGTCGGCGCGCGGCCGAATCGAGGTCTGCGTCGGAGTCGATCACCGCCGGGCTCTTGCCGCCCAGCTCCAGGGTGACCGGGGTAAGGTGTTCGGCAGCGGCGCGCATGACGATACGACCAACTGTCGCGCCTCCGGTGTAGAAAACATGATCGAAACGCTGCTTGAGCAGCTCTGTTGTTTCGTCCACCGCACCGAGCACCACTTGCACCGCCGCACTGTCGAGGTAGCGAGGAATCAGCTCAGCCATCAGATCAGCGGTGTGAGCGGCAATTTCCGATGGTTTTATGACCGCGCAGTTGCCGGCAGCCAGAGCCGGAATCAGCGGGCTCAGGACCAGCTGTACCGGATAATTCCAGGCCCCCATGATCAGCACCACGCCCAGGGGCTCGGGCTGCACCCAGCTGCGCCCGGGCTGACCGACCATGGGAGTAAAGACCCGACGAGCCCGTGACCAACGCTTGAGATTGCGCTGCGCATGTCGAATCTCGGCATAAAGCAAGGACAACTCCCCCAGCAGCACCTCCTGCTCGGGCTTGGCCAGGTCGGCAACCAGCGCTTTGCTGATTGCCGGCTCATTTTCCTTGAGCATGCGCTCAAGCGCGTAGAGCTGGCCACGCCGCCAGTCCAGTGGCCTGGTCAGGCCGCTGGCGAAGCTCTGGCGCAGCGATTCGATCATCGAGCCGTAGTCCGGCGAGTTGCTCATGATGTTTCTTCCTCCTTGGAGTTCGGCCAGGGACTGTTCAAGTGCATGATCCACCCCAGGGCCCGGCCCAGCATGGCCACCATCTCGGCGCGATCAACGGGTTCAGCCAGGGCCCGGTGCTCGATCCGGAAAATGGTGCCAATCAGCAATTCCGCATCCACTTCCGGCGTTTGCCGATTGAAAACTGCTGCGAACCGGGTCATTTGCTCAAACATCGGCTGGTGCCAGGCGTCGTAAAGCTCGCGCAGACGCGGATCATGCAGCGCCTCGAAATAGAAATGATGCTCAACCATCGTACCGGCTCGCCGAGTGGTCAGTTCGTGCTGCAGGAAATCAACACCAATGTTTGTCAGCTCGCGCCGCAAGGACTCGCGCACCGCCTTGCGTCGGCGCTGTTGAGCGGAATACCGGTACACGCTGGCAAACACCTCTGCCCAGGCCTGCTCGACGCGGGCCCTGCCCTTGAGCATGAAATCATCGAAGGCGCTGGAAACAAGGTCGAAGATATCGCTGAAATAGTAGGTTGTCAGCGACAGATTCACGCCTGCTTTTGCCGCAACGGCCCGATGGGTCACCGCGCGCACGCCACCTTCGGCGATCACTTCCAGGGTGGCATCCAGGATGGCCTGACGCGTGCGCCTTCCTCGACGCTGGTGCTCGACCTTGCGCTCGCTGCGAGCCGAGAAGGGCTGGTTGGACACGGAAGTCATGCCCATAGTTTAGCGGCTGGCCGGCATGATCGAAGCAGCGTCGATGCCGGCTGAGATTATCTTCGGTTCGAGGTCCGAATGTTTCAGGATCAGCAGTCGCCAAGCGCCGGGAGTTCGGCCAAGCTGGCATAGCGAAGGTGCTGGCCGTACGCCTGGTTGCCGGGACGGCAGATCTGCGCCGTTGCCATGCCGGCCTCGCGTGCCGCATCCAGTTCTTCGACGACATCTGACAGAAACAGGATGGCACCCGGATCTTGCCCAATCACGGAGGCGATCCGACGGTAGGATTCCGCTTCCTTCTTCGGGCCGCTGGTCGTATCGAAGAAACCGCTGAACCAGCGACGCACATCGCCGCAGTCACTATATTGAAAGTACAGCTGCTGGGCCTGGATTGAACCTGATGAGTACACATACAACGGCACGCCGGCCTCGTGCCAGGCCTGGAGTTGCAGTCTGGCATCCGGGTAAAGATGGCCGGCGAAATCCGCATCAACATAGCCGGCCTTCCAGATCATGCCCTGCAGGGCCTTCAGGGGCGTGGCCTTGACGTCCTGGTCTATCCAGCGCAGCAACTGTTCGACCAGGGCAGCCAGGTCATGCCGGGGCAGATCGGCCTGGGCAGCGGTGGCGTCGAGCTGGGCCGCCACATCGGCCTGTTGCGCATGCCGCCGGACAAAGGCCGGCAGACGCTCACGCGCGTAGGGGAAAAGGATCTTGCGAACGAAGTCGATATCGGCAATCGTGCCCTCGATATCGGTCAGGACCACCTCGGCCATCAGTTCTCCAGGCGACTGAAGTGATCGGCGATATCGCTGCCGGTAAAGTTCGCCACCCAGCCTTCCGGGTTATTGAACAGGCGAATGGCGGTAAATTCCGGGTTCGGGCCCATGTCAAACCAGTGGGTGGTGTTGGCAGGCACGCGGATCAGGTCACCGCGTCCGCACAAGACCTCGAATACGCGGCCATCGATATGCAGGCTGAAAAGACCCTGGCCGGCAACGAAGAAACGGACCTCATCTTCGCTATGGGTGTGCTCGGCAAGAAACTTGGTCCGAAACATGGCCTTGTCAGGGTGGTCGGGCACCATGCTCACTACATCAACGGCCTGGTAGCCTTCTTCTCGCTGCAGACGTTCGATGTCGGCGGCGTAGGCCTTAAGGATGCTCTCAGAATCTGCGCTGGAATTGATCGTATGGTCGGTTTCCCAACGCTCGAGATCAACGCCGACCTCGGCCAACCTGGCCTTGATGGTGGCGAAATCTTCGGTAAGCAGTTCGGCCTCATCAGGCCGGGTATCCGGATAAACACTCAATTGCGTCATGCTGCGTTTACTCGCTGTTCCAGAAGGTGGCAGGCTAGCAGAAACTCCAGGGCCTCGACATGGCGGGCCGCATCGGCCACTTCCGAGCCCCAGGCATACAGACCGTGCCCGGCAATCAGGTAGACCCAGCTCGCCCGGCCATCGGCCAGCCAGGGTTCCACCGAGGCTGCAAGGCTGGCAATATTCTGCTCATTCGGCAAAACGGGCACGGTCACCGCAGTGGCATGCGTCGTGATGCCGGCAAATGCCTTGAGCATTTCGTAATCGGAAAGTTCTATGCTGCCCTGGGCCTGAAACATCCGCGAAGCGACGGTCGCGGCCGGCGAATGGACATGCAACACCGCATTGACGCCCGGAAAGTGCCGGTACAGCTGGGTATGCAGCCCGGTTTCAGCAGACGGCCGACCGCCCTCGATCGGCTGACCGTCCAGGTCCACGGGCATCAGCCCGCCACGGTCGAGATCACGCTTGTGGACACCGGACCTGGTCATCATCAAGCGACTTTCCGCGGTCCGTACCGAGTAATTGCCGCTGGTCGCCGGCGTCCAGCCTTGCTGCCCAAATTCGCGTGCGACGCGGATCAGGGCGTCAATACGCGCCTCGGCAACCGCTTGTCCGGTTTGGTCCATGTCTGGTTTCTGTTAGCGTGGAAATCGGTGAAGTATAGCTGGCGGGATGAATGGATTTTTTCATCTTTGGCCCGAGATCTGTTCTCGCCTCTCTCGCTTCTTCCATCTCCCCCTCTGCCCTTCCCCCCTTTTCCCGTACAATTCCGCCAGGCAGGGAAATCACCCGGCAGGCACCACCAGCCCGCCGATCGGCATCAAGCTTGGAGGGAAAACCATGAGCCAATCCCGTTCCCGGCCAGCAGGCGGTTCGCCGAACCTGCAGGAGCTGCTGGGCAAATCCCCAAAGAAATCCGCCAGTCTGGTGCTCGGAGCGATCGCTTTCCTGATCCTGCTCTGGGGGATCACCTCCTGTTTCTACACGGTCCAGCCGGAGCAGCGGGCCGTAGTCAAGCGTTTTGGCGCGGTCATAGACATCACCGATCCGGGTCTCCATTTCCGCCTGCCCTTCGGCATCGACCAGGTCCAGCTGGTGGCGACCGAGCGTGTACTGAAGCAGGAGTTCGGCTTTCGTACCGAAGGCGAGCGCGGCGGGCGCACGGCCTACAGCGGCAAGCAGTTCGAAGACGAATCGCTGATGCTGACCGGCGATCTGAACATCATCGACCTGGAATGGGTTGTGCAATACCGGATCAGCGATCCGATCAAGTTCCTGTATTCCATGCGCGAACCCACCCGCACCCTGCGTGACATATCCGAGTCGGTAATGCGGCGGGTGGTAGGCAATCGCCTGGGCTCCGATGTTCTTACCGTTGGTCGCGTCGACATTCAGCAACTCGGTCGCGACGAGATTCAACAAATCATGGACCGCTACGATGCCGGCATTCACGTGATTACCGTGGAATTGCAGGACGTGGTCCCGCCGCCGGCAGTGCAGCCAGCCTTCAACGAAGTCAACGAGGCCCGCCAGGAACGCGAGCGGATGATCAATGAGGCCCAGAAGCGGGTCAACCAGGAGATCCCGCGGGCTCAGGGCCAGGCCATGCGTACGATCGCCGAAGCGGAAGGCTACGCCACCGAGCGGGTCAACCGGGCGCTGGGCGAAAGCTCGCGCTTCTCGGCGGTGCTGACCGAGTACCGACAGGCGCCGGAAGTCACTCGATCACGCCTGTACCTGGAAACGCTGAACGAAGTACTGCCAAAGATCGGCAAGATCCTGGTCGTGCAGGATGATCAGGTACCACCGGTCCCCCTGCTCAATCTTGAACAACGCTCACGCAGCCAGGAGGCACGGCCATGAAAGTCATCGGTATTCTGATCCTGCTGATCGTTGCCATTGTCATTGGCAATACCTGCCTGTTCGTGCTCGACGAGGCCGAGCAGGCCATCATCGTCCAGTTCGGCGAGCCGCGCGGCGACATCATTTCCGAGCCGGGCCTGAAGACCAAGCTGCCCTGGCAGCAGGTGCGCTTCTTCGACAAGCGCCTGCTCAACTGGGATGGTGACGTCACTCAGATTCCGACCCTGGGTCGCGAGTTCATCCTGGTCGACACCACCGCACGCTGGCGGATCGACGACCCGCTGCAGTTCCTGCGCAGCGTGCGCGACGAGCGCGGTGCCCGCACCCGCCTGGATGACATCATCGATTCGGTCGTGCGCGACATGGTCTCATCCACGGAGCTGGAGGAAATCATCCGCTCGCAGGACTGGAGCGTGGACCTGGATGACCTGGAAGACCCGCTGCTGGCCGAGCGCGAAGATGTCGACCTGCAGCAGCGGCCCAAGCTCGGGCGCGAGCTGCTGGAGCAGGAAATCCTGCAGCGCGCCCGGCGCCTGATGCCGGAACTGGGGATCGAGCTGCACGATGTGCGGATCAAGCGAGTCAACTACATCGACTCGGTCCGCCGCCAGGTCGAAAGCCGGATGATAGCCGAACGCCAGTCCATCGCCGAGCGCTTCCGCGCCGAAGGCCAGGGCCAGGCCCAGCAGATTCTGGGTGAAATGGAGCGCGAGCTGCGCAGCATTCGCTCGGAAGCGGAGCGCGAGGCCCAGGAAATCCGCGGTCGAGCCGATGCCGAGGCGACACGCATCTACGGCCAGGCTTTCGGAGAAGATCCGGAGTTCTACACCTTCTTCCAGACCCTGGAGACCTACCGGACGCTGGGCGAGAACAGCACCCTGATGCTGCGCGCCGACTCCGACTTCTTCCGCTACCTGGAACGGGCCCGGGCGCCTTAGGATTTTCTGATTGGCGTCATGTCTCAGAAAGCGCTCTCAACCTCGAGCAAAGTCAAAGCGGCAAGCCGTCCTCGGGTGGGGGATTTCGCTGAAGGCCTCGCCACGCGTCGAACAGGAGCGGAATTCACCACCCAAGGACGGCGCCGAAAAAATGGTCGAAGCTCGTTCGCTGAGACACGACGCTAATCAAGTACGACTTTACGCCCGCTGGCCGTCCTACAAACGGGCGGCCAGACGGGTGCCCTGGTCGATGGCGCGCTTGGCGTCCAGCTCGGCGGCTACATCGGCACCACCAATCAGGTGCGGCTCTATGCCTGCGGACTTCAGCGCCTCTGCCAGTTCGCGGCGCGGCAGCTGGCCGGCGCAGATGACGATGTTGTCAACGGCCAGGCAGCGCGTTTCCTCCTTGATGCGAATGTGCAGGCCGGCATCGTCGATGCGCTCGTAGCTGACCCCGCCCAGCATTTTCACGCCCAGGTTCTTCAGCGAGGTGCGGTGGATCCAGCCGGTGGTCTTGCCCAGGCCGGCGCCCAGCTTGGAGGCCTTGCGCTGCAACAACGTTATTTCTCGGGCCGGCTGACCGAAGTCCGGTTTGCGGCCCTCGACACCGCCGCGGCCGTTCATGTCCATGTCCACGCCCCATTGCCTGAAGAAATCTTCAGGCCGCGGCCGGTCCGGGTCGGGCGCATCCGGCAGCTCGCCATGAACCAGGAACTCGCTGATATCGAAGCCGATGCCGCCAGCACCGATCACAGCCACCCGCTTGCCGACCGGCTTATTGCGCAGCAGCACGTCGATATAACTCAGCACCGAGGGATGATCCTGACCCGGAATTCGCGGATCACGCGGGCTGACTCCGGCGGCGATGATCACCTCGTCGAAGTTTTCCTCTTTCAGCAGACCAGCGTCAACCGTCGTTTCCAGGCGCAGCTCAACGCCGGTAATTTCGATCTGGCGGGTGAAATAGCGCAGGGTTTCAACAAACTCTTCCTTGCCGGGAATGCGCATGGCCATGTTGAACTGGCCGCCGATGCGCTCGGCGCTGTCAAACAGCACTACCTGGTGGCCGCGACGGGCAGCGGTGGTAGCAGCGGCCAGGCCAGCCGGCCCGGCGCCCACCACGCAGATGCGCTTCTTGCGCTCGGCTGGCCGGATGACCAGCTCGGTTTCATGGGCGGCGCGCGGATTGACCAGGCAGGAAGCGACCTTGTTCTGGAACACATGATCCAGGCAGGCCTGGTTGCAGGCGATGCAGGTGTTGATCTCTTCGGGCCGGTTGGCGGCGGCCTTGTTGACCCAGTCCGGATCGGCCAGAAAGGGTCGAGCCATGGAAATCATGTCGGCATCACCGCGCGCGAGCACTTCCTCGGCGGTGTGCGGCATGTTGATCCGGTTGCTGGTTACCAGCGGTAATGAGACTGAATCGCGCAGCTTGCGCGTCACCCAGGTAAAGGCTGCGCGCGGCACCGAGGTGGCAATGGTCGGGACACGCGTTTCGTGCCAGCCGATGCCGGTATTGATGATGCTTGCCCCGGCCTGCTCGATCGCCTGTCCCAGTGCCACCACCTCTTCCCAACTGTTGCCGTCGGCCAGCATGTCGATCATCGACAGGCGGTAGATGATGATGAAGTCATCACCGACGGCTTCGCGAGTCTGGCGCACAATCTTGACCGGCAGGCGCATCCGGTTTTCAAAACTGCCGCCCCAGCGATCGCTGCGCTGGTTGGTTCTGGGCACCAGGAACTGGTTGATGAAATAGCCTTCCGAGCCCATCACCTCGACGCCGTCATAGCCGGCTTTCTTTGCCAGCCGGGCACAGCGCACAAAACTCCGGATCTGGGCCTCGACGCCGCTATCGCTCAGCGCTTTCGGCTTGAACGGCGTAATCGGCGACTTGATCGCCGAGGGAGCGACCGAGAACGGATGGTAGGCGTAACGCCCGGCGTGCAGGATCTGCATGCAGATCCGCCCTCCGGCCTCGTGCACCGCCTCGGTCATGCGCCGATGGCGCAGCACTTCCCAGCGATTGGTCAGCTTCGAAGCGAGCGGTGCCAGCGAGGCACGCCGATTCGGGGCAATGCCGCCGGTCACCATCAGCCCTACCCCGCCGCGCGCGCGCTCGACGAAATAGGCCTTCAGGCGCGGCCAGTTCCAGACCCGATCTTCCAGGCCGGTATGCATGGAGCCCATCAGGATTCGGTTGGGCAGGGTCAGAAAGCCAAGATCCAGCGGCTTGAAGATATGCGGGTACTGCGGTTCAGGCACGGGTCACTAGCAGGAAATGAACGAAGCCGCTAGTTTAGCCGCTGCTTACATCGAAAAAGCGTATTTTCAATCAACCAGCCTTTCCAGCAGCCGCACCCGGCGGCGCAGTTGTTCGACCTCGTCCAGCAAGTCCAGGACCAGGGGCAAGGCCGTCGTCTCCAGGCCCAGGTCGGCCTGCAGACGCCTGGCCTTGCGTACGCGCTTGAGCTGGCGCGGGCCAAAGCGCCATTCGCCGCTGCGGCTGGAGCGGGGTTCGGTGACGCCTTCGGCGACCCACTCGATCAGCAACTCCTGACTCAGCTCGCAGACCCGGCACAGCTCGCTGACATCCAGCGCCTGCCCGACCGCCAGCTCCTCGACGATGGCGACGGCATCTTCATGTCGCTGATTCATGACCTGACCTCCATGTCGGCACGGGGATCGAAAGCCTGTTCCTTGGCCAATTCCTGGTACAGCTCGCGCTGGCGCTCGCTGACAGCCGCCGGCACAAGCACCTTCAGGATCACGTACTGATCCCCCGGCGTCTGCCCCGGCAGGCCGCGCCCCTTGAGGCGCAGGCGTTTGCCGCTGCTCACCCCGGGCGGGATATTCATCTCGACCTTGCCGGCCAGGGTTGGCACCGACACCTTCGCGCCCAGCGCCGCCTCCCAGGGCGCTATCGGCAGGCTCAAGTGCAGATCGCGCCCGTGCAGCTCGAACAGCGGATGCGGCTGCACCGCGATTTCCAGGAACAGATCGCCGGGCGGACCGCCGTTCAGGCCCGGCTCGCCCTTGCCCCGCAGGCGCAGCTGACGGCCGTCGGTCAGACCGGCCGGCAGGCGGACCTTGATCGAATCGGGCTGTCGGCGGGGAACGCCGTCCGGGCCGACCACCGTGCGCGCCACGCTGATCTGGCGGGTGCCGCCGGCAAAAGCGGTTTCCAGATCAACCTCGATGCGGGCATGCTGGTCGCGCCCGGCGCTGCGCATTGGTCCCCGTCGACGGGGACCGCGGCTACCGAACAGGCTGGAGAAAAAATCGCTGAAGCCGGAAAAGTCTTCGCCACCTTCAAAAGCGCCGGGATCAAATCCCTGGCCCCAGTTCGGCGGCGGCCGAAACTCTTCCCCCGGGCGCCAGCCACCGCTGCGCACCTGGTCATAAGCCTTGCGCTTGTTCGGATCCTTCAGCGCCTCGTAGGCCTCACCAACCTCTTTGAAGCGGGTCTCGGCATCTGCCTCCTTGCTGACATCCGGGTGATACTTGCGCGCCAGCTTGCGATAGGCGCGCTTGATCTCGTCCTGGTCAGCTTCCGGCTTGACCCCCAGAATCTTGTAGTAGTCCTTGAACTCCATCTGCTGATCGCTCCGCCTCGTCAGGCATCAGAATATGGGCCGGCCAGCCTTCATTCAAACCCGGGCCTTGTCCCTGCGACGCATCAGTCCACGTCGCGGCAAGGGCTGACGCTGTTCGACCTCGAAGTACACGGACACTTGCCAATCGGGATACTCCGGATCAATCTTTTTCAGGGCAGCGAGCAATTCGGGCCTGAAGCTGCGCTCGATCGGCTCGCCCCGATCCGGCCAGATCCGGAACTTGACCCGAAAATACTCGCGCTCGCCACTGGTCGTGAACCGCCCCTCCACCGACGGCGGGTGACGCATGATGCCCGGAAATCGCTCCGGCACGGTTGGCATCAAACGCTCGATCGCTGCCACTTGGCGATCCGCCAGTTCCTGATCGCGACTCAGGCGCACATCAACCAGGCAGCGCAGGTAGCCGCGCGGGTAGTTGATCACGTTGCCGATGGTACGGTTGGGAACGCTGACGCGCGCGCCCATTGAGTTTTCCAGGGTAACGAAGCGCATTCCGATCGAGCGAACGATGCCGATCTGGCCACCAATGTTGATCATTTCGCCAACATCCAGCAAGTCGGCAAAGATCAGGGTCACCCCGGTGACCACGTCCTGGACCACACCCTGCGAACCGAAACCCACCGCCAACCCGATCACCGAGGCACTGGCGAGGAAGGCCGTCATCGGAATCCCGAACTCGTTGAGAATGAAGCCGACAACAACGAAGTAAACGGCGAAGACAGATACGCTGGTCACCAGGGTGATAACGGTACGAAGCTTGCGAACCGACGCCGTTGCCTCGCTGCGTGTCAGATACCCCCCGGCCAGGCGAATCAGGTAAACACCGACATGGGCCAGCACGGCAACCCCGACCACGGTCAGAGATCGCAGCAAAATCGGGCTATCGGCAAACCACTCCTGCATGATCAGCCCCCGCTCCCAGCCGCAGTCTGGAGAGATTGCAGGCGATGATGCTCGGGCGACATCTGTTCAGCGAGCCGATCCAGCACCTGATGAAGCCTGACACGTGGCTCAGCCCCGTTTCCCAGGCGCGATGCAGCCAGCAGGCTCAGCGCCTCGGCCTCAAGCAGGCGCCAGCCGCCCTGGGAGAGGGCCTTGCGCAAGTCCTCACAGCGTTCGGCATCCCGGTGCGCCTGCTCGTTCCAGCCCTGAGCCAAACGCCACCGCGAGCGCTCGCAGTAAAGCTGGGCCAGGTAGGAATTCGCCGCCGGCCCGATGGCCTGAAAGGCCTCGGCAATACCGGCAAAATCCGACTCCGGATCCTGATCGCGAGCGTAAGCCATGGCTGCCGCAAGCTCGGCACGGGCGAACAGGGTGAAGGGATGTCCCTCACCCAGGGCGTCACCAAAAATGGCCTCGGCACGGGCGAAATGCTTCGCCGCGGCGTCAAAATCGGACCGGGCCCGAGCCAGTTCTCCCAGTGCGAAATAGGTGCTGGCATAGTCTGGCGTGGCCGCGCCAACATACAGGCGCATCATCTCCTGCGCCTGCTGGATCAGCTCACGGGCCTCCTCGAACTCACCGCGCACGGCCAGAATTCGTCCCAGCTGAACTTTGGCCGCACCCAGCGAGCCCGATGGTCCGAAGCGCTGGGAGCGAATGCTCACATTGGTCCGAAAACGCTGCTCGGCCTCCTCGATGCGACCCAAACGATCCAGCACCGCGGCCAGGTTGTGTCGATTGGTCAACGCATCGGGCGACTCGGATCGCTCCAGCTCAGACCAGAGCGCATCGGCGGCCAACATGTGATCGATTGCCTGGACGAAATTGCCACTGAGCAGATAGGTGGCCGCCAAGTTGCCTTCGGCACGGGCCTGGACGGGGCGGGCGCCTTCGGCCGTCGCCAGGGCCAGCAGCCGGGCACGCCGCAGATCCTGCACGGCGCCCTCCCAGTCTCCATGCTCACGTCGCAGCCGGGCACGCATCTGCAGGGCATCGGAGAGACGCTCTCGATGGTCTCCGGAAAAACGCTCGATCATGCGCACTGACTGATCGGCCATGAGCAAGCCTCGGGCAACATCGCCGCGCCGATGCAGAACCATCGCCATGTTGCGATACAGGCGTGCTCGAAGCGGCGCCGAGTGGCTCTGGTCAACACCCTCCAGGATGGTTTCCAGCAGCGGTTCGGCGCGCGCATAGTCATCCAGCGACATCAGGATTTCGGCCACGGCAAGCTGGATCTCGAGCTGGCTTTGCGGATCATCCTTGAGCCAGATACGGGCCGCCTCGGCAGTCTGATCCAGCAAATCCCTGGCGGTCAGCTCGTCGGCATTCGGGTTCAGGCTGGTCACTTCCCGGAACAACAGTATGAAGTGATCCTTGACTGCCAGGGAAACGGCCGCCTCGTGACGGGCCACATCACGCTCCTGGGCAACGATCCGGGCTTGCCAGACCACCGTACTCATGCCACCAACCACGGCCACGGCAGCCAGGCCGCCCAGCGCGGCGGCCAGCCGGCGCCGGCGCACCCACAAACCTGCACGCTCGATCAGCGACAGGCTGCGCGCGTTGATCGGCTTGTCCTCGCGCAGGCGCCCGAGCTCCAGCAACAAGGCGTTGACCGTGGCATAGCGCTGCTCGGGATCCGGCGCCATTGCCTTGTCCACGATCGCCAGCAAGTCCGGCAAGCGACGATAGCCGTGCCAGGTGGCCCGCAAATCGGGTCGCGGCTGCTCGCGATTCGGCGCCTTGCCGTACAGCATCCAGTAAAGCAGCGCGCCCAGACTGAAGATGTCACTGGCTGTCGAAACCTCCCCCTGCCCGATCTGCTCGGGGGCCGCAAAGCCCGGCGTCAAGGCGCTGGGAGACAGCTCTGCCTGCTCGACATCAAGCAGCTGGGCGACACCAAAGTCCAGTAGTTTGACCTGCCCATCCCGCGTTACGGCCAGATTCGCCGGCTTGATATCACCGTGCACAACCAGCGCGCGGTGAGCAAAAGCCAACGCCTCGCAGACATCGCCGAACACGTCCAGGAAGCGCTCGGCGGGGATGTCATTGCCCTGGGCCCACTCACCCAGGGTACGACCATCCACCCACTCCATGACAAGGTAGGGGCGACCGTCCTCGGCCAGCCCGCCATCGATCAGGCGGGCGATGGAGCCATGATTGAGGCGGGCCAGAAGCTGGCGCTCGCTTTCCAGCAAGCGGGCCAGATTTTCCTTTCGCGACCGGATCAGCTTGATTGCCACGGTCATCTCGAAGGTGCCGTCGGCACGCTCGGCCTGATAGACCTCCCCCATGCCGCCGGTGCCAATCCTGGCAATGATGCGCCATGGCCCAAGGCGGGTTCCACGGACCAGCGTTCGCGGGAACAGGTCCGTGCGCGCGGCCAGTGCATCAGCAGCCATATGGCGGGCGGATTGATCGATGAAACCGGTTGGTTCGGCGCTGGCCATGACCAGACGCTGCAACCAGAAACCCAGCCGGGGAGCGCGCGCCACGCAGCGCCTGACCAGCTCGGCACGCTGCTCCATGGGCTGCTCGAGTGCCTGGTCAAGCAGGCGATCAAGCATTTGCCGCCGCTGCGGCGTCAGACGTCCACCGCGCACCCTGCGCTTGCCGGCATCAGCCGCCATTCTGCTCCTGCATATCCATCAGCAGCCAGGCCCGCGCCCGTTCCCAGTAACGCTGCACGGTGCGCACGGAAATGTCCTGCATTTCGCTGATTTCCTCAGCCGTATAGCCACCGAAAAAGCGCGC
Organism: Wenzhouxiangellaceae bacterium; assembly: GCA_007695005.1. Lineage (GTDB taxonomy): Bacteria > Pseudomonadota > Gammaproteobacteria > Xanthomonadales > Wenzhouxiangellaceae > Wenzhouxiangella. The sequence goes on along the minus strand of REEQ01000042.1, from coordinate 13,271 downwards.
GATAACGACTTCGGCCAGCTCCGGCGAGGCTTGCTCGAGGCGTTCCAGGGCATCGTTGACCATCAGTACCGACTCCTCGGGCTGACTGTCACGATCAGCGACCAGATGGTCCTCAAGCGTTTCAACCGCCTGGCCGGCACCGCGCTTGACCGCCATCTTGCTGCGTGCATGATCGACGATCAGCTGGCGAATCGCCAGATAAGACAGCCGTTTGAGATGCAGGCGATTGTGAATCGGCTGGTCTGCGGCCTGGCGCAGCTTGAGAAAGGCTTCGTGCACCAGTTCGGTCGTCTGCAGGGTCGGACTGGCACCCAGCCGGGCCTGCTGGCAGCGTGCCACCTGGCGCAGATCGTCATAGATCAGCGGCAAGATATGGTCCATGAGATCCGGCGAGTCCTTCAGCTCGGACAAGAGCTGGGTGACGTCACCCTGAATGGTCGAATCAGGCTGGCTCAAGACGGGACTCATTTGGGGGAAGTCAATGACTTAGTTTGCCACAGGGCGGCAGGCTGTTCCATGGCTGGCAGATGTTTGCGGATAGAAGGTGAGAAGGCAGGAAAGTGAGAGGGGGAGCGCAAGGCGATGAGACCGAACAAATCCGGGGCCTTGAGGCTTCACGACAATAACTATATTTTTGTACATATAATGATGCATGCCCCAGTATGCCGAACTGCATGCCCTGAGCACCTTCAGCTTTCGCCGCTCGGCGGCCATGCCGGCCGAGCTGGTCAAGCGCGCCGCAGCCCTGGGCTATCGTGCCCTGGCGCTGACCGATGAGTGCTCCATGGCAGGCATCGTGCGCGCCCATGAGGCGGCTCGCGAGTTGGGCCTGAAGCTGATTGTCGGCACCGAAATTCGTATCGAACAAGGCCCGCACCTGGTCATGCTGGCTCCGACCCAGGCCGCCTACACGCAGCTCTGCCGCCTGATCACCACGGCTCGGCGGCGGGCCGGCAAGGGGGAATATCGGGTCTTTTGGGAAGACCTGGAAACGAATTCGAGTGACATTCTGGCAATCTGGAAAGCGCAGATGCCTGATGATTCGGTCGTCGGGGACGTCGCCCCGACTGACGGCTTCGACCACCGACCGAAGACCACCGATATCCGGGCAGGACAGCGGCTCAAGCGGCTATTCGGTGACCACCTGTGGCTGGGCGCGACGCGTCTGCTTGCGCCCGGCGAGCGGGCATGGTTCCGGGAGCTGGATGTGCTCGGTCAGACCCTGAACATTCCCCGCCTGGCCTGTGGCGATGTGCGCATGCCGCATCGCTCACGCCGTGCCCTGCTCGATGTGCTCACTGCCCTGCATGAAAACCGGTCCCTGGCCGACTGCGGCCTGGCCCTGGCAGCGAATGGCGAGCGCCACTTGCGCCCCCTTGACAGTCTGGCCAGGCTGTACCCGCTGGACTGGCTGGAGGAAACGGTCAGGCTGGCCGAGCGCTGCGATTTTTCCCTGGACCGGCTGGAATATCGTTATCCGCGCGAGCTGGCCCCAGCCCCACTGACCCCGGCCCGGCACCTGCGCCGCCTGACCCTGGATGGTCTGCGCAAGCGCTACGGCGACACGCCACCGGAGAACGTCCGCGCCATCGTCGCCCGCGAACTGAAGCTGATCGAAGAAATGGGCGTGGAAGCCTTCTTCCTGACCGTGCATGACGTGGTCCGCTTTGCCCGCTCGCGCGGCATCCTGTGCCAGGGCCGCGGCTCGGCGGCCAACTCGGCCGTGTGCTACTGCTTGGGGATAACCGAGGTCGACCCCGCCAGGCAGCAGCTGCTGTTCGAACGCTTTCTTTCCAAGGAACGCAACGAGCCGCCCGATATCGACGTCGACTTCGAGCACGAGCGGCGCGAGGAAGTGCTGCAATACATCTACGACAAGTACGGCCGCGACCGCGCCGCCCTGGCCGCCACCGTGATCTGCTACCGACCGAAGAGCGCGCTCAAGGACGTCGGCCGCGCGCTGGGGCTGGAGCCGGAACGGATAAACCGCCTGACCGCCTCGCTGGCCTGGTGGGACCGCCCCGAGAGCTGGCCCGAACGCCTGGCCGAATGCGGCTTCGACCCGCAATCTCCCATGACCCGCCAGCTGATGACCCTGAGCAGCGAACTGGTCGGCTTCCCTCGCCACCTGTCCCAGCACGTCGGCGGCATGGTCATCTCGGACGCTCCTCTGCACCACCTGGTCCCGGTCGAAAACGCCGCCATGGCCGATCGCACCATCATCCAGTGGGACAAGGACGATCTGGAGACGCTGGGATTGCTGAAGGTGGATTGTCTCGCCTTGGGGATGTTGACGGCGATTCGGAAGGCGGTGGGCTATGTGAATTCGGGAAGAAGGAAGATGGAAGACGGAAGAGGAGCTGCGGCGACGCGTCCGGCATCCTCCCAGGCCCCCTCTCCTCTTCCCTCTCCCCTCTCACCTCTCCCCGCGAGCGACTTGTCGCTGGCCACCATTCCACGCGAAGATCCCGAGACCTACAACATGCTCTGCCACGGTGACGCCATCGGCGTGTTTCAGGTTGAATCGCGGGCGCAGATGGCAATGTTACCCAGGCTCAAGCCGCGCTGTTTTTACGACCTGGTGGTGGAAGTCGCGATTGTCCGGCCGGGGCCGATCCAGGGCGACATGGTCCATCCTTATCTCGAGCGGCGCGAGCATCCGGAAAAGGTCAGCTACCCCTCGCCGGCCCTGGAAAGCGTGCTCAAGCGCACCCTGGGCGTGCCGATCTTCCAGGAGCAGGTGATGCAGATCGCGATTGCCGCGGCCGGATTCACACCGGGCGAGGCTGATCAGCTGCGACGCGCAATGGCAGCCTGGAAGCGACGGGGCGGGCTGGAGCCGTTTCGGGACAAGCTGATTGACGGCATGCTGGCTCGCGGCTACACGATGGAATTTGCCGAACGCATCTACAGCCAGATCCAGGGTTTTGGCGACTACGGCTTCCCGGAATCACACGCCGCCAGTTTCGCCCTGCTGACCTACTTTTCAGCCTGGCTGAAATGCCACCATCCGGCCGAGTTCGCCTGCGGCCTGCTCAACAGCCAGCCGATGGGCTTTTACGCCCCGGCCCAGATCGTCAATGATGTCAGGCGGCACGGGGTGCGGGTGTTACCGGTGGATGTGAGGTTCAGTGAGTGGGATTGCTTGGTTGAAGGAGCAAGGCCCAAGGAGCAAGGGGCAAGGCATACTCAAGGTCCCAATCCTTGTTCCTTGAAAATCCGGCTGGGTTTACGGATGGTGAAGGGCTTGCGGATGGAAGCCGCCGAGCGTTTGGTAGCAGCAGGCCAGGATCAGGATTTTCGTGATGTGCAGGATCTGGCCGAGCGGGCCGGGCTGGACAAGGGTCAGGTGCGCGCCCTGGCCGAGGCCGGGGCGCTGAAAGGGCTGGCCGGACATCGCAACCGGGCGCGCTGGGAAGCGATGGCGGCGCGCGCGCAGAAGGATTTGCTGGCGCCGGCGGCCATTGCCGAACCGCGCATCAGCATTCGCCCGCCCAGCGCGTCCGACAATCTGCTCGACGACTACGCCAGCCTGGGCCTGAGCCTGGACCAGCACCCGATCAAGCTGCTGCGCCGTCAGCTTGGCCCCCGGCTCCGGCGCGCCTGTGATCTGAGCAACATCACCGACGGCAGCCGGATCGAGGCCGCCGGCCTGGTCACCCACCGCCAGCGCCCCGGCACCGCCTCCGGCGTGGTCTTTCTGTCACTGGAAGACGAGACCGGGATCATCAATGTCATCGTCTGGCCAAAGCTGGTCGAGCGCTACCGACGTGAAGTACTAAGCGGGCAGTTACTGCGCATCAGCGGCAAGCTCCAGAACGCGCACGGCACCCAGCATCTGGTTGCCCTGCACATTATCTGCGAGGACCAACGCCTGAAGCGCCTGCGGGCAAACTCAAGAGATTTTTGCTAGTCCGTGCGGGCTTTGACGAGGGGCTGACTGTTTCAGATAGCCGTTCAGTCTCCATTTATCAGCCCGGCTGTCTACTATTCACGACGCAGGCTTGGTCCTGCCTGCGCAATTCTCCCCATACATGGAATACAGGAATCAATGAACAAGAAGATTGTTTCGCTGGCCGGTGCCATCGGTCTGGCCTTGTCTGCCGGCGCTGCTGCTTCCGACTACAATTTCGAGCTCGGTGGACAGTATGTCGACCTGGATGTCGCCGAAGTCTGGGGCGCTGATGCCACGATTTACTTCCAGCCTGTCCGGGCCGGCAGCGGTCCACTGGCCGAGGCCGCTTTCCTCAACCGCGCCAGCAATGTGAGCTTTGCCTATCTGCGCGAAAGAAGCGGCGATTTTGATGTGCCGACCGTTGGTGCAGAGTTCTACTTCGGTGATTTTTACCTCGCCGCCAACTACTCCCGCTTCTCGAACGGCTTCAAGCTCAATGACTACGGCGTCCGTGCCGGCATGATGCTGGCCGAGCATACCCGCGCGACCGTCGGCTACAACCGCACCGAACTGCCGTTTGGCATCGACCTGGACACTTACACCGTCGGCTTGAAGCATGTGATGATGCTTGATGGCAGCAGCGCGCTGAACCTTGAAGGTGAAGTCGGTCTGGCCCGCAACGGCAGCAGCGAATTCGCCTACAGCGTGCAGGCAGATTACTTCTTCAACCGCAGCTTCAGCCTCGGCGCGCGCTATAGCGGCATCGGCTCCGACGACGAGTGGGGCGTGGGCACACGCTACTTCTTCACGCCTCGTTTCAGCGGCGGTCTTGAATACAGTCGGGCAGATGGCAGTGACATTTTTGGCGTACGCCTGGCTGCCCGCTTCTGATCACGCCAGAAAATCCGTATCCGGACACCGGCCCCGACACGTGCGGGGCCATTTTCTTTCAGCCAGGGCCACCCAGGCCCAAGCAAACGCCGACGCTGGGGCGCTTGACGGGCAATGCTCACTGACGGTCGAACTCATGCGGCCCGGCATGCCCCTTGATCGTGAGCTGCCAGCCAAATACGCTCTGCCGGCACCAGCAGCTCGAGTCGGAAACGACCACCAATCAAGCCTCCAAGCCTGGGCGTGTAGGGCTCAAGCCGAAGAACGACAGGGTGCCTACCAGACGCGACCACTGGTAAGTCCACGGTTCAGGGCGGGATGTCATCCCTGGCCGGGCAGTCAGGATATCGGTCCTGGATTCCAGTGCGCGTCGAGCGAATGTTGCTTCCATCAATCAATCATCCAAACCCTGCATCACCAACACCAGCAAGCTGCTTGCAGCGCGGCGGTTTACCGGATCGCCCCACTACGCTGACAATCCGGAACTTCAATACAAGGCATTGCCGGTATCTTGTGGAGGATCATGGTTCGGCCACCAGCGGCGCATGGTATCGATCAGCTCGGAGAGGCCGGCATCGGCGTGGCAGTCACTACAGGCATTCGGTGCATTGGCCAATCCGTAGCGCAGGCTGTCGTGGGGGTTGGGCAGCGAGCTCATTTCGTGGGTACGGGTTCGCTCCCAGATGCCGGTATTGAGCTTGGTGATGTGCTTGGGCATATGGCAGTCGTAGCAGAAACTGCCGGGCTGACCACTCGGGTGATGGGTATGAGCCTCGGGATTGCTGCCGATATCAAAATGACAGGAACTGCAGTAGGCATTCGAAACGGCCGAAGCTTCAAGCATTCCGGGGCGGGTGGCCGCCTTGTTCTGATGCGGATCATGGCAATCATGACAGCGCGGCTCGCCTTGGGTGTAGCACTCGGACTCGACAAAGGAGCGGAACAGCATGCCAATGCCCCGTGGCCGCCCGTTATGCCAGACCTCGATGGTTGGCGCCATGCGCCCGGGTGTCAGCGGCGCTTGCCTGAAAAACTCGGACAGGTCATTGATCCGGCCGCTGCGACTGTACCCCGGCTCGTAGGTGCGATAGAAATCCTGGTTTCGGGCAAAGATATCGGCACCGTGACAACGTGCACAGACAGAAAGCGCCTGCTCCTTGGGTAACTTGTCGGCATTGGCCACGTAGGCAACCGGATAACCGTGCAGGTGATTGCGAACGAACATTGCCAATCGGTTGGCCGGGCTGGATTTCATGTATTCCACGTGCAGACTGCCGGGTCCGTGGCAAGCCTCGCAACCGATCCCCTCTTCCTGCCAGTCCACCCTGGCGCGGGTATGGAAGGGGTCGACCTCGACGATATCCATATTGGTGGTATGGCAGCGCGCGCAATACACATTCCATGCAGAGTTCGTGGTGGTCATCTGCTGCCACAGGTCCGCTACTGTCTGGTCACTGCCCTCCTGGATGTTCCAATAGGGAAAATAGGCCTGCTTGGCCGTTGACCACTGCAGCGGCAAACGCCGTAACACGCCGCCAGGCTCCTCGAACACATATTCCTGCCGGTATTGGTAGCCGACCACATACTTGATCGGAAAGGGAACGAAATCACCATCCTCAGGATGACGCAAGGCCATGTAGTAGCGGTCATCTTCGACAAAGGTACGGGCAACGACTTCGCCTGCCAGCGGATCCGGACTATCGATCGGAAGACGGAATTCGCCATGATTGAAATCGCCTACCACGCTGCCGGTATCGGGTCGCCGCACCATATTGGCATGGGGAGAGCCAGACCACTGGCCATGGATGATGGTGTGGCAATCACCGCAAACAGCGCTGCCGACATAGTCCGCATCAAAGCGCTCCTCGAACTGCTCCGCCTGCCACCAGGTCCAGCCAACGCCCAGCAGCAGCACACCGAGCACGGCCGTACCCAGATAAACCCAGCGTCCGCGGGGCCTGGCTTTGGCCGTTTCAGGCGGGGGCGCTGCCGCAGGGGCAGCCGCTCGACTGCGCTTTCGGTTCTTTCGACTCACGGCGCGGAGTATGCCACAGCGGCTGGCGGCACCAAAAGCCAGGAGCCGGCGCAGCCGTTCAGACATTGACCCTCCTGGCCTGCTTGGATAGAGTGCTGTGGCCGGGCCCTGCTCGCAAAGCGAGATCGCGCCAGGCAGCAGCCATCACAACAACCACAACCATAGCCAGCGCCGCCAACCCATGAGCCTCGCCGACAGCCGCACTGCCACCCTGCCCTTGCCGCCCCCCGCCTACCGCTGGGTAGTACTGCTGTTCATCAGCCTGGCCATGTTCGGCAATTACTACGTCTATGACTCCCTGGGCCCGGTCATCGACCTGATGCGGGAGGATCTGGGTTTCAGTTATGGCCAGATCGGATTTCTGTCCTCGGCCTACAACATTGCCGCCCTGCTCGTGCTGCTGATCGGCGGCATCATCATCGACCGTTTCGGCACCAAGAATGCCATCGTGGTGTTCGGTGCGATCTGCCTGGGCGCGGCCGCGGTCACGGCCATGGCGCCGCGCTACGAAACCATCCTGGCCGGGCGCTTCCTGCTCGGCCTGGGGTCGGAGCCGCTGATCGTAGCTGCAACCACGGCCCTGGCCAAGTGGTTTCGCGGCAAGGAGCTGAGCTTTGCCTTCGGTATCAACCTGTCGATCTCGCGCTTGGGCTCAGCCTCGGCCGACTGGTCAACCTCGTTCGCGTCCCCCTTGTACACCAACTGGCAGGATCCACTGTGGCTGGCTACGGCCATCGGCGGCATCACCGTCACCGCCGCCCTGCTCTACTGGCTGCTGGAAAAACGCGCCGAAACCAGCTACCACCTCGGCACGACCGGCGAACACGAAAAGCTCAAGTTCAGGGACCTGTATTCGTTCACCCCGTCTTACTGGTACGTGGTGGCACTTTGCGTGGTGTTCTATTCCACCGTCTTCCCGTTCCGGACTTTCGCGATCGATTATTTCCAGCAGGCCCACGGCCTGGACCGCGAGGCGGCCGGCCTGCTGTCCAGCCTGCTGCCGGTGGCAGCCATCATTCTTACCCCCTTGTTCGGCCTGTGGGTGGATCGGATCGGCAAGCGATCGTTCTTCATGGCCGCTGGCTCGCTGGTGATGCTGCCGTTGTTTTTGCTGGTGACCTACGCGCCACCTGGTCCGGACGTGCCATTGGTGATCCCGCTGATCGGATCGGCGCAAGTGCCCTTGACCCTGTTCGTGGTGATCTTCCTGCTTGGCGCGGTGTTTTCACTGATCCCGGCAGTGATGTGGCCGTCGGTGGCCTATATCGTCGACGAGCGCCGCCTCGGCTCGGCATACGCCATGATGACGCTCTGCCAGCAGCTCGGCTGGGTAGTGGTGCCACCCGTTATCGGCCTGCTCAATGACAGCTTCCAGGCCTCACCGGAGAATCCGGCAGGCTACGCGGCTGGCATGTGGTTCTACACCTTCCTGGCCTCGCTGGGCCTGGTCTTCTCCTGGCTGCTGTACCGCTCCGAGAAGGGTCCGGGTGGCCATGGACTGGAGACGATAACGACGAGGACGGGCGCCTAACTTCTTATCTCCCCTCAATCATCGCCTTCGTCTCCCAGACTCCGTTGCTCACCCTTGTGATCCAGGTATCGCCCAGCAGAATGTGGTCATCAGGGCCCATCCGGACGTGAACGCCGGACACCGGGTCAATGTAGTCCAGTGATTCCAGGGCGGCCACCAGGCTGTCGACAGTCAGGTCGCGACCGGCCTTTTCCAGGGCCTTGACCAGGGCATAGGCAATGCTGTACCCGGTTTGCGCCATCGCGTCCGGATCCTGCCCATGGGCCTGGCGAAAGGCATCTATGAAGGCGGCCGACTCGGGGCGGTCGCGCAGGGTCTGGATGTCGGGACCGGCTGAGGCTGCCCACATGCCCTCGGTGGCGCCGCCGGGGGCTGAGGAGACGGCGGCGTGGAAGGCTGCGGTAGACGCCAGCAGCTCGACACCATCCCAGTTCATGTCACGCACACCAGAGGCCACCGCCACCGTGGCACGCACCGCCAGCCCCAGGATCAGCAGCTCGCAGTTGCTGGCGCGCTTGCGCGACAGAGTGCCGGAGAAGTTGGTCTCATCCGGCCGGTGGGATGTTGCCGAAGCCAGGCTGAGGCCGGCATGCCGTTGGGCTGCGTCACGAGCGGCCTCGTGGATCTCTTCACCGAAATCGGACGGGATATACATCACGCAGATGCGCTCAAAGCCCTTGCGCTCATGGAGCCAGTCAATGGCGTTGCCGACATTGTGATAGTACGAGGCGCTGAGGCTGAAACGACGGGAGAAATCGCCCGTTTCCAGTATTGCCCGGGCCGGGGTCAGCGGAAACAGGCTGGGCACATCGTGGCGATCCATGATCGGAAAGGACGCCAGGTTATGCGGTGTTCCCAGGGTCAGCAACTTGCCGAAGACCTGGTCTCGGGTCACCAGTTTGTTGGCTGCCTGGGTTGCCCGCGGCACCTGGTAGCCGTGATCTTCGACGATATATCGGATGCGACGGCCATGGACCCCGCCGGCTTCGTTGACCTGGTCAAAATACAGGTTCGCTCCGCGCAGGGCCGGATTGGACACCGCCGCGAACACCCCGGACAAATCATGCGCGCCGCCGAAGCGAATTTCGGTGTCGGTCACTCCACGCACCCGCTCGGCAGCATCATCGCTGCCACCGCAGCCAACCAGTCCCAACGCCAGCAAAACCAGCAACAGCATCGAATATCGCTTCATCTTCGCTTCCTTGGAGTATTGCCACCCGCCCGGTGACGAGCTCAATCTAACACGCACGGCCCGGGTCAATCAGAAACAGACAGATTCACCAAAGACACCGAAAGCACCGAAAATCCGCCGGCCCGAACTTCGGTGACTTCGATGATTACCAGGTTCCTTTTCGAATGCCCGTGTCAGTACATCGACTCGATCAGTTCGCGATACTTCTTTTCAACCTGGGCGCGCTTGAGCTTCATTGTCGCCGTCAGCTCTTCATCATCGGCGCTCAGCATGACGTCGATCAGGCGGAAGTACTTGATCTGCTCGACCTGGGCGAATTGGCTGTTGACTTCATTGACCACCTCGCCGATCAGTTCCTGCACCGCTTCGGCCCGGCACAGCGAGCGGAAGTCGGAAAACGGCACCTGGCGGCGCTGGGCCCAGGTTTCGACATTGTCCCGGTCGATCATGATCAGGCAGGTCAGATACTTGCGCTGATCGCCGACCAGCACGGCATCGGCAATGTAGGGCGAGAACTTCAGCTTGCTTTCAATCTCGGCCGGCGCGATGTTCTTGCCGCCAGCGGTAATGATGATGTCCTTGATCCGGCCGGTGATGGTGAGCATGCCCGCATCCAGCCGACCGCTGTCGCCGGTATGCAGCCAGCCGGCGCGCATGTCCCTGGCCGTCTGCTCGGGACGCTTCCAGTAGCCCTCGAAGACATGCTGGCCGCGCACCAGGATCTCGCCGTCCTCGGCAATACGGACCTCGCTGTCCGGCAGCGGCACACCCACCGAGCCAATCCGGCTTCTTTCCGGCGTATTGACCGAAATGATGCCGGTGGTTTCGGTCATGCCGTAGCCCTCGTACAGTGGCACGCCGATGGCCTGAAACCAACGAATCAGATCCGGCGCAATCGGGGCGGCACCGGTGGTGGCGCGACGGATGCGATCCATACCGATCAGCTGGCGCAGGTTTTTCAGTACCAGCAAATCCCAAAAGGCGTGACGCAGGCGCAGGGTCGGCCCGGGTGTGTTTGTCGCCTGATAGTCATGCCCGGCCTTCAGCGCGCGATCGAAAGCCCAGCGCCCGAAGGCCGTGGCTTCGCGGCGCTGATCGCTGATCGCGCTGTAGAGCTTTTCCCACAGTCTGGGAACGGCAGTAAACGCGTGTGGCGAAATCTCGCGCAGGTTGTCGAACACCGTCTCCGGGCTTTCGGCAAAGTTGACCCGCACCCCCTTGTAGATCGGCATCTCGACCGAGATCAGACGCTCGAGAATATGACTCAGGGGCAGGAAGCAGAGCTGCTCGTCGTCGGCCTGCACATCCAGCACCCGATCGCCGCGATCGAGCATGAACAGGACGTTGCGATGGCTGATCATCGCGCCTTTCGGTGCCCCCGTCGTGCCGGAAGTGTAGATCAGCATGCGAATCTCGTCGCCCGAGCCGGCATCGATGCGCACATCGAATCGGCGCTCGCCGTCGCTGGCCGCCCGGCCCAGCGCCATCAATTCGTCCAGGAACATCACCTGCGGGTCAGCAAAGTCACGCAAGCCCTTGCGATCGAAAACAATCACTTTCTTCAGGCCTGGCATGGCCTCGCGTTCGGCCAGGAACTTGTCGAGCTGCTCGTCGTTTTCGACCAGCAGAAAAGCCGATTCGCTGTCTTCGACCAGGAAAGCCAGCTGACGAGCGCTGTCGGTGGTGTAGATGCCGTTGGTGATGCCGCCGGCGGCAACAATGCCCAGATCGGCATACAGCCACTCCAGGCGGTCCTCGCTGAGCACCGACACCACCTGGCCGCGCTCCAGTCCCAGCTCCATCAGTCCCAGCCCGATCGCGCGTGCGCCCTCGAACCAGTCCTGCCAGGATCGGGCCTGCCAGATACCCAGCTTCTTCTCGCGATGGGCAATTGCCGAGCCGCGCTCCCAGCAGGCCTTGCGCCACAGCTTGGCGAGCGTATCGCAACCGTCGATTTCAATCGTTGAAGTCATCGAGCGGGCCTGGTTTTGCATCCACCAAAGACACTGCACTCTCCAGACACAAAGCCCGCCGCGCAAGCTGGCTGGGCAGCGTCCATTGGCAGTAGGCAGCGAGAATTCTTCATGCCCACTCGCTTTTTTCCGTGTCTTGTGTGTATTGCGAGGTTCCCATAGTTCAACGCCAGGACTTGCGTTTGCGCCAGCGCCTGCGACCGCGACTGCTGTCGGCGGCCTTGCCCAGGTAGAACTCGCGGATGTCATCGGAGCCCATCAGCCGCTCGGCCGGGCCATCCATGACGATGCGGCCAATCTCGAGCACATAACCATGGTCAGCAACTTCAAGCGCCGCGCGCGCGTTCTGCTCGACCAGGATCATGGTCAGCCCCTGCTCCTGGTTCAAGCGCCGGATGATGCTGAAGATTTCAGCAACCAGCATCGGCGACAGGCCCAGCGAGGGCTCGTCAAGCAGCATCAGCGCCGGCCGGGCCATCAGGCCGCGGGCGATGGCCAGCATCTGCTGCTCACCGCCGGACAAGGTGCCGGCCTCCTGGTCACGGCGCTCAGCCAGGATCGGAAAGTACTCATGCACCAGTGCAAGCTCCGCTGCAAGACCCGCCCGGTCGCGCCGGGTAAAGGCGCCCATGCGCAGGTTCTCGGCGACTGTCATGAACGGGAATATCTCCCTGCCCTCGGGCACATGAACAATGCCTTCACGAACCAGCCTGTCCGGCTCCAGACCATCGATGCGCTTGCTGCGATAACGCACGTTGCCCTTGCGCGGCGCAAGCGCCCCGGACAGGGTGCGCATCAGCGTGGTCTTGCCGGCGCCATTGCTGCCCAGCACAGTGACAATGCTGCCCTCCGGCACGTTCAAGGACACCCCGCGCAAGGCCATCACCGGCCCATAGCTGGTTTCCAGATTGTGTACGCTCATTAGCGGGTTCATTCGTCGACCCCGCCCAGCCAGGCCCTGATCACCTCGGGATGGGCCTGGACCTCGGCCGGCGTGCCCTCGGCCAGCGGTCGGCCCTGGGCGATGGCCAGCACCCGATCCGAGACCCGGCTGACCAGGCCCATGTCGTGCTCGACCATGACAATGGTCAGTCCCAGATCCTTCTGCATGTCCTCGATCCACCAGGCCATGTTCTCGGTCTCTTCCACGCTCAAGCCCGCTGCCGGCTCATCGAGCAGCAGCAGTTTCGGCCTGGAGACCAGCGCCTGGGCAATTTCGACCACCTTGCGCACGCCGTAAGGCAGGCCCTGGATCATGCGGTCGCGATAGGCGGCCAGCTCAAGAAAATCAATCACCTCCTCCACCGCCCGGCGATGCGCGCGCTCCTCGCGCCGCACCCGCGGCAGAAAAAGCAGGTCTTCGAACCAGTAGCTTCGCCGCCGGCAATGACGGCCGATCAACAGGTTGTCCAGCACCGTGGCGTGATCGAACAGCTCGATATTCTGAAAAGTCCGCGCAATTCCCGCATCAATCACCTGGTGCGGCTTGCGCGCCAGCAGATCCTCGCCATCGAAGTGGATCGAGCCGGCAGCAGGCTGGTAAAAACGGCTGATCAGATTGAACAGCGATGACTTGCCGGCCCCGTTCGGCCCGACGATGGTGAAGACCTCGCCCGGTTCAACCTCAAAGCTCACCCCGTCGATGGCACGGATGCCACCAAAGGAAAGGCTGACCTGATCAACTTCCAGCAGTTTCATTTCAGCCGCTCGGTCTTCAGATAGCTGCGGGCACGGCGGAACATGCCCTTGCGGTA
>REEQ01000059.1 GCA_007695005.1 Wenzhouxiangellaceae bacterium | reverse complement strand
GCACATGGACGACAACGCCACCAAAAAACGGTCCATCGATCACTGCGTAGTCTGGCGACTCAACGACGACCAGCTCAGTCGGCGGAGCCACACCCAAGCCACTCAGAATGACGCTATCACTGTCGATATCTCCCGAGCTGATGCTGACAGTCATACTGCCCGAAACAGGACCTTCTGCAGCCGGGCTGAAGCGGACGGTGTAGGTACAGCACTCTCCACTTGCCAAGCCAAAAGGCTCCGCGTCACAATTACCGCCGGCACCCTGCCCGAACTCAGCGGGCACGATATCGACGCTGCTAACGGTGATGTCCAGCGCGTCGACGCCTCCCGTATTGCAAATGGAAACCGGTAATGAGTCAGACGTTTGGCCAAGAAACACGCTGCCGAAATCCATATCTGACGGACTCACATCCAGAACCCCTGGAGGCGCATCGTTGAAGTTCAGCACACCGTCAATAAGCGTTACATCCGCATCGGCCGGCAGTAAGTCCGCCAATGTCAAATCCAGAGTGACGCTATCACCATCACTGAGGGAGGGTGCCAGATCGAAGGTTAGAGAACCGGTATCCTGTGAGGGAATCACTTGAGGGGTACTCGAAAGGGAAATTCTGATGGCATCGGGGGCGATCAGGACACAGGCAATGTCGGCAACACCGCTTACCCCATCAAGACAACCATCAGGCACATCGACAAAAATACCAGTACCGGGAATGATCTCTTGTACGGTCGTTCGTGGCGTCAGCAAAGTGTCATCAAACGATACGTCGACAAAAAGATCCCCGACATTCTCTGGCGAGTTCTCAAAATACCAACCAACGGTTACTTCTGAGGTTCCAACGATAATATCCAGACTCTCCACTCCAAAAGTGGCAGCCTTGGAACTCAACGAAAACACGGCCAAAGTGCACCCGATGATCGGGTAGAGAAAACGCGTCATGGCAAAGCCCCTATCTTCAAAGAACGAATACGCTGTAAAATCGGCGACAGATCGCTAAATATTGACCACTGACTCATCAATTTGCGGCACATTTCCGCGGATACTTCCCCAGGCAGCCATAGCCGTTCGTGGCCGGCGTGCCTTCAACAACGAAAATGGTCGCCGGGCAAAAAACTGCACATTTGCCCACTTGCGCACCCAAGCGTTGCATGCGCGGATGAATGAAAATGATCTGTTGAGTCAGCTGTCAGGGACAAGCTCACTCCGATCCCTCGACTCGGAAGATACTTCAATGTAGTCTGATCTGCAAGCAGCGAGCGCATGGCCGTCTTCAGCTTGACACCATCGAAGAACTCGCAGCGCTGAAAACTTGAACAGGCCAGATGTTCAGTCGTTGATGCGGCACTTGCAGAGTCAAGCTCCAAGAGTTTGCCCGCGTAATTGGAGATTGACTCAATCGAACAAATCAGCCAACGCAACCCCCGGATCTGGCTGCCGCATGAAGGATTCGCCGATCAGGAAGGCTCCAATGCCGCCGTCGCGCAGGCGAGCCAAGTCGGCCGGGCTGTGGATGCCACTTTCGGAGATTACCAGGCGATCAACCGGCACCCGGGGGGCCAGCCGCAGGGTGGTGTCCAGGTCGGTCACGAAGCGGTGCAGGTCGCGGTTGTTGATGCCGACCAGGTCGCCTGGTACGCTCAGGGCACGCTCCAGTTCTGACTCATCGTGAACCTCGACCAGCACGCTCAGGCCAAGCTCGCGGCCAAGCGCGGACAGCTCTTGCAGGCGCGCATCATTCAGGGCCGCGACGATCAGCAGCAGGGCATCGGCGCCCAGGGCGCGGGTTTCCCAGACCTGCCAGGGCTCGATGATGAAGTCCTTGCGCAGTACCGGCAAGTCGCAGGCGGCGCGGGCCGCGACCAGGTAATCATCATGCCCCTGGAAGAAGTGACGGTCGGTGAGCACGGACAGGCTGGTGGCGCCGCCGCGCTGATAGGAACGGGCAATCGCGGCCGGATCAAAGTCTTCGCGGATCAATCCGGCTGAGGGTGAGGCACGCTTGATCTCGGCGATGACCGCATCGGCCGAGCGCTGAGCACGTTCCCGCAATGCGCCGGCGAAATCGCGACAGGGCGGCAGATCAGCGACCCGATCGCGCAGGTCGGCCAGCGGCGTCTGCGCTTGCCCGGCAGCGACTTCTTCGGCCTTGACGGCCAGGATGCGGGCGAGAATATCGGCGCTCACAACTCCCGACTCCGCTGAGCATAGCGCTTGAGCCGCTCCAGGCCGAAACCGGCTTCGAGCATATCGCGGGCCAGGGCCACGCCCTGCTCCAGCGACTCGGCCTTGCCGCCGGCATAAATCGCCGCGCCGGCATTGAGCGCGATGATGTCGGCAGCCGGCCCGGACTGACCGCCCAGGGCGGCCTCGATCAGGGCCAGGCTGGCGGCTGCGTCGGCCACGCTCAAACCCTCCAGCGATGCCAGGTGGACACCGAAGCTGGCCGGGTCGATCTCGTATTGATGGATTTCGCCGTCTTTCAGCTCCGCCACCAGGGTGTTTGCCGCCGGCGATATTTCATCCAGGCCGTCGCTGCTGTGGACCACCAGCACGTGCTCGGCACCCAGAGTCTGCATGACTTCGGCCATCGGTCGGACCAGGGCGGCGCTGAACACGCCCAGGACCTGGTTGGGTGCAAGGGCCGGGTTGGTCAAGGGCCCGAGCAGATTGAACAGGGTTCGCAAGCCCAGGGCCTTGCGCGGGCCGATGGCGTGCTTCATCGCCGCATGATGCTGGGGGGCGAACAGAAAGCCTACGCCCAGCTCGTCGATCAGAACAGCCACTTGGCGCGAGTCGAGGTCCAGCCGGCAGCCGGCGGCTTCAAGCACATCGGCAGCACCTGACTTGCTGGACACGGCGCGGTTACCGTGCTTGGCCACCCGCACCCCGGCCGCGGCGGCGACAAAGGCTGAAGCCGTGGAGACATTGAACAGCGAGGCGCCATCGCCGCCGGTGCCGACGATATCGGTCAGGCCGTCGCGGTCGATATCGACCCGGCTGGCGAAGCCGCGCATGACCTCGGCCGCGGCCGCAATCTCGGCAGGCCTCTCGCCTTTCAGGCGCAGCGCCATCAGAAAGCCGCCAATCTGGGCCGGCTCGGCCTCGCCGCCCATGATCTCGGTCATGGCCGCGCGCATCAGTTCAGGAGCAAGATCCTGACCCTCGGCCAGCTCGGCCAGGGCTTGGCGAATATGATTCATAGTCGGTCCAGGAAGTTTTTCAGCAGGTCGTGTCCGTGGTCGGTCAGGATGGATTCGGGATGAAACTGCACGCCTTCGATGGCCAGTTCGCGGTGGCGAAAACCCATGATTTCGTCACGCTGGCCGTCCAGCTCGGTCCAGGCCGTCTCGATCAGGCAGTCCGGCAAGGTCTCGCGCTCGACGATCAGTGAGTGATAGCGGGTGGCCTGGAACGGATTGCTCAAGCCCTTGAACACGCCCTCGTTGGCGTGATGCATGGGCGAGACCTTGCCGTGCATGACCTGGCGCGCGCGCACCACCTGGCCGCCAAAGGCCTGGCCGATGGCCTGGTGGCCCAGACACACGCCCAGCATGGGGTAAACTCCGCCGAGTTCGCGAACCACGTCCAGGCAGATGCCGGCCTCATCCGGCGTGCATGGACCGGGCGAAAGGACAATGCCGGCCGGATCAATGCGGCGAATATCCGCCAGGCTGAGGGCGTCGTTGCGATGGGTTTCGACCTCGGCGCCGAGCTCGCCCAGGTACTGGACCAGGTTGTAGGTGAACGAGTCATAATTGTCGATCATCAGCACCTTCACGCCTGCAGTCCTCCGCTGGCCTCAGTCACGGCGCGAATCAGCGCCCTGCCCTTGTTGAGGGTTTCTTCCCACTCGCGATCAGGATCTGAGTCGGCGACGATGCCCGCCCCGGCCTGGACATGGATCTGGCCGTCGCGAACCAGTGCGGTGCGGATGGCAATGGCCAGATCGGCCTCGCCGAACCAGGTCAGGTAGCCGACCGCACCGGCATATATGCCGCGCTTGACCGGCTCCAGCTCGGCAATGATTTCCATCGCCCGCACCTTGGGCGCACCGGACAGGGTGCCGGCCGGAAAGGTGGCTTTCAACACATCAATCGCGCTCATGTTGTTACTGATCCGGCCGTGGACCTCGGAGACCAGGTGCATGACATGCGAATAACGCTCGATCACCATGCGGTCAGTCAGGCGCACGCTGCCGGTTTCGGCGATGCGGCCGATGTCATTGCGGCCCAGGTCGATCAGCATCAGGTGCTCGGCCAGCTCCTTGGGGTCGGACTTGAGTTCGGCTTCCAGCGCCAGGTCTTCTTCGTGATTGCGACCGCGCGGACGGGTGCCGGCAATCGGTCGGACCATGGCCTCGCCGTTCTGGACCCTGACCAGCACCTCCGGCGACGCTCCGACCACCTGGAACTCGCCAAAGTCGAAAAAATACATGTATGGCGACGGGTTGAGGCTGCGCAGGGCGCGGTAGACATCGACCGGGCGGGCCGCCAGGTCCACGCTCATGCGCTGTGACAGAACCACCTGCATCACGTCTCCGGCGAGGATGTAGTCCTTGATGCATGCAACTGCTGCCTTGAAATCGGCCTGCTCGAACTCGTAGCGGTAATCCGATTCGTTTGGCACCGGCAGCTTCAGCGCCGGCGGATAGCCGGGCGAACCGCAGCGCAGGCGGTGAGCCAGCTGATCCAGGCGGCGCTGGGCGCGCGCCCAGGCATCGGGTTCGTTGGGGTCGGTAGTGACGATCAGGTTGAGACGGCCGGACAGGTTGTCGAACACGGCCAGCTCTTCGGCTTCCAGCAAAAGGATATCGGGCACGCCCAGGGCATCGGGCTTGCCCAGAATGTCCAGGCGCGACTCGATCAGGGCCACGGTTTCGTAGCCAAAGTAGCCGACCAGACCGCCGCTGAATCCCGGCAGATCAGCCAGGCGCGGCGCGCGCTGGGCCTCGACCACCTCGGCCAGAAAGGCCAGCGGATCAACATTCTCGCGCCGCTGAACCACCGCACCGAAATCCAGCTGCTCCAGGGTTCGACCATGGGCCCGCCAGGCGCGCCGACACGGCAGGCCGATGATGGAGTAGCGACCCCAGTTCTCGCCGCCCTGCACAGATTCCAGCAGGAAGGCATTAGGGCCATCGGCAAGCTTCAGGTACACCGATAGCGGGGTATCGAGGTCGGCGGCAATGCTGCGCCAGACCGGCACGCGATTATATCCCTCGGCGGCGAGGCGCTGGAAACGGCTGCGATTCAAGACAATGGGTCGCTGGCTGGGAAGCGCGTTATTCTAGCCCGGATTGCGTCGGCATCGATGCAGACGGGCTCGGCCGTTCCTCGAAGCGATCCTGGAACAGCTGATCGGGCGGCAGTTCGAATCGATCGCCGAATAGTTGATCCTCGATGACATCAAAAGGAGCGGTGACAGCCGAGTCCAGGTTGATATTCGGCGTTCGGGCACGGAGCTGATAGCCCTGCCCCAGCGCACTGATGCTGAGGTTGTCGAAACTGGCCACACCATTGCTGACAGTCCTGACCAGGGTGCCGCTCAACTGGCCGCTGCCGGGATTGGTTTCAATGCGTATTTCGATCTCGGTGCTGTTGTCATCGGCTACCAGCAAACCAAGGGAGTCAACCACGCGCACGGCCAGGCGCGGGAACAACAAACCATTGGCGACGCCATAGTCGGGTTCGCTGGAAAAGGCCAGGGCAACGGGACCGGTGCTGATGATTTCATAAGGCGCCGTGGCAAAACTGTCTTCGTTGCTCGCATCACCGCTGTACTCGGCACGGATGGTCCGGGGGCCGAGACTGCTGGAAGACAGATCGCAGGCCGTCTGACCCAGGTCCAGATCGATTTCGCACTCGGCATCGACCCCATCCGAGACGCTGATCTGCCCGGTCGGATTCTGACCGGCGACCACGACCGTCACCGTGTACGGCAGCCCGACGACCTGCTGATTGGCCGGTGTCAGGCCGAGAATGCTGGTCGTCGATGCAGCGCGCACGATGCTGTAGGTCCGGCTGTCGCTGTCGCCGAGGTTGTTGGCGTTGCCGCCATAGTTCGCGGTGATGGTTTTCGTTCCAACGCTGTTCGAGCTCAGGCTGCAGCGATCAGCTGGCAGGATGATCACGCAAACGTTGCCATCGCCATCGTCGACGATCACCGGCCCGCTCGGCTGGAAACCCGTCACGGCGATCTGAACCTGGTAGGGCTGGTTGATCGCCTGCTGGTCGGTTGGCGTGACGGCGACAATGCTCAGTGCCGACTGCACCGGGTTGATCACATGGAAGCTCTGCGCGCTGCTGGCGGCGTTGTTTATGTCGCCCGGGTAGCTGGCGGTGATGATGCGATTGCCGGTGCCGACCGATACCAGGCTGCAGCGATCTTGCGCTTCGACATCGAACTGGCAGCTCGCGCCCAGATCATCGCTGACCGTGACCAGACCGGTCGGACTGGCACCGCTGAGTTCGACCAGCACATCGTAGGGCTGACCGACAAACTGCGAACCGGCGGGATCGAAGCCGATGATCTGCATGCTGCTGGCCGAGGTCACCACATTGAAAGGCTGGCTGAGCGCTCCGGCCAGATCGCCGATCGCATCATCCGCGCTCAGCTGGTAACCTGCCCCAACCGTGTCCACAGCCAGGTTTGCATAGGTCGCGACTCCGGCTACGACCGTCGCCAATCCGCCGTTGCTGAGTACCGCAGCCGGATCACCGCCAAGCAATTGCAAGTCGACCTGGGTACTGTTGTCGCTCGTCACCAGATTGCCCGCCGCATCGCGCACGGTAACCGTGACTGCCGGGGTGATCGCGCTGCCGGGGAGCACCGAGCTGGGCTGGACACCGAAGCGCAGCTCGAAGGGCGCGCCCGGCGAGACATCAAAACTGTCACTGAACGCCGTATCCAGACCGTCTGCATCAGCCCGCAGACGATAGTCCGTACCCGCCAGGTCAATGCTCAGCGCGTCGAAAGTGGCGAGACCCGAGCTGACGACAATGCCCTCACCACCATCAAGCACAGCGCCGGAGGTACCGTCGAGAAGGCTCAGTGCCACCTCGCTGCTGTCATCGGCAAGCACCACATTGCCGAAGGCATCCTGAACCTGGACCTCCACCGCCGGGCTGATCAACTCACCTGAAACCACAGCTTCAGGCTGGACCGCGAACACCAGGCGACTGGGAGCACCGGCCACGATCTGGTAAGCCGCGCTGGCAGAGGACGGCTGGTTGTTGGCATCGCCGGGGTAGTCGGCGGTAATGGTGCGTGGCCCGACCGTGGTCGAAGTCAGGTTGCAACTGCTCGCACTGCCGAGGACGATCAGGCAGCTGGCCCCCTGACCATCACTGACCGCGACGGTACCGCCCGCATTGAATCCCGCGATGGTGATGGCCACCGAGTAGGCCTGGTTGACTGCCTGCGCGCCGGGCGGGCTAATCGAGGAAATCGCCAGGTTGGTAGCCGCCTGGGTGATCTGGTAGTCAAGCTGGGCCTGGCTGGGCGCGTTGTTGGCATCGCCCGGGTAGCTGGCGGTTATGATGCGCGGCCCGACCGAGGTCGACACCAGCTCGCAGGCGGTCTCGCCCAGGTCCAGGTCGATCGGGCAAGTGGCACTGCCATCACTGACCGTGACAATGCCGGTCGGGCTGACACCCGTGACCAGCACGCTGACCAGGTAAGGCTGGCCAACCACCTGGGACCCGGCCGGGTCGATCCCGGTGATGAGGGTCCCGGAGCCGGCCGAGGTGATGTCGAAAGTCTCGCTGGCGGACGTCATGATTGCCGGATCGGAGGCCTCGGCCAAGAGCTGGTAATCGACGCCTGCCAGGTCGACACTCAGGGCGCCGAAGATTGCCACGCCGCCGCTGACCACTTGCGCCTCGCCGCCGCTGAGCAAGGCAGTCGGCTGGCCACCGCTCAAGCTCAGACTCAACTCGGTCTGGTCGTCCCAGACCACCAGGTTGCCAAAGCTGTCGACCACATGCACCACCACCGGTGGCGACATCAAGGCACCGACCACGGTAGCGACCGGCTGAACGGCAAAAGCCAGCGCCGCCGGCGGACCTGGAATGATATCGAATGGCGCGCTGTCGTCGATTTCGAGAGCACCGGTACTGTCGGCGGCACGCAGCACGAAACCCTCTCCAACCTGGTTCACACTGAGATTGGCAAAGCTGGCCAGGCCACTGCTGACCTGGCTGGATACAACGCCGCCCAGCATGGCCTGACCGCTGGGATCCACGGCCAGTGACAGTTCAACTACCGTACTGTTGTCCAGATTGACCCGCTCGCCGCTGGCGTCCTGCACCTCAACGACGACCGGCGGCACGATCAACTCACCAACGCTGGTATCGCCGGGCTGATCCAGGAATACCAGCCGGGCCGGAATCTGGGTGGCCCCGGACAGGGGCACGCTGGCATCACCGACTGTGGTCTGAATCTGCAGACTGCCGGCAAAACTGCCGTCGCTGTTGGCATCGAAGCGAACCGTGATCGTGCAGGAGACCCCGCCAGGCAGCACATTGTCCTGGCAGTTCTCGGTAAAGATGGAAAACTCTGAGGCACCCAAGGTGCTGACGCCGGTTACGGTCAGCTCGGTGCTCGGCTCGCCGAGATTGGAAACGATGACATCGGCGTCGATCGGCAAGGCATCGGCCGACACCAGACCAAAGCTCAAACTGCCAGGTGCAACCTGCAAGGCGGGCTCGGGCCCCGGTTCGGCGATGCCGGACAGCGCTACCTGGTCGTTGATGACACTAGGGGCATCGCTGATGACGGTCAACGTCGCGCCGAAGCTGCCGATGGCCTGCGGGCTGAATCGCACCAGCTGGATGCAGCTATCTCCCCCGCCCAGAGCAAACGGGGGCTGGGCGCAGCTGCCACCGGGCTCGAGCTCGAAATGGGTCGGATCATCGATCGCGATATCGTCGACCTGCAGCTGACTGCCGGCAGCGCCCTGATTGGTGATGGTGACCGGTTCGACACTGGCACCCCCGCGCGCAGCGTGAAAAATCACCTGTGCCGAGGCAAGGTTGGCGGCGGCAAGCAACAAGGCCAGCAGGCCGAGGCGAAGTGCAGTCATTCCATCAGTCCCCATGGTCACGACGACAGGCTCCCGGTGTCAGTCTGTTCCGCTATGTTGCCAGACCATGCTCTCCGCGCAAGGCCTGGATCACGGTACGGTAGTCAGAGGCGCCGAATATCGCTGACCCGGCGACCAGGGTATCGGCACCGGCGGCGATAATCTCGGCTGCATTGTCCGGCTTGACCCCGCCATCAATCTCGAGACGAATGGCAAGGCCGGAGTCGTCGATGATCTGGCGCGCCATACGCAGCTTGTCGATCGCGGCCGGAATGAATTTCTGGCCACCGAAGCCGGGGTTGACCGACATGATCAGGACCAGATCAACCTTGTCGATGACCCAATCGAGGATTTCCAGTGAGGTGGCCGGGTTGAACACCAGTCCGGCCTGGCAGCCCTGCTCGCGGATCAGGCCAAGCGTGCGATCGACATGACGCGTTGCCTCGGGATGGACGCTGATTACACTGGCCCCGGCCTTTGCAAAGTCGGGAATGATGCGATCAACCGGCTCGACCATCAGGTGCACGTCGATCGGTGCGGTGATGCCGTACTTGCGCAGGGCATCACAGACCAGCGGCCCGATGGTCAGATTGGGCACGTAATGGTTGTCCATCACATCGAAATGAACCCAGTCTGCACCGGCGTCAAGCGCTGCCTGGGTATCTTCCCCCAGGCGGGCGAAATCGGCCGAAAGAATGGATGGGGCGATGACTAGCGGCTGTTTCATCAGATCGGACGCGTATAATTCATGGCAGTGTCTCCAGCCGCATTGTACGCCACCGTGACCGATTACCCCACGCCTGCGCTAGAACGCCTTCACCAGGGCAAGGTCCGCGACATATACGCGGTCGATGAGTCCCGCCTGCTGATCGTGGCCTCCGACCGCCTGTCGGCTTTCGACGTGGTCCTGCCCGATATCATTCCTGGCAAGGGCGAAATCCTGACCCGGATTTCGATGTTCTGGTTTGGCCGATTCGGCGACCAGGTTCGCAACCACCTGCTCGATGGCGACCTCGCCGAGATTCTCGGCGATGCCGACCTGGCCCGACAACTGGCGCCTCGCAGCATGCTGGTGCGACGTTTGCAGCCACTCCCGGTCGAGGCCATCGTCAGAGGCTACCTGGCCGGCTCGGGCTGGAGGGACTACCAGGCCACCGGCAGCATCTCCGGGGTGCGCCTGCCGAGCGACCTGGAACTGGCCGGCAGCCTGCCCGAACCCATCTTCACCCCGTCGACCAAGGCCCAGGTGGGCGATCATGATCAGAACATCGACTTCAGTCGCATGCAGGCGCTGATCGGGCCTGAACTCGCGATTCGCGTGCGGGACATCTCGCTGGCGATTTACCGGCGTGCCGCAGCCTACGCCCGCGATCGCGGCATCATCATTGCCGATACCAAGTTCGAGTTCGGCACCGACAAGGACGGCCACCTCTACCTGATCGACGAGGTACTAACCCCGGACAGCTCCCGCTTCTGGCCGGTCGATCAGTGGCGTCTGGGCATTTCGCCACCCAGCTTCGACAAGCAGTTCGTGCGTGATTATCTGGAGACACTGGACTGGAACAAGACCGCACCAGGACCGCAGCTGCCGACCGAGATCATTGCCCAGACCCGGGCGCGCTATGCCGAAGCTGCGGCCCGTCTCATCGACGTTCCCGAGTCAGATGTGAACAACAGCATGCAGCTGGAGCCCCAAGCATGAACTCGACCCCATCTCGCAGCCACTCCGAGGCCGGACTGAAAACCGCCAATGCCGAGCGCGAATACCGGGTCCGGCGCGCCGACCTGCCGCTGAGCTGTCCGACGCCGAACATGGCCCTGTGGAACTCGCATCCGCGTGTTTACCTGCCGATAGAAGCAACCGGACAGGCCAGCTGCCCCTACTGTGGCGCTCAATACCTGCTCGAAGACTGAACCGCTGCGCCCATGACCAAGCAGCTGTTGTGAGTCCCGCCAGCAGGCCGCAATCAGGCCCAAGCCCGACGCCCCCGGCGTGGCTGGAATGGTTCGCTGCGGCCATCCTGTTCGCCACTCTGGCCCTTGGCCTGCTACTGCCCAAGGTAGCTGGCGCCGGCTTTCTGGCAATGTCGCTGACTGCCATTATCTGGCTGAGCATCAGCGGCGGCTGGCGCCCGGGCACATTGGCACCACTGGAACGGCTGTTGCTGGCAGCGGTGATTGCCTATGTGCTCTACTGGGTCACGGCCTGGGCCTGGAACGGTATTGACCAGATAGGACGCGACGGACTCGGCCGCACCCTGCGATTGCTGCTGATCATTCCCCTGTTGCTTTTCGTTCGCAGCCTGAATCGCCTGGAAAGCGCCTGGTGGCACGGCTTGACCGCAGGCGCCCTGCTGGCCGGGCTGTATGCCTGGTGGTACCACTTGAGCGGCCAGGTTGGCCTGCACGAACATCGCGTTGAAGGACCGACCAACCCGATTTACTTCGGCGGCCTGGCCCTGGCTTTTGCGATGATGATGCTGGCCCGGGCCCATGATCGCGAGATCAGTCCGGCCTATCGGCTGCTGACGGTACTGGCCATCATCATGGCGATTTCAGCCAGCACCTTTTCCGGCTCGCGCGGGGCCTGGCTGGTACTGCCCCTGCTGCTGCCGGTTTACCTGCTGACCCTGGGCCGTGAGCAAGCGCCGATGATGCGCTATGCCACGGTCGCCCTGTTGCTGGCAGTAGGCGCCGCAGTCATGCTCAATCCGTTCGCGCCGATGGGCGAGCGGGCTGGAGAGGCGGTTAGCGACCTGCTCCGTCTGATCCAGGGCGAAACGGCAGAGGGCACACTGGGACGGCGAGTGGTGATGTGGGAAATCGCATGGGGCGTTTTCAGCGAACGACCGCTGGCTGGCGCCGGACCGGGTGGTTTCCGCATGGCCCTGGAAGCCGCCGTGGCCGGCGGCCGCGCAGAAGCCGACTTCCTCGCCTACCGCCATCCGCACAGCGCCTACCTGTCGGCCTTGACCCACGGCGGCCTGTTGGGACTGCTGACCCTGCTATTGCTGTTTGCCTATGTGCTGCGCCACCATGTTCGGGTCTGGCACACTGGATTGCGCCAGACTCGCCTGCTGGGCTGGGCCGGCCTGGCTGCCCTCAGCACCCTGATGGTCATTGCCCTGACCGAGTCGATCTTCGAGCGCAATACCGGCATCGTCTGGTTTGCCCTGTTTGCGGCCGTGCCGGCTGGCCTGATCCATGCCCGCCGTCGGATCGCCCTGTCCGGGCAGTCGCGCAAGCGGCTCTGGTCACTGAGCGTCATCGTCATCTGCAAGGACGAAGCCGACCGCATAGGACGCTGCCTGAGCTCCGTTGCCGGCTGGGCCGATGAAATCATCGTGCTCGACAGCGGCAGCCGCGACGATACCGTCGCCATCGCCCGACGCCATGCCCATCAGGTTCACCAGACCGACTGGCCGGGCTACGGCCGCCAGAAGCAGCGCGCCCTTGAGTTGGCACGCTCCGACTGGGTGCTGTCGCTGGACGCCGACGAAGCAGTTGATGAGATCCTGCGACGCGAGATCGACTGGGTCCTCAGCCAGCCTGAACCCGCTCATCACGGCTACGCGCTGACCTGGCTGACCCATGCCTTCGATCGCACCCTGTCATTCGGACACTGGGCGCGCACGCCGCTGCGACTGGTGGTACGAGAGCGCGCACACTTCACCCTCACCTCAGTGCATGAAAAGATCGAGATGGCACCGGATAGCCGTGTTGGACTGCTCGAAGGCCCCCTGCATCACTGGGTCTTTCGCGACCTGGCGCATGCCCGCAGCAAGCTGCGCCACTATGCCCGCCTGCAGGCCCGCGAGCGTTTCGAACGCGGACGTCGGTTGAAATCGGCCATCGTGCCCTGGCTGCGGGCAATGCTGAACCTGCTGGACAACTTCATTCTGAGAACCGCTTTTCTGGACGGTCGCGCCGGCTGGACGATGAGCCGACTGCACGCCAGCTACACTCTGCACAAGTACTTCGACCTGCGCAAACTGACCCTGGCCGCCGAACGCGACCGGGACTGAAGGCTTTTTCGGACCGGGTCAATAACGCCTGGCTTGCCCGGGCGGAACGGTCTTGAAGCGCTTGTGCAGCCACCAGTACTGCGCCGGTGCCTCACGGATTCGGCGCTCGAGAAAGGCATTGAACCGGGTCAGGTCGATTTCCGGCCTGCTTCCCGGAAAGTCTTCCAGCGGTGGCTCGATATGGACGATGACCCGACCGCTGCGCTCGTCCTTGATCGGATACATCGGCACGACCACCGCCCGGCCCAAACGCGCCAGCTCCAGCAGGCCGCGTGCGGTCGCGGTGGGCAAACCGAAAAAGGGTGCAAACAGACTTCGTTCCGGGCCAAAGTCCTGATCCGGCGCATACCACAAGATTCCTCCGGAGCGCAGATGGCGAACCATGGCCCGCAGGTCATCCCGCGGGATCATGGCCTCGGCATAGCGGGCCCGACCGCGGTTCTGCGCCTGGTTCAGCACGCGGTTGCGCAGGGGCCGATAGATGCCTCGCGCTTCGACCTGTTCGCCGAACAGCCGGGCACCCAGCTCCAGGCAGGTGACATGGCCGGTGACCAGCAACACACCCTGACCGGATTCTCGAGCAGGCGCCAGGTGCTCCAGGCCGACGACCTCGCCGTAGGATTGATCAAGCCGGCCAGGGCGGTACCAGGCCTGCGCGATCTCGGCCAGACTCTCGGCCAGATGGCGGTAGTGGGCTCGAAGCATGCCCTCACGCCAGCCATCGCTTTGCTCGGGAAAGCACAGGGCCAGGTTGCGGCGAACGACCCGGGTTCGGGGACGCATCGCCAGCCGCAGCACGGGCGCCAAGGGACGAACCAGGCGGCGGGCCAAGGCCAGCGGAAGTCGGCCGAGGATACGAACCGGAATCAGCGCCAGCCAGGCAAGAGCTTGCAGCAAGACCTTCATGGAGCGGCATTATCCCCGATATGCTCGGCTGTATTGCCGATCAAGCCAGCGCCCTGCCGCTCGGGTAAACTGCCCGCTCTGATGCTGACGTTATACCGACTACTGGCCAACCTGCTTGCGCCGCTGCTGATTCGCCGCCTGCATCGTCCGGGGGCCGACCACGATGGCCTGCAGCAGCGCCGTCACGAGCGCCGCGGCCATGTTCAGGCACAGACCACACGACCGATCTGGATCCATGCAGCCTCGGTAGGCGAAGTCAATGCAGCTGCCGGACTGATCGAGGCCCTGCAGCGCCGATTGCCAATGCCCGGCGCCATCGTCGTATCGACCTTTACCGTCACCGGGGCTTTGCAGCTTGGCCACCGCTTCGGCGACCGCCTCACCCACCACTTTCTGCCGGTCGACACGCTGACCAGCACCAGGCGCTGGCTGGACCGGATTGATCCGTCGCTATGCATCATCATTGAAACCGAAATCTGGCCGGAACTGTTCGAGCAGCTCGGACGGCGCGGCATCGGTATCGTCATCGCCAACGCACGCCTTGGCCTCACAGGGCAAGGCCGGGCGAAGCGTTTCGGGCGGCTGTACCGGCGAGCACTGGGGCATGTCAAGCTTGCCCTGTGTCAGACCGAACAGGACGCCGAGCGCTTCCGGGAGCTTGGGCTGGCCGAGGACAAGATCGAAGTCGGCGGCAACCTGAAATTCGACGCTCCCTTGCCCCCTGGCCTGATCGAGCAGGCCCGCACACTAAGACAGCAGTGGGGTGAGCGCCCCAGCTGGGTTGCCGGCAGCACCCGGCCTGGCGAAGAAAGCATTGTTCTGGCGGCGCATCAGCGCTTGCTCGAGCGTCATGCCGAGGCTCTGCTGGTGCTGGCGCCGCGTCATCCGGAGCGTGCCGCCGAAGTGGCCGAACTGGTCCGCGCCCGCAACATGCGCTGGCAAAGACTGGGGGAAAAGGTGCAGGCTGATACCCAAATCGTACTGGTCGACCGCCTCGGCGTGCTCGGGGCCTGCTACGCCGCCGCGCAGTCGGCCTTCGTCGGTGGCAGCCTGGTCCCGCTGGGTGGTCACAACCTGCTGGAACCGGCCGCGCTCGGCAAAGCGGTCATGGCCGGTCCGTACCTGGACCAGCAGCAGGCTGCTGCCAGCGCGCTGGATGCTGCCGGTGCCTTGGTCAAAGTCGACGATGCTTCCGACCTGGCGGCCAACCTGGAGGCGATGTGGACTGACCCGAATCGCGCCCTGGAGCGGGGCCGCGCCGCCCTAGCTGTGGTCGAGTCCGGCCGCGGCGCTCTGCGCCTGACCATCGAGCGCGTGCTGTCCCGGCACGCTGAGCTCAGCGGTCAGCGCAGCAGCTGATTGACCCAGACCAGATCTTCTTCATCCAGGGTACCGGCTGCCTGGTTCAGGCGCAGCTGGTTGAGGATGAACTGGTGGCGAGCCTGCGAGAAATCGCGCTCGGCCTGGAAGAAGCGCTGCTCGGACTGCAGCACATCGACGATGGTCCGGGTCCCGACTTCGAAGCCGGCGTTGGTGGCTTCCAGCGCGCTGCGGGCAGAGATCAGTGCCTGGCGGCGGGCCTCGACCTCACGAATACCGGCGACGATGGCACGATAAGCATTTTCGGTCTGCCGCGCCACGGCCCGCTCGATCTGATCCAGGGTCTGGTCAGCAGCCGCCAGCGAAAAACCGGCCTGACGACGACGTGACTGGACGGCAAAACCCTGGAAAAGGGGCACGTTCAGGTTCAGGCTCACGGTCCACCCCTGGTCGCGAAGGGTGGCTGAGGTCAGCACTTCCTGGGTCACCGGGTCACGGCCTACCCATTCATTGTTGATGTTGCGAGAATACGTACCCACCAGACCCAGGGTCGGCAAATGGCCGGCGCGCGCAACCCGCAAATCAGCCTCGGCAATTTCAAACTGTCCGCGCTGCTGAAGTACGCGCGGACTGGAATCCAGCGCGAGCGCCACCCACTCCTCGGCGCTGGCCGGGGTCGGCATCTCCAGCGGCACCTCATCAACCAGGCGGGCGAAGTTCTCGAACAAGGTGCCGGTGATCTCGCGCAGCGCCTCGCGGGCGTCGTCAAGCTGGTTTTCAACCAGGATCACTCTCGCTTGCGCGGCATCATAGACGGCCCGCGCCTCATGGACATCAGTGACCGCAGCCAGGCCGACCTCGAACCGCTGCTCGGCCTGCTCGAACTGACGCCGCAGAGCAGTCTCTTCCGCTCTGGCAAAGCGCACCGAATCAAGCGCGGTGATGACTTCGAAGTAGCGCTCACTGACCCGAAACAGAAAGGCTTGAAACGCCTCGGCATACTGCGCATCAGCCGCCATCAGCTCTGCCCGGGCGCGGGCAATACGACCGAAATTCGCATCGTCGAAAATCGACTGCCGCAACTCCAGCGCGTAATTTTCACGGTCAGCATCAAGCAAATCGCCTCGCGTCCCTGCCACCGTCACTCGGGACTGACCCAGGGTGCGACCTGCCGAGGCAGACAGCGAGGGCAACAGGGCCGCACGGGCCTGTACCGGTGCCTCACCGGCCGCCGCCAGGCGCTGTTCGGCGGCCCGCAGCTCGGCGTCATTGGTCTGTGCAAGCTCATACACACCCAGCAGGTCGACGGCCTGTGCAGGCACCGCCAACACGAAGGCGAAAGGTAGCGCTAGTGCCACGGACTTGATTGTTGGTTTGCGACGCATCTTCAACTCAGACATCAAAAATCACTCATTCAAAATTCAAACACGGGCCGATCTTCAGCACCTGTCAGGCGCGGCAGATTGGTCTCGAACAGGCTCTCGACCAGCCAGCGATCAGGTGCGCAATGTCGAAGGCAGACGGCTTCCATGGCTGGCGCATGGCCGATCACCGCAAAAACGCGACCTCCGGGACTGACCAGCCGCTTGATCGATGCCGGGACTGCGGCACAGGAGCCGGTCACCACGAGCACATCAAAAAGACCCTCCAGGGTCGACTCGGCCAGCGCGTCGCCCTGTTGCAAGCTGACAGCGCCAAAACCAGCACGTTCCAGCCGCCGTGACGCAGAATCTGCCAACTCGGGGACGATTTCGACGCTGCTGACCTGCCCTCCCAGAGCGGCCAGACAGGCTGCCGTGAAACCGGATCCGGTACCGATCTCGAGCACGTTCTCGCCGGGATTGATTGCCAGGGCCTGCAGCATGCGCCCCTCTTCCAGCGGCTTCATCATCACCTGATCAAAACCCAGCGGAATTCTCAGGTCTGCAAAAGCCAGCTTGCGATAGCGGGCCGGAACAAAGTCCTCGCGCGGCACTGATCCCAATACCTCAAGGACGGCCGGATCCAGCACGTCCCAGGTACGGACCTGCTGCTCGATCATGTTGAAACGAGCCTGCTCCAGATTCAGCGGCATTGAAGGGCTCCGGACTCCAGGGTTGATGTTGACACCCGCATTGTACCGACAGTCACGTCGACGAACCCGTGCCACAGGTCATGGGCCGGATCTTCACGCGGGCAATCGACGGATGCGCGCACCGAGCTGGCGCAGCTTCTCCTCGATATTTTCATAGCCGCGATCGATGTGGTAAACACGGTCAACAATGGTGTCGCCCTCGGCGACCAGTCCGGCCAGCACCAGGCAGGCAGAGGCTCGCAGATCAGTCGCCATCAGCGGTGCGCCGGTCAAACGTTCGACCCCGCGAATGATCACGGTGTTGCCTTCCACGCGCATATCCGCGCCCAGGCGCTGCATCTCCAGC
This sequence comes from Wenzhouxiangellaceae bacterium, assembly GCA_007695005.1. GTDB lineage: Bacteria > Pseudomonadota > Gammaproteobacteria > Xanthomonadales > Wenzhouxiangellaceae > Wenzhouxiangella. Next base: position 11,587 of record REEQ01000059.1, on the reverse strand, counting down.
ACATGCATGAACCTGTTTTCAAAGACATTTTCCCGAACCACACCGGTTCCCTCGGCAATTGCATTGAGCGCGGTGAACTGGGCTTGCATGTCCGTCGGGAAGCCTGGGTAGGGCGCCGTTGCAATATTGACCGCGCGCGGCCGCCGGCCACCCATGTCCAGCTCGATCCAGTCCGGGCCGGTGTTGATCTGGGCGCCGGCATCCTCAAGCTTGGCCAGCACCGCATCCAGTGTATTCGGTGCAGCCTGGATGGCGCGGACGCGGCCACCGGTCATGGCGGCCCCGACCAGAAAGGTGCCGGCCTCAATGCGATCCGGCAAAACGCGATAATCGAAACCATCGAGACGCTCGCGCCCCTCGACCGTGATGGTATTGCTGCCATGGCCGCTGATCTGCGCGCCCATCGCGATCAGACACTCGGCCAGATCGACCACTTCGGGCTCCTGGGCCGCATTCTCGATGATGGTGGTGCCTTTGGCGAGAGTCGCAGCCATGAGAATGTTCTCGGTCCCGGTGACCGTCACCGTATCGAGAACGACCCGAGCGCCGCGCAGTCGATCGGCACGGGCGTGAATGTAACCTGACTCGACGCTGATCCGCGCGCCGAGCTGACTGAGCCCGTGCAGGTGCAGGTCAACCGGCCGGGCGCCGATCGCACAGCCGCCGGGCAGGGACACCTGGGCTTCCCCGGCCCGCGCCACCAGCGGACCCAGCACGAGAATCGAGGCGCGCATGGTCTTGACCAGGTCGTAGGGGGCGACCTGGGTGTGGAGCGGACCGGCATCCAGACTGATGGCGGCATCGTCTGCCAGCGCAATCTCGACCCCCATATGACCGAGCAGCTCCATGGTGGTAGTGACATCCTTCAAATGCGGGACACCACGCAGTCGACAGGGCTGGTCGGTCAGCAGGGAAGCCATGAGAATCGGCAGCACCGCATTCTTCGCGCCCGAAATTTCGACCGTGCCGTCTAGCGGAACGCCCCCTGTGATAAGAATTCTGGCCATGCTGGGTTTCCGATGTGAGGCGCGTCAGACTTCGTCCGGCGCCTTCAGTTCCAGGCTCAGCGCGTGGATTTCGCGGCCCAGCTCCGGCCCAAAAGCCGAATGCACCATCCGATGGCGCTCGAGTCGACTGCGCCCGCTGAACTGCTCACTGACGATCCGGGCCCGGTAATGAACGTGGTCGTCCGAAACCACATCCACACGAGCGCCTGGAATTGCCTGTAAAATAATCTGTTGGATTGCTGATGGATCCATTGCGGCCTGGCCTGGTCATGACGTGTACCGGGCGCAGCCTGGAATGCTGCGCGGCAAGCCGTACAGTTTAACCGATCAACGCCTGCACCATTGAGCCTCTACCCCTCCGACCCATCGTGCCGACTACCCTAGTCATTGCCCTGCTGGAACTGGCTGCCGGCTTCATCCTGCTGATCTGGGCGGCTGATCGCCTGGTGACCGGCGCATCCGCACTCGCTCGGAATCTGGGCGTCTCGCCATTGGTCGTCGGCCTGACCATCGTCGGTTTCGGCACCTCTGCCCCGGAAATGCTGGTCTCGGCCATGGCATCGGTGCGCGGGAATCCGGCCCTGGCGATCGGCAATGCCGTTGGTTCCAACATCGCCAATGTCGGCCTGATCCTCGGCTTGACCGCAATGATTTACCCGCTAAAGGTCGAACGCATCACCATGAAACGGGAGTTCCCGGTGCTGGGCGTCATCATGCTGCTGACCCTGGTGCTGATGTGGAACCTGGAACTCAGCCGAACGGACGGCGTGATTCTTGCCGTCGGCCTGCTGATCCTGGTCGGCGGCATGGTCGCGCTTGGCCTGGCCAGGGGCGAGTCCGACCCGTTGGCAGCGAGCCTGACCAACGAAGTGCCGGACAACATGAGCACCAGAACCGGCGTAATTTGGACGCTGGTCGGCCTGGTCCTGCTGCCGCTGAGCGCCCATATCCTGGTCAGCGGTGCGGTAACCCTGGCCATGGTGGTTGGCGTGTCCGAAGCAGTCGTGGGCCTGACCATCGTTGCCCTGGGCACCAGCCTGCCGGAACTGGCCGCGGCAGCCACCAGTGCCCTGCGCAAGGAGGACGATCTGGCGATCGGCAATATCCTCGGCTCGAACATGTTCAACCTGCTCGGGGTGCTGGGCATTGCCGCGCTGGTCCACCCGCTATTCATCGAGCCCATTCTGCTTCAGCGCGATGTGACCATCATGTTCGTGATGACCTTCCTGCTATTCGCGCTACTCTGGCGGCGACGTGGCCCGGGCCTGATCAGTCGCCCGGCCGCCGCCACGCTGTTTGTGGGCTTCATCAGTTATCAGACCGTGCTGATCCATCACAGCCTGTCGGCCTGAGCCCGCCAATAGCGACTAAACTGCCTTCATGAAACCCGAAGCAACGCGACTGCTCGCTGCCGCCACCGAGGTTCTGCAGACCGAGGCTCGCGCCATCCTGGACCTGACCGCCCGGATCGACCAGACCTTCGTCGCGGCCTGCCAGCGCATGCTCGACTGCAGCGGCCACCTGATCGTCACCGGCATGGGCAAGTCGGGCCATATTGGCCACAAGATCGCCGCCACGCTCGCCTCGACCGGCACGCCCGCGTTTTTCGTCCATCCGGCCGAAGCCAGTCACGGCGATCTCGGCATGATCCGCCGCGAGGACCTGCTGCTGGCCCTGTCGAACTCCGGCGAAACCGAAGAGCTGCTGCGCCTGCTGCCCGTGATCAAGCGCCTTGGCGTGGGCCTGATTGCCATGACCGGCAACCCGCATTCGACCCTGGCCCGCCACGCCGACATTCACCTCGACACCAGTGTCGACCAGGAAGCCTGCCCCCTTGGCCTGGCACCGACTGCCTCGACCTCGGCCCAGCTGGCCCTTGGTGACGCCCTGGCCATCGCCCTGCTGGATGCGCGCGGCTTCACCGCAGAAGACTTTGCTCGTTCCCATCCGGGCGGCAAACTCGGTAGAAAGCTGCTGGTGACGATCAGCGATGTCATGCATGCAGGCGACGATCTGCCGCGTGTGGGGGCCGAAGCCAGCCTCGCCGAGGCCATCGTCGAGATGACACGGAGCCGTCTTGGCATGTGCGCGGTGCTCGATCCGGAGCAACGCCTGCTGGGCGTGGTCACGGATGGCGATCTGCGTCGGCACGTGGACGAACTGGGCGATATCCGCAGCACCCCGGTGGTTCGCATCATGACGGCCGGTCCGCGCACCATTGACGCGTCGGAACTGGCCGCCAAGGCGGTCGAAGTCATGCAGCAGCACCGAGTCCAGGGGCTGCTGGTCACCGATGCCGAACAACGTCTTGTCGGTGCTCTCAATTTTCAGGATCTGCTGCAGGCCGGGGTGGTATGAGTCAGCCCTGGCCGCAAGCTGTGCTCGCCAAGGCAAAAGTCGTGCGCGCGGCCGTCTTCGATGTCGACGGCGTGATGACCGATGGACGCCTGGTCTATGCCAGCGACGGCACCGAGCTGAAAGCCTTTCACAGTCGCGATGGTCTCGGACTCAAGGGGCTGATGCGCAACGGCCTGGCGGTGGCCGTGATCACCGCACGCCGCTCCGACATCGTCAGCCGGCGCTGCCAGGAACTGGGCATCCAGCATTGCCTGCAAGGACGTGAGGACAAGGGACAGGCCTTGCGTGAGCTGGCCGAGATTCTGGGTGTCGGCACCGGACAGATGGCATACATGGGCGATGACCTGGTCGACTGGCCAGCGATGCGCCTGGCAGGCTTCAGCAGCACCCCGGCCGATGCCAGTGTCTGGCTGCGCGAGCGAGTTGACCTGGTCACCAGCGTCGGCGGCGGCCGCGGGGCCGTGCGCGAACTGTGCGAACTATTGCTCGCCGCTCATGGACATCTCGACAGCTGGCAAGGGGGGTTCGTATGAGCTGGCGCCTGGTGCTCGTGGCTGGCCTGGCGCTGGTGCTCGCCTTCACCGCACGCTGGTTCTGGCCGAGTGAGCGCAGCGCAATCGTGCTTCCAAGCCTGCCCGATCCGCGCTTCGATTACAGCCTGGAGAATTTTTCGGCCCGGTTTCTCGCCGACGATGGGCGCCTCGAGCTGCAGGTCAGCGGGCCCCGTCTGGTCCACGACTCGGCCAGCCGCACGGTCGCCCTGACCGAACCTCGCTTTCGCCTTGACCCGGAAGGCAGCAACTGGGAAGGACAGGCCGAGCTCGGCTACTTTCTGCGAGATGCCGATGAGCTGATTCTCAGCGGCGATGTGAGATTCACCCAAGCCCTGCCCGTGGGTGAAACCCTGGTCACCGGCGAGCGCCTGCACCATGATCGGCGGGCGCGTACAATCCACAGCGACAGGCCGGTGGAAATTCACCGCCCGGGAACCATGCTTCGCGCCGGTGGCCTGATCGTGAACCTGGAAGATGACAGCATCGAGTTGTTCAATGACCTACATGGACAGTTTCAAGCGGCCCCGGCGCTGCCTCGCGATTCTCGTACTGGCTCTGCTGCCTCTGGCAGCTCTCGCCGCTGAGCGTGAACCACCGATCGAGATCGACAGCGAATCCGGCGGCTTTGATGTACGCACCGGCGCCTACTGGCTGCGGGACAACGTCCGTATCGTGCGCGGCGATCTGCGCGTCCAGGCCGATGTTGGCCGTTCCTTCACCAACGAGGCCGGCCAGGTGGTCCGTATCGAACTGACCGGCTCGCCGACGCGCTGGCAGGACATCATGGAGGATGGCAGCGAGGTCCAGGGGCGTTCGCAGGAGATCGTCTACGACTTCGTCGCCAACACCATCACCATGATCGGTGATGCCCACATTCAGAACCCGCAGGGCGCCTTCAGCGGCTCGACGCTGGTCTATGATCTCGATACCCAGAACCTGGTCGGTGACGGCGGGGTAAGGCTGGTCATCGAGCCAGCCGCAAGCGGCCGGCCGGCGCGGCAGGAAACCGAACAGCGCAACGACGACAGCGCCGACTCTTCGCCAACGGGCAACGACTGAGCGATGCTGGTTGCCGAACAATTGGTCAAACGCTACGGTGGCCGCGCCGTGGTGCACGACGTCAGCCTGGACGTCGCCCGCGGCGAGATCGTCGGCCTGCTGGGCCCGAACGGTGCCGGCAAGACCACCACGTTCTACATGGTCGTGGGCCTGGTGCCTGCCGACGGCGGTCGCATTCGCCTGGGCGATACCGATCTGACCCGGGCCAACATGCACCAGCGGGCCCGCAAGGGTCTGGGCTACCTGCCCCAGGAAGCCTCGATCTTTCGCAAGCTCAGCGTCGCCGACAACATCATGGCCATTCTCGAGCTGCGCAAGGATCTTGACCGCCAGCAGCGCCGCAACGAACTGGGGCGCCTGATGGACGAACTGCATGTCAGCCATCTGGCCGACCAGGCCGGCGTTTCGCTGTCAGGCGGGGAGCGTCGCCGGGTCGAGATTGCCCGGGCCCTGGCGGGCGACCCGCGCTTCATCCTCCTTGACGAACCCTTTGCCGGCGTGGATCCGATATCGGTGGGTGAAATCCAGCGCATCGTCAAACAGCTGACCGAGCGCGAAATCGGCATCCTGATCACCGATCACAACGTTCGCGAAACCCTGGGCATCTGCGACCGCGCCTACATCATCAGCGAAGGCCGTGTTCTCACCCAGGGCAGCCCCGAAGCCATTCTGGCCGACGAAAACGTGCGCAACGTCTACCTGGGCCAGGAGTTCAGGCTCTAAGCTCGTTCAGCGCCTGGAGAAAACCGCTGACCTGTTCGGCTTCGGTATTCCAGCTGCACACCAGTCGAGCCAGATCGTCATAGCCCGGCCAGACGTGGAACTCGAAGCCGCGCGCTTTCAGCGCGGCCAGAACCTGAGGGGATGCGCGCATGAATACCTCGTTCGCCTCCACCGGCCATTCCAGCGCCGCATGCGGGCATTGCTCGATGCCGCGGGCAAGCTCGGCGGCACGCCGGTTGGCCTGAGCCGCCAGGATCAGCCAGAGATCGTCATCAAGCATGGCCAGCAGCTGGGCTGAAACGTAGCGCATCTTCGACAACAGGTGACCGCCGCGTTTGCGTCGCCGCTCCATGCCCTGCAGCCATTCAGGGCGACCGAAGACCACGATCGCCTCGGCGGTCATGGCCCCGTTCTTGGTGGCACCGAAAGACAGCACATCGACGCCGGCCTGCCAGGTCACCTCGGCAGGTCGGCAACCCAGCCAGGCCACCGCATTGGCAAAACGCGCCCCATCCATGTGCAGGGCCAGCCCGCGCTGATGAGCGGCCTCCGCCAGACCTGCTATCTCGTCGGGCCGGTACACGGTACCGCACTCGGTCGCCTGGGTCAGCGAAACCACGGCCGGCTTGACGTTGTGCACGCCGTGCACGCCCGAGGCATCGATCAAGGCCGCAACGGCATCGGGCTCGAGACGCGCATGAGCACCGTCGATCGGCAAGATCTTGCCACCATGGGTGTAAAATTCAGGGGCGCCGCCCTCATCGTTGTGAATGTGGGCCACCCGATGGCAGATGACCGCCCCCCAGGGCGGGCTGAGCTCAGCCAGGCTGACGCAGTTGGCCGCGGTGCCCGTTGCTACCGGCAAAACATGACATTCTGTCTCGAAAACCCGGGAAAACGCTTCGTTCAGCCGCAAACTCCAGCGATCTGACGAATAGGCGGTCGCAAAGCCCTGATTTGCTTCGACCAACGCCTGCATGATCAAGGGGTGCGCCGGAGCTTCGTTGTCACTCTTGAAGTTCATGGGTTGAGGCTGGAAGACGTGAGCGGCAAGATAGGGAGAGGATAATACGGCGCGCGCTTCAGTGCTGCTGCTTCCCGTCCACTCCTGACTACCCGTTCAGAAAACAAAATCCGATTTGGCTGACCGGAACGACAAAAGAAAAATGTTCTGGAGCGCAAAGAAGCCGGGAAGCAAGGCAACATAGACGCAGCAGAACCCATGCATCTTCGCTTCTTCCATGCCTTGCGTTCAAACGATTTCTTGTTCGCGACCCGACAGCAAGCTCTGAGCTAACCTCGAACATCTTGCGACAATATCAATCGATGCTTTCTTCAATTCATCCCGAGCAGGTCATGCAGCGCGATCTGGCGTGGCTCAGGCGCCAGCGGGCACGGCTGGCCCGGTTTCGCGGGCCGGATGAGAAACGGCAGCGATTGCAGCAGCAATTTGAGCAGCGGCTGCAATCATCCATGTCCCGGCGCGGGCAACGACTGGCGTCACTGCCTGCGGTCGCAACCCCGGCCGAGCTGCCGATCAGCAATCACGTCGACGCCATTGTCGAGGCCATCCGAGACAAGCCGGTGGTGATAGTCGCCGGTGAGACCGGCTCGGGGAAATCCACCCAGCTGCCCAAGCTCTGCCTGCAGGCCGGTCGTGGCCAGCGCGGCCTGATTGGCTGCACCCAGCCGCGTCGCATTGCCGCCCGCTCGGTAGCACGGCGTGTAGCCGAGGAACTGGGTAGCGAGCTGGGCCAGCTGGTGGGATTTCAGGTGCGCTTCAACGAGCAGGTATCAGCCGACAGCTACATCAAGTTCATGACCGACGGCATTCTTCTGGCCGAGATTCACCATGACCGTCAGCTGGATAACTACGACACCCTGATCATCGACGAAGCGCACGAACGTAGTCTGAACATCGACTTTTTGCTCGGCTATCTGAAGCAGCTGCGTGACAAGCGTCCCGATCTGAAGATCATCATCACCTCGGCGACCATCGACACCGAGCGCTTTGCCCGTCACTTTGATGACGCGCCGGTCATTGCCGTGGAAGGGCGGGGCTACCCGGTCGAGATCCGCTACCAGAGCCCGCAGGAAGGTGACGATCTGGCCGCCCAGGTACGCCGGGCGGTCGCTCAGCTCGAGCGCATTGACCCCCGTGGCGACATTCTGGTCTTTTTGCCCGGTGAAGGCGAGATTTTCCAGGTCGCCCGCAGTCTGCGGCGGGCCGGTCTGAACCACACCGAAGTGCTGCCGCTGTATGCGCGACTGCCCAGCGCAAGCCAGGACAAGATTTTCCGACCCGGCCAGCAACGCCGCATCGTGCTCGCCACCAACGTTGCCGAAACCTCGCTGACCGTGCCCGGCATTCGCTTCGTCATCGATTCCGGGCTGGCCCGCATCTCGCGTTATGCGGCCCACTCACGCGTGCTGCGGCTGCCGGTAGAGCCAGTCTCGCAAGCCGCCTGCAATCAGCGCGCCGGACGCTGCGGACGGGTCGGCCCGGGCACCTGCATCCGCCTGTTCGACGAAGCCGACTTTCACAACCGCCCCGAATTCACCGAGCCCGAAATCCAGCGCGCCGGGCTGCTTGGCGTGGTCCTGGAAATGCTGGCTCTGGGGCTGGGAGAGCCGGAAGCCTTTCCGTTTCTCGACGCTCCACCGAAGCGGCTGCTGGGTGAGGCCTGGCAAAGCCTGGTCGAGCTGGAAGCCGTCGATGACGATCGGCGCCTGACCAGCCTGGGACACAAGCTGGCCCGACTGCCGGTCGACGCCCGCCACGGCCGCATCCTGATCGAAGCGCAGCGGCGCGGTGCACTGGCTGAAGCCCTGGTCCTGGTCAGCGCCCTTAGCGTTGCCGATGTTCGTGACCGTCCTCTGGACCAGCAACAAGCCGCCGACCAGGCACATCGACAATTCCTGGTCCCGGAGTCGGACTTTCTGAGCCTGCTCAAACTGTGGCAATGGTGGCAGCAGGAACGATCGCAGCGCTCTCGCAGCGCTGCCGATCGCCTGGCGCGCGAGCATTTCCTGAGCCCGCAGCGCCTGCACGAGTGGGGCCAGCTGCACGGCCAGATCGGCCAGATCGCACGGGCCGAAGGCTGGAAGCCCGGCCGCGTTGGCCAGGCCGAGCCGGAGGCTCTACATCGCAGCCTGCTGGCCGGCTTGCTGTCGGGCATCGGCCAGCACCACGAAGCCGGCGAATACCAGGGCGCACGCGGGCACAAGTTCCGGATCTTTCCCGGATCAAGTCTGGCCCGGCGCCAGCCCGGCTGGCTGATGGCCGCCGAACTGGTCGAAACCGGTCGCGCTTACGCGCGCATGGTGGCGCCGATTCAGCCAGCCTGGCTGGAGCAACAGGCGGCTCACCTGGTCCGGCGTCGGCACTTCGACCCCAGCTGGGATCGTCGATCCGGCCGGGTCATCGGCTACGAGCAGGTCAGCCTGTTCGGCCTGGTGCTGATCGAGAAGCGGCGCGTGCATTATGGTCCGCATGACCCCGCGACTGCCCGTCAACTGTTCATCCGGCACGCCCTGGTTCGAGGCGAAATCCACAGCCGGGCGAGCTTCCTGAAGCATAACCAGGCCCTGCGAGAGGAATTGGCCGAACACGAGCAGCGTCGGCGCAAGCGCGACGTGCTCGCCGCCGAGAGCGCCCTGGAAGCCTTTTTCGCCGAGCGCCTGCCGGAAAACATCTACACCACGCGCGCTTTTGGCCGCTGGTATCAGGGTCTGCATCCCGAGCAGCAGTCCAGCCTGCTGTACGACCGAGCCACGCTGTTGCGCGACGATGCCGAACTGGCCGGCGCAGAGGCCTTCCCCGACAGCCTGCACATTGGCCGCGAGCAGTTCCCGCTCAGCTACTGTTTTGATCCGTCCAGCCCCGACGATGGTGTCGCCCTGGACTGCCCTTTGCACCTGCTGAACCTGATCGACAGTGATCGCCTGGAATGGCTGGTGCCAGGCCTGCTGAACGAAAAGCTCATTGCCCTGATCAGCTGCCTGCCCAAGTCCATGCGCCGCAGCCTGATTCCGGCGGCCGAGTTCGGACGGGCCGCGGGTGAAGCCCTGGGAACGCCGGAAGGCCGGCTGCTCGAGCGCCTGAGCCATGAACTGGGCCGCATGACCGGCCTGTCGATCAGCCCCGAGGACTTTCGCCTCGAGAAACTGCCGCGCCATCTGCGCTTTCTCATTCGGCTTCGGGATGAGAGCGGCAAGCTGCTCGGCCAGTCGCGCGACTGCCAGGAACTCATCACACGCTTTGCTGACCGGGCCCGGGCCGAGTTCATGGCCCGCCAGTCCGAGCGCTGGCAGCGCGACGGCCTGGGGCCGGCAACCCTGGAAGCCTTGCCGGAAACGGTGACCACTCGCGGCGGTCACCGGGCCTGGCCGGCCTGGGTCGACCAGGGCCAGCGCGTCGGCGTGCGCCTGTTTGACGACCCCGCGCAGGCGCGCGCGGCCCATCGTCACGGCCTTGCCGTGCTGCTGCGCGAGTCGCTGGCCGACAAGTGGAAATACCTGGAAAAGCAGCCGGGCCTGTCGCGGCAGGCCCAGCTGGCCTGGACCCGGATCGAAGACATCGCCGCGTTGTGCCGTGCCCTGCGCGAATTGGTGCTCGATGAATTCTGCGCCAACAGCTGGTCAATTCGCGACAAGGATAGTCTGGATCGGCTGGCTAATGACACCCGATCTGCGCTCATTGCTCGCTACAACAAGCGGGCCGGAGAACTGGATCGGGTCCTGATCGCCTGGCACGGCCTCAAGCGCAAGCTCGACAGCCTGGATCGGGCCGCGCCCACGGCCGTGGCGGACATGCGCTCGCAGCTCGATGATCTGATGTATGCCGGCTTCCTGGCCGACATCGACGGTGAACGGCTTGCGCACTATCCGCGATACCTGCAGGCCATGGACATTCGCATGAACGCGCTGGAACTCGATCCGGTCCGGGATGGTCAAAGGTTGGATGCTGTTGCGCCTTGGTGGGAGCTGTATCTGAGGCACCTGAACGCCTCGGGGGTGTACAGCCAGGCGCTGGATCATTTCCGCTGGCTGGTCGAGGAATACAGGGTCCAGGTTTTTGCCCAATCGCTGGGTACGGCGTGCACAGTATCCCCGGCGCAGCTGAAAAAAGCCTGGGAAGCGGTAAAGGATTGACTGATGCGGGTCGCAACAGCAGCGCGTTGTTGTGGGTCCGTTAACGTAACTTTTACTGCATTTAACGGTATATCCAACAGAAAAACCTTACAATTTAGCTTTATACAATTGATCCACCTGACGGTACGCAACCAAGTGATCCTCAAGCATTGTTTCCGGGCCGGTGTGGCCACCCTGGCGTTGACCCTGACGTCCTATCCAATGGTCGCGAGCAGCCAGACCGAGACCAGCCAGCCGCTGTCCATCGAGGAAGAGATGGGCGCGGGCCGCAGTCCGTCTCTGGAAACCAGCGCGCTGCGCTTCGTACTCGAAAGCGCCAACCCGCTGCCGGTGCTGTCAGTCGCCGGCGAAAGCCGCGTCATCGGCTACGGTCCAGACGAAATCAGCCTGTATGTCAATGGCCGCCTGCTCTGCCTCGACCCGCCTGGCAACGATCTTGGCGACTCGGTTCGGCTGCGGGTCAGGAATGCCAATGACCACCCCGTGGTCGACACCAAAATGACGCCCGAGTCGATCTTTGCCTACTACCCCTTCGGCCTGGGAACACCGAGCCGGGATGGCACGACGGCGCCGACAGTATTTGCCGACTTCAACCGACGCTCCTGGTGCTTTTACGAAGATGACGACGGCATCTTCAGCTTGTACGGCATGAATGTCGGCGATGACGGTATGGATTTCCTGTTCGCCGACCGTTTCGCCCAGCCGGTCGACGATGTCCGCAAGTTGGAACTT
>REEQ01000078.1 GCA_007695005.1 Wenzhouxiangellaceae bacterium | reverse complement strand
GAGCGCGCTTGCAGTCAGCCTGCAACGCGGAGCTGGTTTTCACTTCAGCGGCTAGAGTATTTTCGGTTTTTTCCCGACGCGCCGGCCAGGCTGTCAGCCCAGTGCGGCGCTGCCCAGATCCCACATTGGCAGAAAAACGCCAAGCGCCAGGATCAGCACCAGGACGGCCAGGAAGATCAGCAGGATCGGTTCAATGTAGGCGCCAAGATTGCGAAGGTCGTAATCGACTTCGCGTTCGTAGAACTCGGCGGTCTCCTGGAGCATGTTTTCGACCTCGCCGGTTTCTTCGCCAACGCTGATCATCTGCAGCACCAGCGGTGTGAACAGGCCCGTAGCCTGGGCCGTGCGCGATACGCTCTCACCGCGTTCGATACCGGTGCGCATGTCAGCCACGGCCTGGCCGACGTACTCATTTTCCACCGCTCGCGAAACCAGGGTAAGGCCCTGGATCAGGGGCACGCCAGCACGATAGGTCATGGCAAAGGAGCGTGCGAAGCGGGCCAGGGTGCCCTGAAACAGGATCTTGCCGATGATCGGCATGCGCAGTTTGCTGCGGTCCCAGAGGTATCTACCGTTGTCGCTGCGAATCCAGGTTCGGAATGCGAATATCGATCCGACCAGGACCAGCAGGATCAGCCACCACCAGCTCACGGCGAAATCCGAAGTGCCGATGATGATCCGGGTCGGCAGCGGCAGCTCCGCTTCCTGGCGGGCGAAGAAGTTGGCGAACACGGGCACCACCCAGATCATCAGGATGGCGACGGCGATGAACATGGCGATGACGACCATGACCGGGTAGCGCAAGGCTGCCTTCATTCGTGCCCGAAAGTCCCGCTCCAGTTCGAGGTGGCTGGCCATCTGCAGAAAAGCCTGCTCCAGGGCACCAGAAGTCTCGCCGACGCGAACGATGCTGACATACATCGGTGGAAAGATTCGCGGGCTCAGGGCCAGACCCGCGGCCAGGCCGCGGCCGGACTCCAGCGCTTCGAGTGTCCTGTCGATGGCTTCAGCCAGCTGCCGGTTGCGGGTGGATCCACCGACATTCTTCAGACCCTGGATCAGCGGCACGCCGGCCCGGGTCATGGTGTACATCTGGCGGCTGAAGAGAATCAGATCGTTGAGGCCGGGTTTGTCCAGACCCAGGCGCGCGCTCAGGCTGTCGGCTTGTCGACGAGTGTCGACAATCTGGTCGATGCTGATTGGGGTGATGTCGATTCTCAGCAGCTGCTCGGCCACCCGGTCGACATCGTCAGCCTCGACCCGGCCGCTGACAAGCTGGCCACGGGCATTGCGTCCTTGCCAGACAAAGGCGCTCACGGTGCAGGCTCTTCGAAGATGGCGGCATCATCATCGCTGCGGGCGTCGCGCAGCTCTTCCAGACCCCCGGCCAGGCGTATGACCTCGTCAATTGATGTGATTCCCTGCGCCGCATAATCCAGCGCGCATTGAACCAGTGATCGGAAGCTGTCACGCTGCCGGATTTCGGCAATAAAGCCTTCGGTATCCAAGCGTCGCAGCGCATCGGTTAGCGCCTCATCCATTTCCAGCAGTTCATAAACGCCGATACGACCGCGATAGCCGGTATTGGAGCAGTACGCGCAGCCCTGGCCGGCCTTGAATTTCAGGCCTTCCAGGGCCTTGCTGCCGAGTTGACCGCGCAGCCAGGCGAGCTGGGCCGGGTCCGGCTCCGATGGCTCGCCGCAGCTGTCGCAAACCCGCCGAACAAGCCGTTGTGCGATGACACCGTCGAGCGCTGCTGCGACCATGTAGCCCTTGGCACCCATGTCCAGCAGCCGCATCACGGTGGCCGTCGATGAATTGGTATGCAGGGTGGACAGCACCAGGTGGCCGGTCATGGCGGCTCGCAGACCGATTTCCACGGTTTCCTGGTCGCGCATTTCGCCGACCATGATAACGTCGGGATCCTGGCGCAGAGCGGTACGCAGGACCTTGGAGAAGCTGAGTCCGATCTTGCTGTTGACCTGAACCTGATTGATGCGAGGCAACCGATACTCAACCGGGTCTTCGACCGTGATGATCTTGGTGCTGGGCTTGTTGATCCGATTCAACGCTGCATACAGGGTCGTGGTCTTGCCCGAACCGGTTGGCCCGGTGACCAGGACCATGCCGGACCGCCTGCCGATCAGGCGACGAATGCGGACAAGCATGAGTTCGGGGATACCCAGCGCATCCAGTTCAAGCAGGCCCGCGGACTGGTCAAGCAGGCGCATGACCATGGATTCGCCGTACTGGATCGGCATGGTCGACAGGCGAACATCAATACTGCGGTCCTTGACCTTGACGCTGAAGCGACCGTCCTGCGGCAGGCGCTTTTCACTGATGTTGAGCTGGGCCATCAGCTTGAGCCGGGTGACCAGGGCCGAGGCCACCCGGCGGCCTTCGATAATCTGCTCCTGCAATTCCCCGTCGATGCGCTGCCGAATGCGCAGCACCTTTTCATCCGGCTCGATATGAATATCTGAAGCACCGATCTGAACCGCGTCTTCGAACATGGACTGCAGCAGCTTGATGACCGGTGCATCGCCCAGGTTGTCACCCTCGCCGAGCTCGGCGATATCGTAATCACTGCCGGAGAGCTCCTCGCCCAGCTCCTCTGCCAGGGTGCTGATTTCATCAGTGCGGCGGTAAACCAGATCGATGGTGGCCAGCAATTCCGACTCGCGCACCAGCACGATCTTGAGCGGCTTTTTCAACATCTGGCTGAGCGCATCGTAGGCGAAGATGTCGGTCGGGTCAGCCATGCCCACGGTGATTTCGTTGCCGCGCTGGCTCAACGCCAGGGCGCGGTACCGCCTGGCATGGGTTTCCGGCAGCAAGCGTACGACTTCGGGTTGAAACTGGTAGTGCTTGAGGTCGATCACCGCGGTGTCGAGCTGACGACCGAGAAAGCGCATCAGCTCGTCTTCGGACAAAAAGCCCAGTTGGATCAGGACTCGCCCGAGCTTGTATCCCGACCGGCGCTGCTCGGCCAGGGCGACCTCCAGCTGGTGCTCGGAAATGATGCGATGCTGAACCAGCAGGTCGCCCAGGCGAATTTTCTTGCGTGATGATTGCGCGTTCATCAGGGCTAGTCCCGGTGTTCAGGCAAGGCAGCCAGACGGCTGCGGGCAAAAGCGATGGCGCGGGCGTCGTCGGCATGCAGAGCCTGCAGGTAGGCGGCGCGGGCATCTTGCGGGCGATTCAGCGCCTCCAGGCTGCTGCCCAGCCCGATCCAGACCTGACCTCGTTCGGGAATGGACTGGCTCAAGCCGTGGTAGAGGATCAGGGCCTGCTCGTCCGCGCCGCTTTGGCGAAATGCAGCGGCCAGCAGCAGTTGGTAGTCGACATCGCCGTCCATGCTTTCGGCATGCTGCAGCAGCAGCTCAACAGCAGGCTCGGCCTGGTTGTCGGCCAGCATAAGTCGGGCCAGTGCGGCGGCGATCGGACCCGGCTCGGCCTGGCTGAGCCCTGCTTCCAATAGCTGATAGGCCTGGTCTGCGCGATCAGATCGCTGGTGCATTCGGGCCAGCAACAAACGTGCCTCGTGATCTTCGGGTGCCTGTTCCAGATGCGATTCCAGCTGCTGCCTGGCCAGATCTTCCTGGCCTCTGGACAGAGCGCGCCGTGCGCTCAGCGCTGCCGGTGTGCTCGCGTCGCGGTCGACCCGCTCGATCCGAATAAGTGCGGCCGTCTCATCTGCGCTTGACGAAACTGGCTCGTCGACGGGTTCGGGCCTCGTCTGAACGCTGGCTGACGAGTTCAGGTCGTGCGCCTGCGGCGAGGGTGCGAGTGGCTGTGACGGCTTGGTCCGAGGCGCCGAGGTGAGCTGTTGATTCTGGTAATGACCGGTCTCGGGGACCGGCGCAAGGCTGCTGGCCGCAGTCGGTCGCACCGTCCGGGCAAGGCTGGCTGCTGGTACAAGGCCGCCAGCCTGCAGCAGCGCCGGCTTGGGTTCAGGCTGCGCAGGCGAGGCCTCCGCGGGCATCACCAGGGAATTGTCCGGAACAGCAACATCGCGCCAGCCAAGATGCAAAACAACGCCCAGGATCACCGCTGCCAACAGCCACCAGCCCCAGCCGGCCGAAGCGCGTGTTCTGCTGGCCATGCGGGTGCCAGCACGAGCGCTGGGGACATGGTGAGCCTCGCCTCGCTGTTCCAGCTCGCGGAGGACCTCATTGATCAGGCTCATGGGACAACTCCGAGCCAGGTTTCCAGTGCCAGGAAGATGCCGAAGGCGACCACGGAAAAGGCCGCCAATCGGGCAGCGGGGCGCCACTTTGGCCACCACAGGGTATCGCGAGTGGCCTCGGTGTCGGCCACGGCGCGACGGACTTCGATGCGGCCAACGTGGGCCTTGCCGCGTCCATAGGCGGCGAGCAGTGACTTGTCCGCCAGAACATTGATCAGGCGCGGCGCGCCGCCGCTGGCGCGGGCGATTGCGGCCACGGCGGCCGGCGAGAACAACGGCCGCCGGCAGCCCGCGGCCGCCAGACGATGGGCCAGGTAACGCCCGACTTGATTTCGGTCCAATGCTTCCAATCGGCAGGCGTAGACAATGCGCTGGCGCAGTTGCCGAAACTGGGGGCTGTCGAGACGCTGATCCAGCTCCGGCTGGCCGAACAGCACGACCTGCAGCAATTTGCGGCGTTCGGTTTCCAGGTTGGTCAGCAGGCGCACCGTTTCCAGTGCACCGTCGGACAGGGCCTGTGCTTCGTCGATCAGGAATACTGGCCGGCGACCAGCGGCCACCAGCTCGGCCAGGTGGCTTTGCAGCCGGTGATGCACTTCCTGCTGGCTGGGTCGTGCCGGCAGCCTGACACCCAGATCTCTTGCCAATGCTGCCCGCAAGGTGCCCGGCGAGACATGCGGGTCAGGCAGCCAGGCAGTCATGTAAGGCGCTGGCAGTTCGTTGAGCAAGCGCCGGCACAGCAGAGTCTTGCCCAGCCCGACTTCGCCGCTCACCTTGATAAAACCTGCGCCCTGGTCCAGGGCCGTCATGACCATGGTTCGGGCTGCGTCCTGCGAGCCTTCTTCGAAGCAATAGCCCAGGTCCGGCGTCAGCCGGAACGGTGCGTCTGCCAGGCCGAAGTGTTCCTGGTACATTCGCTCAGCGCGGCCAGCGGTCGTCGGACAGGGCTCGGAAGCGCTCCAGGGTGGCTGTTCCGTCATCCTGCCAGCCCCGATCATGATCAACCACCGTTGGTCGCAGCATGATGACCAGCTCGGTCTTGACCGTACGTTCCTGGCGGCTGCCGAATGCATGCCCGAGCAGCGGCAGGCGACTCAGGCCGGGGGTGCCGAAGCGCTGTTGACTGGATGACTCCCGCATCAGACCGCCGATAACGACCAGTTGGCCATTGCGGGCCCGGATGATGCTGTCGGACTGGCGAACGCTGGAAAACGCCAGCGGCAGTGTTTCTTCCTGGCCGGCAACGGTGAAGCTCTTGGTCTGGTCGGTGACTTCGCTGACCGTGGGATGGACATGCAGGATGATGTCGCCGTCACGACTGATCTGCGGGGTGACATCCAGGGCAATGCCGGAGAAGAAGGGCGTCAGCTGCACCGAGCTGGCGGCCGTAGTGCTGGCCCCGCCGGTCGCGGTGCGGCCGGTAACACCGGTGACGAAGAACTCATCCGTACCGACCTTGATCACGGCTTTCTGGTTGTTGATGGTGGCCACACGCGGGCTTGACAGTACCCGGGTCACGCCCTGTGTCTCCAGCAGCTCGATGAAGGCATTGAAGTCGGTGCCGTCGGCGGTGATGACACCGGCGCCACCGAAGGCGTTGCTGTCGAAACCGTCGAAGGCCTGGCCAGGGCGGACATTCAGGCCCCGATCGCGCAATGCGGAGCTGCCGTCCTCGAACAGGCCGGTCCCGGCAATCTGACCGAAGCCGTAGCGACTGTTGGAGATTTCCCTGATCGCGGTCCAGTTGATGCCCGAGCGAAAGCCGTCGCGCAGCTCGACCTCGACGATCTTCGCCTCGAGAATGACCTGGCGCTGGACACTGCCTTCAATGGCCGCGAGCAGCTCGGCCACGGCCCGATGCTCATGCGGCATGGCGCGCACGGCGATCACGCCTGACAGCGGGTTGACCATCACATTGCGACCATCGCGGCTGTCGAGGATGCCGTGGATGGCTTCTTCAATGCTTTCCCAGAAGTTCGATTTGCTGGTGGTCTCGATCCGGGTGCCCGTTGCCTGGTCCTGGTCACCGATGCCGGCGGCACTGGCCTGCGGCTGGCGCAAGCTCAGTCCGCCGACCAGACCATCCTGAAGAGCGGCCGGGTTTTCGGTCGATTGCCCGGAACTGACCCGGGTGCGCGACGAACCCTCGCGGTTGATGTCCAGGTAGCTAACCTCATAGATGCGATGTTCGATTCGGGCGGGCAGGGCGAGGTAGCCAGTGCGCGTCCGCCGGAACTCCAGACCGTAAATCTCCTGAACGATTTCCAGAACCTCGTCCACGGTGACATTGCGCAATTCCAGCGAAATGCGCTGATCAATGTCCGGATGAACGACCATGTTGATATCGGTATCGGCCACCAGGCTCATCAGGAACTGGTCGGCCGGCGCATTTTCCACGGTAATGTGGAAGCGCTCCTCCGGTGGTGGCTTGAACGCAGGCTCGGGCGGCAGCAGGAGCTCGCGGGTGGCAGCGGCCGGGGGTGGGGCCTGGCTGGCCGCTTCCAGCTCGGCCAGAATGCGCTGATCAATCTGATCGGCACGTTCACCGGTGCTTGTGCAGGCACTGACCAGGGCGATGGCCAGGCAGCTGGCGAAAAGACGGCTGGGAAGGTGGATCATGATGACCTCTGAATCATTCGTGATGGTCGCTTTGACGACGGCTGACGAGGGTCAGTACGATGCGTTCGGATCGATGATGCAGCTCGACCCGACCGGGCTCGATGGCCGTTACCCGGGCTGCATCGATGTAATCGCCTTCGCCGACGCGGCGGCCATTGATGATGGCCAGCCTGCGCTGATCGGCGATCAGGATCGATTGCAGTTGCCACTGTCGGGCAGCTGTTTCGGTCGACCCCGGCTCCTGGCCAAGAAATGCGCGAATTTCCGCGGCGGTGGGCGGGCGGGTCGGGTCTCCGGGGGGCTCGGCCATGGTATTGCTTGCGGCCAGGCCGAGAGCAAGCGCCATGGAAATCATCAATATTCGATTCATGCTCATACCCCGAGCCAGTTTTCGTCAAGACTGAGGCTGAACAGGATCAGCTCAACCCGGTTGCGCGGCCAGTCCGGAACGGTCAGGTGCATGGATTCCAGGAAAACGCCGGTTGGCAGCTCCGCGAGCAGGGCCAGGTAGTCGCGTATGCCCTCGTGGTTGGCATCAAGCACTAGCCTTACGCGATGCACGAACAGTCCCGGAACGGGCTGATCCTCAATGCCGGTTAGGACCTGCGCCGGCAAATTCTCAAGCTTGACCAGATTAAGTCCGGCGCGCTCGGCCAACAGGCCGGCCAGCAGCGATAGGCTCTGGCGTGGGTCACCAACCTCACCATGGGCTTGCAGTAGCCGCTGTTCCAGGAATTCGATTTCGCTGAGCAGAGCCAGCCGACGTTGCACCAATGCTTCATCCGGCCGCTGCGCACGCTCGACGGCCAGAGTCTGGATGCTGCCGGTAAGCCCGCTCACCCGCTCGCGCACCTGCTCGAGCTCGGTCTGGACACGCTGCTGGCGCTCGCGCACTGGGTTCATCAGCAAGGCATCCCAGAGCAGCAGAATCACAGCCAGCACGGCCAGGGCAAGCAGTCCACGCTCGCGCAGGCTAAGCCCGTTGATTCGCTCCGCGAACTGGTTCAGTCGCGCTTTCATGGGCTGGTCCCCAACGTGGTACTGATGGAAAACAGAATGCCGGGAAGCTCATCATCGCTTTCCTGCACGCGAATCTGGCGAAAACGGGTGCCGCTGATCAAGGGCTCGTCGGAAAGAGCAGCCAGGTAGGCTGGCAGCAGTCGGGCAGCGAGGGCTCGTCCGCGCAAGGAAATATCCCCCTGTTGTTCATCCAGCTGCAGTTCGGTGAGCCAGAGACCCGTGGGACGTTGTCGGGCCAGCGCATCGTAACGTTCGTGCAGCCTGCTGTCGGCGACCGGGCGGCGTTGACCGATGGCTTCCAGACTTTGCCGCAGTTCGTTGCGCCGCTGGCTCAGCGCTTCAAGCTCCTGCTCCAGTGCAGCCTGGTCCGGTTCTTCGGGCTGATCGCGACCGAGCTCGACAAACTGGGCGAGAACGCGTTGCTCGGCGGCCCGTTGGCTGTCAAGCTGGCGTTCCAGGGCACCGACCCGTTGCGCGATCAGCAAGGTCCAGATGAGCAGAAGCAGCAACAGGCCCAGCGCCAGCCAGGCCAAGGTCTGGGCCGAGAAGATGATCTTCTGCTTGCGGAAGATCGGCTGATACAGATTGATCTGCTGTTTCACAGCCTGAGTTCCTCGCGGCGCAGGGCACCACCGATGGCCAGCGCCAGTGCTGGCGGCGCATCGTCGGGCAGGCTGGCCTGGCAGTTGATCGCCTCGTTCATGTCGTAGACGGCACTGCCCAGATTAAGATTCTCGGCCAGCGCCTCGGCAAGTTTCGTCTGCTCGGCAAACCCTGGCAGCACGCGCAGGCCGGACAGGGCAGGCTGGCCGAAATGGCTGTCGTAATAGTCCAGCGAACGCTGAACTTCCAGCGTGATCTGGGCCAGCGCCTCGTCAAAGTCTCCGCTCAAGGCGCCAAAGCCGATTTCCAGTCGCCGACTGAGATAGAGATTGGCCTGACGGGTGAGGGTCATGATGCCGTGATCATGGTCCAGGTACAGCAGACCAACGCCGCGCACATCTTCTTCGAGCTGGGCGGCCAGGTTGCGCAGTGCCATTTCGGTGACATCGATGACCTGCAGGTCGAGGTCGGCTGCTTCGCACAAGTCTATGCGCTGTCTTATTTCGCGCGCCCTGGCCGCGATAGCGTACATCATGGCCTGACCTGCCGGTCGATTCTGCTGGCCGGGGATTTCGAATACATCGATGACTGCATCATCGATATGGAAGTCGATCAGGTTCTTGACTTTCCAGCGTATTGCCGCGCGAAGCTCCGATGGCTCGACACGCGGAGCTTCGACCAACAGCAGCTGGTAGTTCTGGTCGGCCATGACCAGGTTGATCGGGAGCCGGGATGAGCCAACCTGGTCGCGCAGCAGTTCGGTGCTGAGCTCCTCGTCAGCCAGGCTGGACCAGCGCGCAGCAGTCAGCCTAGGCTTGCGCCCCTTGTCATGGTTTATCGTGGCCACACCCAATCCGAACCGATCCATGTACAGACCGGTCATTTGCCGTGTGCCCGATTGTCTCTTGAACAGCAAGGTGACTCCCCGTGGTCAATGCATTCCAGCCGATCGGTGGTCGGTTTCTGAATCTTGCCCGCTCCTGGTCAGCACTTTACCTTCATTCGCCAATTGGTTGAAGTCATGAAGAAATCGGGTGACATGTAGCGAGCGGTATTCTGCTCTACAATTTTTATGCAATTATCGTGCCAATTTAGCCGAACATGCCGTGGATGAACCAGCCTTCGCGTGGTTTGTACTCGTGGAAGATCCACAGGCGCCGACCGCTGCGGTCGCGGGCGATCCAGTAATCACGGCGGCAGTCCTGGCCGTCCCACCAGCCGGCCTCGATCCGCTCCGGACCCTCTTCCAGGCGTACCTCCTCGCGTCGGCAGGGGCGAGGGTGGTCGAGCAGCCAGGCCGGACGGGGACGGCGCTCGTGACAGGGCTCGGTAGTGCCAGGTGCGACCCAGCGCCAGGCCTTTTCCGGGCGGTGATCGGCGGCCGGGGCCAGGCCGGCCAGACCGTCGGCGCCAAGGCGGGCGCTGAGGCGGTCGAGCAGCGCCGGCCAGGCATCGCCCTGGTTATGGCCGGAGAACAGGTCGGCTTGCGGCGGCCGATGTTCGGTGGTGCTGTCTGCGCGCACGGCCAGCGCTGCGACCGGGGCTGGCAGTACCAGGGATTCGAGCTTGAGGGTGGCCAGTTCCAGCAGGCGGTCGAGGTCGAAGCCGGGTCGGGCCAGGGCGATATCGAAGCCGATCGGCGCGCCATTGTCCTCACGTTCCAGGCGCAGGCGCAGGCGGGTAAGGGCCTGGTCGCGAATGGTCAGCCATTGACCCAGTTGGTCCAGAGCACGCCGGGCAACGAACAACAGCGCACTGCTGTCGGCCGTTGCCACCGGCAGCTCCAGGCGCAGCTCAAAACGTTCCGGTGGCTGCCAGGCGACCAGCGGTGTGTCACGCCGGCCGTGAATTTCATCGAGGTAGTCATTCAGGGCCCGGCCAAAGCGCCGTGCACGCTCGGCGGCCGGGATAGTCAGCAGCTCCCCGATCCGGCGCAGGCCGCAGCCGCTCAGGGCCTGAATCTGCTCGGCAGCCAGCTCCAGCGCTGATATTGACAACCCGGCCAGGTAGTCACACAAGGCCTGGCGGCTGCTCAGGCGGTGATCCAGCCTCGCCAGCAGACGGGCCGCAGCCGGTACCGGTGCCAGGCCAATCCGGGCCGCGAAGCCCTGGTCTGCCAATGCATCACGCAAGACATGCAGTAGCGGTCCTAAGCCACCGTGCAGGCGCCGGCTGCCGCCGACTTCCAGCAGCACTGTGTCCGGTGGTGCCAGCACAACCTGGTGGCTGTGTTGATAAGCGGTCAGGGCTATTTGCCGCAGCGTATCGGTCTCGGCGCTGCGCCGGCGCGGTCGGGTCTGCAGCTGGGGCAGCACGGCCAGGGCCTGGGCCAGGCGCTGCCCCGGCTTGACCCCGTGGCGGCGGGCCAGTTCGCTGGCCTGGAGAATGCGGGCCTGGCCCTGGTGATTGTCGTGCACGGCCACCGGGCCCTGTTCGGGCAGCATGGCCCAGACCGCCGCCAGCGGCAGATCCGGGCAGCACAGCCCGGCCCACAGCGCCGCTGGCCGCTGGCTCATGGCAACAGTTGGCCACCTCGTTCAGCCGGGCCGGGTGTTGCGTCATTTGCATGGGCTGCGGATGGCGCCGGTACAACGCTGGAAAACAGCGGACTGACCGGCGCCTTGCTGGCCCGGGGGCGCGGCAGTGGTCGGCTGGATGGGGCCGTGCGCAGGCGAACGACGTTGCCGCGGCCCAGATGAATCCGGCGTTGATCGGCATCGCCGCGCAGCAGTTCGAGTTCAGGCCCGGGCTGAATCGCCAGACGCAGCGCGGCCAGCGCAGCCGGTGGTTGCTGTCCGGGCGAGTAGTAGACAAACAGCGGTGCGCTGCCTTGCTCGGCCGCCAACTGCAGCCGACGTATGGGTTTCTCCTGAACCCGGCCGCGCGGATGCCAGACCAGTACGGCACCGCACAGGCCGCTTTTCAGGCCTTGCTCGGCTGCCCACAGCGCCTGCCTGGCCTGGCGGATAATGACCAGACGCTGCAGGTCAATGCCGGCCCGGTCGAGGTGTTGGGGGCAGGGTACCAGAGGCGGGGCGGCCAGCAGTACCGGCAGGCCCTGCCGGGTTTGCGCGGCCAGGCTGGGCAATAACAAGGATAGTTCGCCGATGCCCAGGGCGCTGGGCAAAAGCTCGGTCAGGCGTCCGCAGGGCCAGCCGCCGTCCGGCAGCCAGTCATCCAGCAGGGCCTGGCCGCTGCTCAAGGCCGCACCGCGCGGCGGCTTTTTTCCGCGCCACAGATCACGGCGCTCTTTCAGCAATTGTTCCAGCGGTGGCGAGGCTTGCGCATGGGCCATGGCGTACTCCGGTTTTTAAAGGTGAGAATGCCCGGAGCTATGCCCCGGGATCAGAATACTATACTAAAATACAGTATTCTCAAAACCTGAGAAGCACACATAAAACCCGCCAGCAACACGCCTGGAGCTATTGGATAGGGCTAGAAAACGAGATCGGCGTTCTTTTCCAGCCAAAATCCGGGTTTGTCATGAACTCGCAGAGATTGTCTGTTAACTTCGATGGCTCAGTGGCTGTCCGCAGCCATAATCATCCCGTGGGCAGCTTCAAGGCAATGACAGCTACCGGGAGAAAGAGTCATCAACCAGAAAGTACAGCAGGCCGCGCCGACACCGGCGCAGGATGTCGGTGATCAACCGAAAGAAGTCAGGCAGACTGACCATTACCAGGCTGAATATGTTCATCGCTTCGTCGAGAAGTGGGATGAACTGATTGACTGGGATGCACGTTTCGCCAGTGAAGGCGATTTCTTCATTCGCCTGCTCAAGGAACGCGGCGCCAAGCGCGTTCTGGATGTGGCTGCCGAATTCCACTTGGCGAGCCGCCCTCGGGTGGGGGACTTCGCTGAAGGCTTCGCCACCGCGTCGAACCGAAGCGAAGTTCACCACCCGAGGACGGCTACCCAACTTAAACGAAGCCCCAGCGCTGACACACGGCGCCAATCGGAGCGCGCTCTCATGTTCTTGTGATGACTTCAAGCTTGTTATGATCGGGAGCTTCATCAGCTAGCCGGAACACTTCCCCATGTCACTGCTTCGTGTTTTGCTCCCGCTGCTGGCCGTTTTGGCCTGTGGCCAGACAGCCGCTGCCGTTAAGGGTTATTACAGCGAGCCCAGCCTGGGCGTTGATCGTGTGGTGTTCGTGTCCGAAAGCGACCTGTGGTCGGTGAGTCCGGCCGGGGGGCTGGCTTCGCGCCTGACTGCTCATGCCGAGCCCAAGGGCCAGCCGGCGTTGTCGCCGGACGGACGCTGGCTGGCCTTCACGGGACGCTATGACGGAGCCTTCGAGGTCTATGTCATGCCGGCCAGCGGTGGCCGTCCGAAACGTTTGAGCTTTGACAGTGGACCGGCAAGGGTTGTCGGCTGGACACCCGCCGGCGAAGTGCTCTATCAAACCACGGCCGTCTCAGGTCCGCTGTCGATGAGCGTGCTGCGCGCCGTTGACCCCGCCACCCTGACCCGCCGTGAGCTGCCGCTGATGGATGCCCGCCAGGCCGCCTTCGATGATGACGGCAATATCTATTTCGTCCGTTTCGGCCTGGCCACGACCAACGACAACGCGCGCGAGTATCGCGGCGGCGCCATGGCCCAGCTGTGGCGCTTCCACCCCGACCACGACGAAGAGGCCGAGCGTCTGGCGGCGGATCACGCCGGCAATCTGGAACAGCCGATGTGGTGGGACGGCCAGCTCTACGTCATCAGCGATGCCGACGGTGGGGTAGCCAACCTGTGGCGGCTGCAGGCCGACGGCAGCGATCCGGTGCGCCTGACCGGTCACGAAGACTTCGATGTGCGCGGGGCCAGCCTGTACGAAGGCCGCATCGTCTACCAGCACGGAGCCGACCTGCGCCTGTTCGATCTGAGCGATGGCAGTGACCGGGTGCTGGATATCGAACTGGCCAGCGATCGCGGCCAGAAGATGACGCGCTGGCTGGACAACCCGCTGAGCTTCCTTGACAGTGCCCGCTTTGCGCTTGACGGGGAGCGCGTGGTGCTGACCGCACGCGGCCGCGTCGCCCTGGTTGGCACCGGCGCGATTCGTCGCATCGAGATTGACCTGCCTGAGGGTAGCCGGGCCCGCGAGGCGGTGCTGAGCCCGGATGGCGACTGGCTGTATGCGATTGTCGATGCCACCGACGAGCACGAGATCTGGCGTTTTCCTGTCAACGGCAACGGAGAAGGCGAAGCCTTGACCGATGACGGCAGCACCCAGCGCGAGCTGCTGGTGGTTTCGCCCGATGGGCGATCCATTGCCCACAGCGACCGTGACGGCTTGCTCTGGCTGCTGGACCTGGCCAGCGGCAGCAATCGCCGCATTGATGCTTCGAATGGTGCCGGTTATCGCGACATTGTCTGGTCGCCCGACAGCCGCGCCCTGGCTTTGGTCCGACCCGACTCGACCATGCAGCGCCCGCAACTGATGGTCTACGATGTTGCCGGTGATCATTTGCATGTGCTGACCAGCGATCGCTATGAAAGCTACAGCCCGGCCTTCAGCTCCGACGGTCGCTGGCTGTATTTCCTCTCCGATCGTCATTTCGAGGCCAACCCGACTTCGCCCTGGGGCGATCGCAACATGGGCCCGGTATTTGATCGGCGCACCGGCATCTATGCCTATGCCTTGCAGCCCGGTAACCGTTTCCCGCTGTTGCCGCGCACCGAGCTGAGCGCCGATGCCCCGGACAGCGGCGATGACTTGCCGGCGATAGTCTTCGATGGTCTGGACCAGCGCTTGTTCGAGGTGCCGGTGAGCGCCGGCAACTACAGCAGCCTGGCAGTGGCCGAAAGCCGCTTGTACTTTCTTGACCGGGCCTTCGAGCGCGGCAGCCGGGCCAGCCTGATGACCATCGACTTTGGCCCCGACCGGGCCAGTATCGAGACCTTTGCCGAGGGCGTTGACCAGTTTGCCTTGTCGGGCGATCGCAAGCAGTTGTTCTACCGACTGGCTGGTAACGGCGCCATGTATATCGTCGATGCTGGTGCCCGTCCGCCCGGTGACCTGGGCCCCGCTCAGGTCAGGGTAGGGGACTGGCGTCTGCCGGTGCAGCCGGCCCTGGAATGGCAGCAGATGTTCGTCGATGCCTGGCGCATGCAGCGCGACTACCTGTTCGACCCGGCGCTGCGCGGTCGCGACTGGGACGCAGTACGGGAACGCTTCGAGCCGCTGGTCGCGCGCATCGGTGACCGGCGCGAACTCGACGACCTGCTCGCCCAGATGGTGGCCGAGCTTGGCGTGTTGCACTCGCAGGTGCGCGGCGGTGACTATCGCAGCGAGCGCGAGCTGGCCAGTCAGGCTTTCCTGGGTGGGGATTTCGAACACAGCGAGCAGGGTGCGCGCATCACCCGCATCCACGCCAGCGACCCGGAGCTGCCGCGCAATCGCTCGCCGCTGGCCCGACCGGGTGTGGACCTGCGCGTCGGCGACATCATCACCGCGGTCAACGGCCGCTCCGTCAGCACTGTCGAAGACATCAACCTGCTGCTGACCCACCAGGCCGGCCAGCAGGTGCGCCTGGATTACCGGCGCGGCAATGACAGTGGTGCGGTCGTAGTCGAGCCGATCAGCGCCTGGGCCGATGCCGGCCTGCGCTACCAGGACTGGGTGCTGGCCCGACGGGAGAAGGTCGAAGCCCTGTCTGAAGGACGCATCGGCTACCTGCACCTGCAGGCCATGGGTGCAAACGACATCGCCGATTTTGCCCGCGAGTTCTACGCCAACGTCGAGCGCGAAGGCCTGATCATCGACGTGCGCCGGAACCGCGGTGGCAATATCGACAGCTGGGTGATCGAAAAGCTTCTGCGGCGCGCCTGGATGTTCTGGTATCGGGCCGGCGAGCAGCCGTTCTGGAACATGCAGCAGACCTTCCGCGGCCACCTGGTAGTGCTGATCGATGAGCTGACCTACTCTGACGGCGAAACCTTTGCCGCCGGCGTCCGCAGCCTGGGCTTGGGTCCGCTGATCGGTCAGCGCACGGCCGGCGCCGGCGTCTGGCTCAGCGATACCAACCGCATGATCGACCGTGGCGTCATGCGCGCCGCCCAGTGGCCGCAGTTCAGCCCCGAGGGCCGCTGGCTGATCGAAGGCGCCGGTGTGGCCCCCGACATCGAAGTGGTCAATCTGCCCCACGCCACCTGGCGCGGTGAAGACGCCCAGCTCGAACGCGGCGTGGAAGTCCTGCTCGAACAACTGCGAGAAAGCCCCCTGATCGTGCCTGAAGCCGAGCCCATCCCTGCGCGCGGCACCGACGGCTGGGATCTTTCAGAATCCGGCTGATGCGTTCCGGCTATCAAACCGGCTCTGAAATATCCAGGTCATTCCGTGCATGGCATGGCTTGCGCTCGACCGCTGGCGTGCTCTGCTCACGGTAACTCGCAGGCAAGGTCGGCCAGCTTGCTCAGACGCTGCGGATAGGCCAGGCCGCTGCCGTACTCGGGCAGGGCCGAGACATAATCGACCACGGCATCGTTGCAGTTCAGAAAGGACATGGTCATGGTGCCCCAGTGCTGCAGCAGCACTTCCTCGGGATTGAAGTCGGAGCCGAAGCGGGTGCCGCGGGTAATCAACAAGTCGTCGAAATAAATGGTGCCGTCCTCGACGGCGCCCTGGCCAACGATCCAGGCCGGCCGGCCGGAGCTGTCGTAGGTAAACCAGATCGCAAAGACCTGCCCGGGTTCGGTTTCCTGCAGGAACCAGCCTTGGCCGAACAGCTCGGGGTCGAACCATTGGCCGCTGACTCCGGGAGCACCGGATGCAGGTGGGCGCGCCAGGTCGCCGCAGGGCAGGCCAGGTATGGCGATCAGACGGGTGATATCGACGCTGCCGCTGCCGTAGGCGGGTGGCCCCTGGTAATGCAGGCTTGCATGGTTGCAGTTGGCGAAGTCGATGTCCACCGTGCCCCAGAACTCGATGACAGGTTCGTGCTGCTGGGAGTCCGAGGCGAAGCGTCCGTCGCGGGTGCTCAAGACTTCCTCGAAGTGGATTCTGCTGCCCTCTATGCGGCCATAGCCGACCAGCCAGGCCTGCTCACCGTCCTCGCCGTCGGGCGGGTAAGTGAACCAGCCCAGGGTGGCGTCTTCCTGGTCCAGAATTTCCAGCAGCCAGCCTTCTCCGGACCGCTTCGGGTTGAAGTAGTGACCACTGTGGCCGGGGTGTACCTGGTCCAGCACGGGCGCGAACAGCAGGCTGGTCGGTGCAGAGAGACCGTGGCCAGCGTCGACGACGACGCCCATGAAAGCGCCGCTGCTGCCGTCATAGCGCAGAATGCGGTCGCTGCTTTGACAAGCCACGTAAAGATGTCCGTCGGGTCCGAAGGCCAGGTCTCGGGCAAAGCGCAGATCGCCGCTGCCGGCGCTGACGAATTCGTCGATGAACTGACGGCTGCTGATGTCGAAGCGCAGTACGTTGCCGCCGCTGCCGTTGGCCAGCAGCAGCTTGCCGTCGGGTGCGACGGTCATCGCCCAGGGGTCGCTGATGTGCGGGTTGTCGGCGTTGGCAATGTTCTGCAGGCGGAAGCCACTGGCCAGGCCGAAGGCCATGATCCGGTTTCTCTGCGCCTCGGCTATGAACAGCTGGTTGTCGTGGACGGCGAAGCCGCGCAGCGGCAGGGACATGCGGTTGTTCCAGTTGCCCGGGTTGTCCGTGGGTTCGGAGTTGGTGGGCAAGTTCAAGGGAGTGCGATCGGTGGCATAGCGCTCGATGGCGTTGTCGCCGAGCACCATCAGGACATTTGGCTGCAGGAAGCCCATGGCCCTGGGAAACGGGCTTTGCAGCGGGTGCGGTCCGGGATTCTTGGTCAGAAAGACGTCGATCAGCTCGCCGGACAGGCGATCAAAGCGGCGCACATCGCCTGATGCCAGCAGATACAGGCGTCCCTGACTGTCCAGAGCCATGCTGCTGTACTCGGTCAGCACGGGGCCTGCGTCGACCGCAGCCGGTGTCAGCAGCACGCCGCGCGAGCGGCCATCCACACCAAAGGCCAGAACCTGGTCTGTGCCGCTGCTGACAACCAGCATTTCCCAGTCATCGATATCGTTTGTCTGGCGCAGCTGGCGAGGCTGGAAAGCCAGTGGCGGTGAAGGGAGGGCAGGCTGGCCATCGTAGCGGTCGAAAGGATACGGGTCTTGCCAGTCGACGATGCCATCGCCGTCGCTGTCGGGCATGGACGGTGCCGGGCGCTGGATTTGTCCAGGATGCGTGGGCGTAAAGTAGCCGGCGACGATGGCTCCGAGTTGGCTGATCGTGGCGGCGTTGTTGCTGCCCAGCCCAGGTGCTGTCGAGCCGCAGGGTTCGCCACCGCACTGGATTGCGGGATTGGAAAAGACGTCCAGGCGCAGATAGCGGTCCGGGTGCGCCGTGCCGAAGCTGCCCATGATCGTATGGAAGCGACCGTCGCGATAGAAAGCGTAGTTGGAGCGGTTCGGATCATCACCGCTGGACTGGGCGCGCTGGTGCTCGGCGTTCAGGTTATGGCCAAGTTCGTGGGTGAATACCGCATCCGAGCACACTGACCAGTTGCTGGCGCCATCGTTGTCTATGTGCACCCCTAGTGACCGGTCCCAGCTGCCGTTGGCAAGCTGTCGCGGGAAAAAGGCGACGCCGCAGCTGCCGCGGCGTTCGATGTCGTGCGGCCAGGTGAAGGCGACGATGTCAGCGCCATGACTTTGGCGCAGCGCCTGGAGGCCTTCCAGGCCGGGGATGTTTTCGCCGCTTACCGCACTGCGCAGATCCATCAAGGTGGCATTGTTGTTGCTGTTGCGGTTGTAGTTGACCTGGCGATGGTGAACCAGGCGAACGCCAACGGGGACCTGGGAGTCGACCATTGCCTGGTTGGCAATGGCAATCAGATGATTGAGACGGGTTTCGATCAATGGCCCGGGATAGCGCTGAACCATGTCCGGGGTGTAGAGAAACATCACGTCGATCTGGCTGAAGCTGTCATCCTGGGCATGGGTGGTGGCCAGGTCTGCCAGCAAGGACTGCGTATGCGCCACGGGGTCGACACTTTCGGTTCCGGTCCGACGCTTGACAATCGGATGCAGCACGGGCTGGCCGAGGGTGTCATTGTGGAAACGATCAACTTCGATACGTTCATCGTTCAGGTCGATCAGCCAGGTGCCGGTCGCGTCGGTATGGACCAGGTACAGCCCATGATCGCCGTTGATACGCGCAAAAAGCCCACGATCACCGTAGGTCAGGGTCGCCTTGCTGCGCCCGTTGCTGCTGGCTGCGCGTATGCTGATGTCGCCGTTGCCATGCTGAACCAGGCTGCCGACTTCCAGCTCAAGGGGTGGGGCGGAGGCTCCCAGGTAAATCGACAGCTGCTGCCCGGGTGCCGGGCGCAAGGGTGCGGGCTCCAGTGGGGTCACCCGTTCGGGTGGCAGCTGCTCGAAGCCTGACCCGCCCGGGCCTGTCAGTAGCGTGCGCGGGCGGTGGACAGCGCGCTGCCAGGGCTCGATCGGCAGAGCCGGGTTGGCAACCGCGACGGTCACGGGCGCGGGGGTGATATTGCTTGCCGGAGAAGCGGACTCGGCTTGGCGTTCATGTAGCCACCAGCTTGCAGCCGCAGCAAGCGCGGCGATCAACAGGGCTGGTTTGACAAGTCGCTGAGGCATTCGCAGAGCTCGCTGGTTTCCCCAAGATTCTCGATATTAGCCCCTAAGACCGGGGTTTGGTCAAGTTGGGCCGGCCTCTGGCGTGTGTGTAGAGACTCGGACCTTTGTCAGCGTCGGCCTCGCCTGGTGCCGGGGAATGGACCGCTGAGGGCAGAGAAACCCGGCTTTGCTGGTACGGCTTCATCGTCGGGCCTGGGACGCGGCCGATAGTATCCTCTGCCGTGATGCATTGTTCTCGGAACGACCAGCACT
Source organism: Wenzhouxiangellaceae bacterium (assembly GCA_007695005.1). Lineage (GTDB taxonomy): Bacteria > Pseudomonadota > Gammaproteobacteria > Xanthomonadales > Wenzhouxiangellaceae > Wenzhouxiangella. The sequence continues at coordinate 10,054 of REEQ01000078.1, read as the reverse complement.
GGCGTGGCCAGTGGCTGTTCCGGTGGCTGCTGCGTGTGCAAGTCAGTGCTGTCGCGCCGCTGCTGACGATCGGCGGCAATGGCGTCAAGGCGAGCCTGGATAAAGGCCTGGTTGGCGATCGCGACCTGGTCCAGGTCGGCAGCGGCCGGGATGACACTCAGCCGTGCCTCGGACTGGTAAATCCGGGCGTCTGCTGCGCAGGGGCTATCGGCAAAGATGGACACGCCATCGATGTCGCAGCGGTATACCTGAGCCTGGCTTGACGCCATCAGCATCATTGCGACCAGAGTCAGGGCGGCACGGATGGCTGGCTGCATGGATGGACCTCTCGGCGTCAGACCATGACAACGATAACAGCTCAGCCTCAACCGAAGCTGAATGAAGTTCAGTAACCGTCTGGCTTGTGGAACAGGCGCCGCAGGCGTCCAGCCAGCGTGTCGGCGTTGACGACGATGATAAAAACCTTGCGCAAACGATCTTCCGGACAGTTCAGGGTCTTGACGCCGTGCCAGGAGTTGCCCTGGCGCTGGAAAAGCAACGAGCGATTGCCGATCGCCTCGGCAGACCAGGAGCGATCGAACTCGTCGAAGTCGGGCGCGCTGGCCCGCGAGAAGCGGCCGCCGTCATCAAGCACCACGGTCTCGCCGCCCCAGTTGGCGTCCCACTCATCGGCGGTATTGAAATAGAAGATGTGGGAGCCGAGTTTGCGTTTGGCATCGCAATGAGGTGATACGGAAGCGCCGCGCGGTGCGTAATGCCAGTGATAGCTGAGACGAAAGCGCCGGGTGTTGAACAGCCTTGCCAGCCATCGTTGATAGACCGGACCATTGAGCTCGGCCACCAGCTGGTGCCAGGCCGGGTGAATGTCAAGGTCCGGTCGATACTCCAGGGCGTAGCGGTCATGTGGCTTCTGGCCATGAGCGCGCTTGCGCCCGAAGCTCGCCTTCATGACGTCGAGCGGCGGCATGTTGGTTCGAAGCAGCTCGAAAGCAGCCTCGGTCAGGACACCCTCGGGGTTGATCCAGGGGTAGGGCACTGCCTCGCGAAAAGAGGCGGTACTGATGGCATCCAGTCGGGACTGGTCAATGAGTGGGTTGGCGCTGTTCATGCGGCAGGTCGTGTTCCGTGACGGATTCCAGATTGTTGTCGATGGCAAGTTGCCGGCAGATCCGCTGGGCAGTCAGTCCCAGTTCGTCTTCCAGCCTGAAGCTGCGCGGCGCGGCCTGGTCCAGGGGCGCGGCCAGGCCGGCCTGGTAAAGAGCCTGGTGGAGCAGATCGAGCCGGCGTGGTGGCAGTATCCAGGCGCGTTCCAGCGCGCGTGCGCACAGATAAGTGATGCCCTGTTGTGGCCGGATGCTGCCGCGCCGGTTGAAGCGCGGCCGCACAGCACGTTCGGCAACCCAGGCACAAAGAGCGCGCCACGGTGTGGCGGCCCGCTCAGGCAGCGGAAAAACATGAAAGCCCCGGCCGCGACTGGCCGCATCGGCCAGCATGGACTCGCTTTCACCAGTCACTACCAGCTCATCGGCCTCGGCCAGGGCGAGCGCGTAGGGATTGGCTGCATCGTTGGGCTGCCAGCGGTAGAGGGCGTGTTCATCGCCCAGGCCGCTGGCCAGCCGGTCGACCGCCGCTCCCGTTCGTCGACTGCACACGACCAGCAGTCGACATTTGCGCGATCGGGCCCAGTCGGACAGCTGGCGTCCCAGAAGGCGAGCGGTCTCGGCATCCAGCCGGTGCGAACGCGAGCTGCCACCAATCAGGGCGGCGGCCTTGCGATCAGCCGACAGCCATGCTGCCCAGGGCGTTTTGTCCGGCGCGGTTTCGCTCAGGCCTGCATTCAGCGGCAGGCGAGTGGTGATCCGGTTCGGGTCCGAGGGCAAGCCGAAGTGGCGGCACTGGACCACGACCGCGCCATTTTTCGGTACCGGGCCGGCCTTGCGGCCGGACAGCACCAGACGCAGGTCGGGCTGTTTTCTGCCCAGGACTTGGGCCACTCGACAAGGCAGCCAGCCGCCGGCGACGACAACCGCTGTCTTCGGATCAATGGTCGGCAGCCAAGCCAGACCCAGCAGTGCACGCATGGCCCAGCCGATTTCGCTGCTCTGGATGAGATATTCCTGCAGCTCACGGCCGCTGGCCTCGGCCAGGGATTTGGCAATCGCCCTCGCTTGCTGATTGTGGCCCGGCTTGCGATGAATCAGGACCGCAATGCTGCCTTCTGCGCTTGGCCCGCCGCAGTAGACGCGGCGACGCCCCAGGCTGCTGCGGCGCTCGAGGCGCCAGCGCGTTTCCGGAAACAGGTGGCCGGCCTGGCGGAATTGCTGGATCCAGAACCAGCTGCTGCGGCGATAGCGGCCTTGTCCCTGCCAGGCGGGCTCACGGATGGCTACTGTCAGCTCACGGCAGGCGCGGAACAGACGTGCCAGCACCCAGGCGACGTCCTGGTCAGGTACATGCTCCAGCAGGCCTTCAATCCGTAGCTTGTCGGTCTGATTCTGCTCGCCGGTCGGTGCCAGCAGGGTCTGCAGCTGCTGACCATCGCTGCGCGAGGACAGGTACAGATTGACACTGGCCCAGTCTGGAGACGGTCGGGTTGCATTGACTGGCAGGAAGCCGGCCTGGTCGGCCTCGCGCTCCAGCCCCGGCCAGAGCTCACCGGTCGGGTTGTCGAAATACACGAACTGGTCCGGGAAAGGCCGCCAGGGTTGGGTGTGAAGGGTGGTGAAATGAACCAGTCGGGATTCGCCGGGCAGGTATTCGCTGTCGCGGGCGTTCCAGCCACCGTCAAGTTCGCCCCAGAGGCCGGCCGCACGGGCTCTGGCCTCCAGCGCCTTGCGGCTGAGGCGGCGAACGTCGTGTGCATTCCAGGCTTCAGCCATGCGCTGGCAGTCGATCAGCATGACCGAGGTGTCACGGTCGTTGATCGACAGGAAGCCAGCCTTGCCCATCGGCGTGTCGAACAAGCTGGCCGGATCGGTCAGATAGACCTGGTCGGCATCGTTGTAGATTGCCCGGCCCTGAAAGCCGGCCAGTTCCGGGATGGCGAAGCGGTAGTTGGTAAAGCCGGTGAGCCAGAAACGGCGCTGGAAACCCTTGAGGTCCCGCATCAGAAAAACCTCATAAATCCTTGAAGGATCGCGATGTTTTTCTATCGACCAGAGAAATATCCGTTCCGCGCGAAACTGGCCGCGCTCGGTGCCGAGGAAAATCCTGACCGGCGGCAGGCTGGACGGTCGGTGGCCGGGCTTGACCCCGAACACGATGCGGTCCGGGCTGCGTCGACGGGCTGGCGGTCGGTCGGCGCTGAAGCGGGCCGGGATCAGGCCGCGCAGGATGCGCTGGGCTAGCAGGGGCATGGCAATTCAGTCTCCGTCGGTTTCATTGACGAATGGATATCGGCACCAGCGACGCTGGTGCCAAGTCCACCATTGTGGCCTTTTTTCAATGTGACTTTGCATGATCTCGGTCAAATTTTGCACCGTTGTTTCCAGCGAGTCCTGTGGTGCCAGCTTCACTGGCCGGCTGAGCTGAAACTGCCACAGCGGCTCCACACCGGTCAGCAGCGCCGGCACAACGCTGGCACCGGTGCGTCTGGCCAGCTCGGCAGGCCCGGGTGGCATGTTCAGCGACTTGCCGAGGAAGCGGGCTGCCACCCCGGCCTGCTTGGTCGCCTGATCCATCAGGATGAACAGGATACGGTTTTCCTTCAGCGCCTTGAGCATGCGCCTGACCCCGGTGGCAGCCGGTGCGGCGGGGATCGCCTCCATCCCCAGCCCGCTGATGCCGTCGCGAAAGAATCCGGTGGGTATCTTGCCGGACTCGCGGTAGATGACCGCGATTGGGTAACCGCGTTCGGCCAGGTGGGTTGCCATGGCGACGCCATTGCCCATATGCATGCCCAGCATCACGACACCCTTGCCTTCGGCAAGCGCCTCGTCGAGATGTTCCAGGCCGCCTACCTGGCAAGCGGCGGCGACCTCGGCGGCGGTCACGGTGCGGGTATACATGGCCAGGATTTCAAGGATCGCCCGGTCGTTGATCCGATAGGCCTCGCGCAGCACGGCGGCGGCCTCGTCGGGCGATACCGCCAGTGCGCGCTGGATTTGCGCCTGAAGTTGTCGGCGCTTGCCGGGCTTGAAGCGGTAGTGCAGTAGCCCGAAGCGATGCCCGCGGTCTCGCAGTGCCGGCATGCCGCCTCGTCCGAGCAGCCGAGCGATCAGCCTGAAGAAGTGAAACAGGCCACGCCGATAGCGTCGCTTCAGTTTCACACCAGGCCAGCCTCCACCCTTCGGCCGGATTCGATCCGGATGACCTGATCGGCTGCCTTGACCAGGCCTTCGTCGTGGCTGACGGCGAGCAGGGTCAGCTGATCTTTAAGGTGTTGAATGGTTTCGATGACGGCAGCTTCGGATACGGAATCCAGGTTGCTGGTGGCTTCGTCGAGTATCAGCAGGCGCGGCTGGTGAATCAGGGCTCGGGCGATCGCCAGACGCTGGCGCTGGCCGCCGGACAGACGGCCTCCGCGCTCGCCTAGCAGCGTGTTCATGCCCTGCGGCAGCTGGGCGATAAAGTCCCAGGCATCGGCCTGTTCGAGTGCGCGGCGCGCATCATCCTCGGTCAATGTCGGGTCGCCCAGAGCCAGGTTGTGAAACACCGTGTCATTGACCAGCAGCGGATCCTGCGGCACGTAGCCGATAAGCCGACGCCAGCGGTGATGGTCGATTTCGTCCAGCCGCTGGTCGTCGACCAGGATCTGTCCGGAATCGGTATGCAGCAGGGCAGCGACAAGGTCGATCAGGGTGGTCTTGCCCGAGCCCGACGGCCCGCACAGCACGGTCAGTTTGCCTGCCGGGATGGTCATCGACAGCTGGTCGATGACCGGGCGCTCGCCGTAACCAAAACTGACCGACTCGAAACGGATGGCCTTGTCCAGGCTGGGCACCAGGTGGCCGCGCGCTGGTTCGCGCTGATCTTCGGCTTCCTCGGTGGTGGCCCGCAGCGACCAGTAGGCGCTTTCGCTGATCGCCATGTGCTGGAGCGCGCGCTGGGCCTTGGCCAGATGGTTGACCGAGCGTGCGATCAGGAAAATCATCACCATCACCGTGCCCATGGGCAGGCTCATCTGGACCAGGAAAAAGAAAAAGCCGACGCCGACCAGTATGGCCAGCAGGGGTTCCTGCAGCGCGGTCAGGCCAGCCTTGGCGATGACCTGGCTCTTGAGCGCCTTTTTCAGGTCTCGCGTCTGCGAGGACAGCATGCGATCGACATGCTGCTCACGGGCCATGGCCTTGAGCGGTTTGACGGCGCCCAGCTGGTCGGTCATCACCGACAGCAGTGATTTCAGCAAGCCGGTCTGGTCGCGCCCGGCGCGCCCGGCGATGCGAACCAGGAAGTGAAGAATGCCGAGCAGGGCTCCGCCGAAGGCCAGGGCGATCAGGCTGGCCTGCCAGGAGATCAACAGCGCCAGGCTGGCATAGATCAGGGCACTGATGGTCTGGGTTGCCATGACTGCGCCGTGAAAGAAGCCTTCGGATGCGCGGTGCGCCTCGGTGGCGACGGCATTGGACAGGCGTCCGACCGGCTGGGCCAGGTAATAGCGCCAGCGACTGTTCATTACCGCCTGGATCAGCTGCAGGCGCAGGTCGGTGGCGACATGGGCGACGGTATAGCCGACCTGGCGATTGGCCAGCAACACGATCATCGCCTTGATCGCGATCATTACCACGCCTAGCACCAGCAGGGACAGGGTGGTGGGCTCCAGGCCCAGCGCCTCGACCACCTCCAGGGCAACCCGCTCGGGCATGGACGGATCCTCCGTTGCACCGGTTGCCAGGTTGAGCATGGACAGCAAGAGCGACAGCCCGAGCCCATCGAGGACGCCGGCCACGATCAGGGCCAACAGCGCCAGGCTGGTGCGACCCGGGTAAGTGCGGACAAAGGCCAGCAGCATGCGGGCCGAACCGCCCTGCCTCCCGGTCTTGCTCATCGGAAACCTCCCTGACGCCACATGCGCCAGGCCAGGCCCCAGGCAGCGAGTCGTGGATGTCGGCGCATGCGCTCCGTGGGCTCGATGCGAACACCGCTGTGGCGCTCGACTTTCCAGACCAGGTAGTCGATGCCATTGCTGAAAGTGCCGGCAGCCTTGAACAGGCGTGCCAGGTTGAACAGCTTGCCGCTGCAGCGGCGCAGCAGCCAGCCCAGCCTCGCTTGCTGCCGCCTGACGAACCCATGCGGGGAAAGATAGCCGGTATCGCTGGCCTGCAGCAGTCCCTCAGCGGCCAGGAGCTGGCTGAGCGCCTGCCAGTAGTCGGGGTCATGAGCAATCAGGCGCGCTGCATTGTCTGGCGGCTCGGGCCGCAATTCGCAGCGATAGCTGGTAGCCAGCGCGCGTGCCCACAAGGCTTGGGCCGAATGCGGTTCATCCAGCAGGGGCGCAATGCGGCGGCAAAAGCCTCGGGCAGCGTCGGCTCTGGCCCGTGCAATCAGGTGGTCTGCCGAGCCTGCCACCAAGCGCACGGGCTGACAGAATCTGGCCCAGAAGTACAGGTCGGACGCTGCCAGCATGCGCCGCCGGAACTGGCGCAGCGTGACAAGTGCATATTTGCAGCGCAAGCGACGCTCGCCGTCAGCCGCCTCCAGGTAGTAAACATTGGGAGGAAGCAGCCAGTTGAGAACGGTGGCCAGCGGACTGGAGAGTGCGGATCGGTAGCTGTCGACCAGGACGAGCAGATCGACCAGACCGTCTCCGGCATCGGCCTTGCGCAGGCAGGAGCCGTAAAGCACGATTGCCCGTACTGAAGCACCATGCCGCTGCGTGATCGCATCGGTCAGTGCCTCGATCCCGGCAGGTCGCGCGCCTGCCTGCAGCTGGTCGTGAAAAAATGCGTCCAGCGTGCTCATGGGTGCAGAAACCTGAAGATGGGGCCGGCGGTGACCGTCAGCGGCTGACCGGGGTCCAGGTCGATCTCCTGGCCATCCAGGCTCAGCCGCTCAAGCCCCTGGATTCGAACCTCTGTGCTGTTGCCGCTCAGGTAGCCGCTCTCCGGACTCATGTCCTTTTGGTAGCGGCCGTGCAAAAGACGCGGCAGACGCCGCCAGAAGCTGCTGGCCGACTGCTTGATCATGGTCAGGCGTACCGGACCCGTTCCGCGGCGGGCGTAGGGATCGATCCACTCCCGACGATGGTGCAGAGAAGTCAGCAACAAAAGGCGGCAGGCCCCGTCCAGCCGGCCAAGCTCGGTTGCGCTGACGCTCAACTCCACCGGCCTGTAGCTGGAGCGACCCAGCAGACCCAGCAGACCGAGCTGGAAGACCCGCCAGGCCGATGAGAGGTGGCCGCGCCTGAGTGGCCCCGTGCCGCCGCTGCGGTAGGAATGGCAGTCACGGATGACGTGGTCGACGAGGGCGCCGGCGACGAAGAAACCGTGCTCGACTCGAGCCTGGCCCGGATGGTGCAGTGCCAGGGTGCGGCGCTCGGTAGCTGAAAGCCGCGCCGGATCATCCAGCGCCAGCGCAAGCGTGACCAGCAGGCGGTCATGGGTGCCGATATCCCGAGCGGTGTAGTTTGTCCGACCGCCGCCCAGCACCAGAATGTCCGGCTGAGCCTGGCTCTCAGGACAGGAGGCCAGCGCAGTGACCGCAGCCTGGACCGTGCCGTCACCGCCGATAACGACGAGCAGGCGGCAGCCCCGATGCATGGCTGCAAGCACATTCTGCTCGATTTCCTCCGGCTCCGATACTTCCACCAATCTGGCCTGCCGACGCTCAGCCAGTTCATGAATACGTCGCCGTCTATCGCGCAGACTCATTCGGAAACTGCGCGGATTCAGCAGGATCAGGCTCCCGGCATCCGGCCTGGGCGTTGAAGCCATGGCGTCTTCCATCGCGCTCCCGCCATTGTTCGGCCGGCCGTCATCGAGCCGGACCTGCTCCGGGCTCACGCCTGCTGCCGCCAGACGGCAATCGCCGACTCGTCGGCGCGCGTTCGGGCCGCCCCCTGAAACAGGCGCGTAACGACGGCGAAGTAGTTCGCGTGATTGGCGAGTGCATAGGGCGAGTCGTCGCCGAAGCGCTCCATCAGCCGGCGATGCGCCTTGCCCATGGCGTGATAGGGCAAGCCCGGAAACAGATGGTGCAGGCCGTGATAGCGCAGTCCGACCGGAAACAGCCAGACGGTAAGCCAGGTCTGGCCGGTAATGTTGATCGAATCCTGCAGCTGCTCCAGATGGCTCATGGACTCTCCGCGATTGCCATAACCATGCGCGGCCAGGTTTCGTATCCAGTTCAGGCCCAGGGTCCAGGCGTGCAGCAGCCAGGCCATCGCCCAGTGCAAGGGTGTAACCGGACCGTACACGGTCAGCGCCAGCCACATCAGAAGCCAGGCCAGGCAAAGCAGCTCGACGACAAACAGGTGCTTGCGCTCGCGTTCCGGGAAGGGTTTGCGGTAGTGAGGGTTCGAGACGTAAGCCGATCCAGCGCTCAGTAGCCAGCGTCGCAGCGGCGGGAAAATCCAGGACAGCGGTGCAGCCAGCCCAAAGCGAGCCAGCGCCATCAGCGACAGTACAGGTATTTGCAGCAGGTATCTGATGAGTTCGCGTGTTGGTGCCGCAGCCAAAGGCAGATACTCGCCGTCGCGCGGCGTTCCGAAGTGCGCTCTGCTGTGATGCTCAATGTGGTTGCGATAAAGAACCCACGGCATCAGCAGCGGGATGCCGACCAGCAGATTCCAGCAGCGCTTGAACCAGCGCATTTCGGATCGCCCCATGTGGATAATTTCGTGCATGAAAGTGCCAGCACGAAAAAGTGCGATGCCGGCGACCAGCAGACCTGCAGCCTGCCAGGCCGACCAGGGTGGGGCGAGAAAGTACAGCGCTACCGCCGACCAGGCGAGCAGGGCGGTAAGCAACAGGTCGGTCCAGTACAGGCCCGGTCGCCGCTCGAACAGGTCGGCGACGGTTTCATGAGCCTGGCGAATCCACTGGCGTTGCTGGGGTTGGGAGCTCGGATCTGACATCTTGACTTCTGACGGCATAACCGCGGAATTATAAGGGATGCTGAGGCCCGCGGAGGCGCCTGCCGGTGAGTGCGAGCTGCTGTGCTGTCAATGCCTCGCAAAAGCTTGTTTCCGGGTGGTCAGCAAAGCTGGGTAAACGCGGCCATCGACCAGGGTCTTTGGCTTTCGCCTGGCTTGATGCCAATCTGAAGCCTGCCCAGGCTTCGATGCTACACAAGCCGTGGCGGATGGTATAGGCTAAGCCCAGGCAGGGATTTCGTGAGCAATTGAGACATCGTGACGAGCATTCTGATTGTCGAAGACCATGATCTGGTCCGCACCGGCTTGAAAAACATCTTGTCGGCCGAGCCGGGGTTCAAGATTATCGGGGAAACCTCTACCGGCGAGGAAGCCATTCGCCTGGCTCGTGACCTCGAGCCAGACGTCATCCTGATGGATGTCGAGCTGCCGGGCCTGTCCGGACTGGAGACCACCGAGCGGATACTCAAGGTTCAGTCCCGGGTTCGCGTGGTGGTTTTGACCGCACATAGCGAGCCACCGTTGCCGGCACGATTGCTGGATATCGGCGCATCCGGATATCTGACCAAGGCCTGCAGTGCCCGCGAGCTGGTCAACGCCGTCAAGGCCGTGGCCAGGGGCGAGCGCTACATCGGGTCCGAGATTGCCCAGCAACTTGCCTTGTCCCTGCTGCCGGGCACACCGCAATCACCTTTCCAGGAACTGACAGCCCGCGAACTGGAGGTTGCCCTGATGCTCACCCAGGGAATGAAGCCGCCGTCCATCGCTGAAGTGATCAAGGTCAGCCCCAAAACAGTGGCCACTCACAAGTACAATATCTATGAAAAGGTGGGCGTCAGCAGCGAGGTGGAATTGTTGCGGCTGGCGTTGCGCTACGGCCTGGTCAAGCCAGAACCCTGACCGCGTGCGACGGTCACGAAAAGTGTTTGACAGTCCTGAGTGGATTGTCTAGAATGCGCGGCTTGATGTGGGGCCATAGCTCAGCTGGGAGAGCGCTACAATGGCATTGTAGAGGTCGGCGGT